>JBGPBY010000120.1:0-16096 GCA_041481485.1 Terriglobia bacterium
AGGCGTGAATGAATGCGAATCCCCAATGAATGGGCGGTCTATGACCGCCCGCCATTTTAAGGAATGCAGTCCTCCAGATTGTGGGCGGTCATAGACCGCCCCTACATTGGGGATTCCCATTCATTCACGCCTCTCCCCGCTCAGGCCAGCGCTTTTCCGTACAGGGCCAGCAGGCGGGTCCAGGCTTTTTCGGCAAGCGGCTGGTTATAGACGCCGGAATCCGGAGGGCACCAGCCATGCATCGAGCCGGTGTACACTTCGATTTCCGCAGCATTTCCAAAAGCTTCTTTCAATGCGGTCTTATCGTTCGGCGCGCGCATGTCGTCGTTTTCAGCAATCGCGATCAGGAATTGCGCCTTGGTTTTCGCAGCTACCAGATGCGGGCTGTCTGGCGTGGTGGTGACAAGTCCACCGCCATGGAATGATCCCACGGCTCCAACGCGATCCGGCATCGCGGCTGCGGTGCGAAACGCAAGCGGCCCACCCATGCAGTAACCTTGCGTCCCCATCTTCCGGTTTTTGGCAACCGAAGCTTGCTGGTCCAGCCAGCCGATATATGCCCTGGCATCAGACATAACGAAATTCGTATTCATCACGAAGGCGTTCATCATCGGCACCAGCGAATTAACCGCTGTTTTCGCCCCGTCTGGTGCAGTGGGAGCCTTCTGCTGGCGATAGAACGGATTCACCACAAGCACCGAATACCCCGATTGCGCGAGCCGCTTGCTCATTTCGCGAAACGCCGGCCGCAATCCAAAAATATCCGGCCAGATGAGAACTCCGGGTGCAGTGCCAGTTGCGGGATGCACGAAATAGCAGTCGGAGGTGCCGTCCGGAGTCTTTACGCTGACTTCGGAATCGGTCACGGTAGCCGGGTTTTGAACCGGCGGCAGCATCATCATCACTCCCGCTCCCAACATGACGCCGAATTGCCGACGGGTTACCAAACCACGAGATTCATACTCCAATAAATCTTTTTCACTATGATCCTGATCGCACATATTCGCTCCTTAATTTATTGATGAGTGTGTGCGTGCAGGGCAGCGCACGGCGACATTCTATACCGATAAAAATTTGCTCCAATGAAAATAGTTTGATAACAAATCCGTGCAAATTGCGTTTATCCAAGGGGGACAACTATGAACTTATACGCCGTCACTCTTGCGCTGCTCCTGCTGCCGCAACAATCTCAGCAGCCACAAACTCCTCCACCGCGCGGAAAGATGGAGGGAACCGTACTTCGTGAGGCCACAACGGAGCCCGTATCCGGCGCGAAAGTCACTGTGACGCGGGTGAACGCCTCAACGGGCGCTGCGATTCCCACGGCCGGAACCATCAACACGTTTCTCATCAATCCTTCACCGAATGTCGGCTTGCCAGGAGGTCCGCCGGCGCCTGCCCCGGGAGCTGCTGCGCCGGCGCTTCCGCCGCAGCAGCCCGTTCAGCCGGCCCCGATTCCTTCTGTAACGACGGACAGAGACGGCAAGTTTGTGGTGCCGGATCTTGAAGAAGGTACCTATCGCATTGCCGTGACGCTCAATGGATATGTGAAGCAGGAATATGGCCAGCGATCGTTTACCGGGCAGGGATCGGTACTCACGCTGACCAAAGGTGAAACCATCAAGGGCCTGGTCGTCCGGCTGACGCGTGCGGCTAACATCAATGGACGCATCGCGGACGAAACCGGACAACCGGCATCGGGGGTGACGGTTCGCATCATCAAAGCCACGTACAATGCTAATGGCATCCGGTTGTTCCAGCAGGCCGGAACGGCGCGCACCAACGACCGCGGCGAGTATCGCCTCTATTGGATTACTCCGGGACGTTACTATCTGGTGGCGGGAACTCCGCCGGGCATTCCTCCGGGCGTGGATCCCGGCGGTGTCCCCAGCCCCAATGAAACTGCCGATCCATACACCTTTACTTACTATCCCGGAACCACCGATCAGGCAGGCCGATTCAACATGCGCGACGTCGCTCCTGGGGACTACACGTTGTTCGCCTGGGAAGTCCTCGACGGCTTCGAGTTCTTCGATCCGGATTTTGTAAAGCCATACGAAACGCTGGGAAAGCCGGTGCACGTGGAAGAATCTCTGAAGCTGAATGTCGACGCAAAGGTGATTCCGCAGACGGCGTTGGCCGGAAGATGAGTTCCCGCGTTGTCAAATGTCCGCTGTCCGATGTGCGATGTCCGATGTACTTGCTTCGATCACCAAATTACCGAATGACCCAATAACTGTAGGCGCGGCCCAATGTAGGGGCGGTCTATGACCGCCCGCAATTTTGAGGAATGCAATCCTTCGAATTGTGTGCGGTCATAGACCGCCCCTACATTGGGGTTCGCATTCCTTCACAGTCATTTGGTCAGTTCGCCATCGAAGCAAGTGCATTGGACATCGGACATCGGACATTAGACAAGTTGGGAGACGCACGGCTAAATCGTCCGCATCAATTTCGCCGTCGCACACTCCTCCGCCACTTTCAGGTAGCGCAGAACACTTGCGTTGTTCGTCACGTATGGGTTTGCCATTCCCGGCGTGCGTTTCTCCAGCATCGGCAGGTTCACTTTGGATCGGTCCCAGTCCGTGTGATTCGAAAGAATAATGTCCGCGCCGGCCTGGCGTGCGACGTCCTCGAACTTCTTCACCGATGCGACGTATTTCGTTAATGACGCGCTGTCATTGTTAAGTCCCATGCCTCCCCACAACGCCACGGTGTGAGTCTTGCCACCGTCTTTCACCTGGAAAACCGAAGAGATCGTGCCGGGCGTATGGCCTGGAGTGAAGTACATAGTCACGGTCGCGTCGCCCAGGGTGAACTTCTGACCGTCCGTGGCGACCAGATCGCGTTTCGGTTTGGTTCCGTTCATTCGATCGAGCTCATCCCAGTCTTCTGCCGACATGTACACGTGAGTACCGTAGTGATCCTGAAGGAATTTTGCGCCGCCGAAATGATCCGGGTGCGCGTGGCTGACGACCGCATATTTGATCTTCGTCGGATCGAGGCCCAGCTTTTTCATGCCGGCGTCGACTTCATCTTCAACGGAGTAGTCGAATATGGCATCGAACACGATAATGCCGTCTGACGTGGTTAGCGCCCAAACGGAATATTCGGTTTGTCCGAACCAATACAGATTGTCGAATACCTTTACCGGTTCGGCGTGCCAGGTGGACCGGTCAGGTGTGCCGCCGCGAGCCCCGCCGCCAGCGCCCCGTCCGGCCGCCTGGCCGCCGCCCTGACCGCGGGGCGCCCCGGCAGCTCCTGCGGGCGCTCCGCGCTGGGCAGGCGCCGGACAAACGAAGTTGAACAGACTCAGATAATCCTCACCGGCCGCAGCCTTTGCGGCCGCGACATGGGCTTCCGGAGTATCGGTATCCTGCGCCATCAACACCGAGCCGGCCAGCAGCAATCCTAGCGCGATTTTCATAAGAGCCTCCTTCAGGAACCCGCATTATTGCAAATCGCAGGACCCCGACATAAGAATTCGATCGAGTCCGCAATTTCGATATACTCCGAAGCGATTTATCAGTTTTCGGGGAGTCTAACGAATGGGAAATCGATTCATCGGCGCAATCGCAATTGCGGCTACAGTTTTTGCCGCCGGCGCCGGACAATTTCAATTGAGTGCGCAACAGAGTGCGCCACAGCCGCCGGCACGCGTTAACGGTCATCCGAATCTCAACGGCGTCTGGCAGGCGATCAACAGCGCAAACTGGAATCTTGAAGCGCACAGCGTGTCGGTACTGTCTCAGGCCTGGCAGTATGGCGCGATTGTTTCCATTCCTGCCGGGAAAAGCGTGCTGAAGGGGGGCGGGACGATTCCCTACAAACCCGAAGCCCTGAAACAGCGTGACGAAAATCGCGCAAAATGGCCGGAGTCCGACAATGAAGCAAAGTGCTACATGTTAGGTATTCCTCGCTACACGTATCACAATATTCCATTTCAGATCTCTCAGGGCGACGTGGACATTCAAATGATTTATCCGTTCGCGGCAGGGAACCGATTCGTTCATATGAGAGATAATGATCAAAATACGGACCCTGTCGATTCCTGGATGGGCCGGTCCAATGGTCATTGGGAAGATGATGTCCTCGTCATCGTAACCACGGATCTGCTTCCCGACACCCGGCTCGATCGGGCCGGCAATTTTCACAGCAATAAGTTAAAGGTTACTGAGAGGTTTCGACTTATCGATTCGACCCACATCCAGTACGAAGCAACTCTTGATGACCCATTGACGTACACACGGCCCTGGACAATTGAAATGCCTTTATATCGCTTGATTGACGAGAATGCTCAGGCACTCGAGCACAAATGCGTCCCATTTGCAGATATGCTTCTTTATCATGATTTGATCGGTGACAAACCGAAACCGTAATAATAATAAGAGGAGGAGACCCATGCGCAACAAACTATTAAGTGTTCTGGCGGGTGTAGGAGTACTACTGGCCACAACCTTGCCGCTGACTGCACACCATTCATTTGCAGCGGAATTCGACGGTACGAAAAAAATCACACTCGAAGGGAAAGTTGTCATGTTGGAGATGGTCAACCCCCATTCCTGGATTCACTTCGATGTGACGACGCCCGATGGCAAAGTCGAACATTGGAAGGCTGAAGGCGGATCGCCGAGTGTGTTGCTTCGTCTGGGCTGGACCAGGGATACGTTGCCTGTAGGCACAAAAATCAAAATATCCGGTTCCCCTGCGAAAGACGGCGCGTTACGCATGAATACATCCGGTATCGAGTTTGCCGATGGAAAGAAGCTCTCGATGGGCGGCTCCAATCCTGATGCCGAACAGCCGAAGTAGGGAAGTGAATTTATGATGAAACATACTTTGATTCATGCTGGGTTGATCTTCGGCGTGGGTCTGTCGTTGGTTTCTCTTCCGGGCACTTTGGCCGCTCAACGCGGCCAGCCGCCGGCTCCGCAGACCCCCGCGGTGCAGCAACAGGGATCCAAGCCTGTTCTGCCACCCTATAAACAAGTGATGACGTCGTGGGGAGAGCCCGACATCTCCGGTATGTGGCCGCTCAATCACCTGGTCTCGACAAACCTGGTGCGGAACGCTCAGCTAGGGGAGAAACTTTACCTCACCGATGAGGAGTTCAAGGCCAAGAAGGCAAGCTCCGAGCAGTCCAGCAAGCAGAAGGCGTCGGGAACATTGCCGTCCTCGGAGTCCGGAACTGCGATTTCGCAGACATCATTGATCGTCGATCTGCCGAATGGGCAATTTCCGACCCTCACGCCTTACGGCACGGAGTTGCAGTCGAAAATGAACAGCACTTACAAGCCTGGCAAAGATGCCGAAGGTTCGTATGATGGCATTTCAGACTTCGGTCCGTGGGATCGCTGCATCACACGTGGGTTGCCTGTTTCGATGGAACCGCGCAATTACAACAACGGCGTCCGCATCACGCAGTCGCCGGGCTACGTCATCATTACTGTGGAAATGGCGCACGAGGCACGCATCATTCCCACAACACCTTTGCCGAAGCTCGATCCTGCGATCAAGCAATGGCTTGGGGAATCGCGAGGACATTGGGAGGGAAACACTCTCGTTATCGAGACCACGAATTTCAATGGTCAGACCGAACTCACCAGCGCCGGCGTCCCCGGTTCTCCCCGCCCGCTGCAGCCGTCATCGACAAGCATGACAACCATTGAGCGCATCACCCGCACCGGTCCGGACTCCGGTGAGTACTCAATCAAAGTTATCGATCCGACGGTACTCGCAACCGGATCGTTTACAGTGGCCTATCCCATGATGCTCGACAACAGCTATCAGATGTTTGAGTACGCTTGTCATGAAGGCAATACGGCCGTCCGCAACTACATTGAGACTGCACGATTCGCCAAAGCGAATCCTCAGCCGCCTGCCCCGGCCGGTGCAGGGCGAGGTGGTGGCGGAGGCGCAGGCGGAGGCGGAGCCCGCGGACAGGCGCCGGGTCGTGGAGGGGCGACCCCTCCAACAGCAGGCGGCCAGCGCTAACGCAGTTCGTTTCAGCACAGCAGCCCGTTTCGGAATTTTCCCGAAGCGGGCTGTTTTCGTTTGTGCTCTGCTCGTTTTCGCTTTTTCGAAGATGGCACGCGCGTGTATCGTCGGTCCTGAGAACTTTTCAGGGCCTTCTCCAAAGGAGCTGACATGATGTTGTGGCCCAAACCCAGCCTCGCCCTGGTGCACGGTACGGCCATCGGCGCGGGCTCCGCGGGTGTCTTAATGCCTCCAGGCCCAGATTATCCGGTGAAGGTGGAACAACTGGCGGACGCTATTCTCTATCTCGGCCACCCTTCAACAATAACGAGAGCACCGTATCCGGCGGCGCTGTGCGAGGATCAAGCGTTCCTGGCAATGCGAAGCGCACGCGTCGGCGATCCCGAGTGGGCGGCACGGTTTCAGGCCGACTGCCGGCGAGAGCAACGCCGATAGTTTCATTGTTGCCGACGAATCATAGCTGTCGGCAATGGCCGCTTCGAGACATTCAGAAGTTGCCATTGTTTCCGTTGGAGAGTCCGAGACTCTTAGCGCACAATTGAAATTGTGAGCCGCGAAAACGAGAAATCCCCGGATCCAACGGCGCAGTACTTAGCGGAATACCCCTATGGATGGCAGGACGAGAACGGGATCGACCTCAGTCTTATCCGGGCCAATCTTCGATTAACTCCCGATGAGCGTGTGAGACAGGCCCAACAAGCGGCTCAGCAGCTCTCCAGGATGCTCGATGTCCGCGTCCCCTGATTTTGAACAGGCACTCCGCTCGCTAGTCGACAGCAAGGTGCGCTTTGTTTTGATTGGTGGGCTTGCCATGATTGCCCAGGGAACGGCAAATCTCACTCGGGACATTGATTGTCTTTACGATCGAAAGTAAGCTTCCCCGTCAGCGGTAGTCACAAACCAAACCAACTGCCCGAATCAACCTTTCGCCGCTCCTTTTGCCTGTATCCGGACGGAGAGCAGGTAATCGATTAGTTTATCGGCCCCATCGTTCTTGGTGAAGTACGCTTCTGCTCCCGCGTCCCTCATTGAACGCTCGCTGATCTTGTCATCGTGAGTTGAAAACCCTACGATCTCGATGTGTGGCAGGGCTCTACGAATCTCTCGCGTCGCCTCGACGCCATTCATCTGAGGCATAGAAGCGTCCATAACAATGATGTCCGGTTGCAAGGCCATTGCCTGGGAGATTGCCTCGACGCCGTTTGCCGCCTCTCCGACAACCCAAAGCCCGGGTCGTTCGTTGACCAGTTCGCGGAGACCGGCGCGCACCACTTCGTGGTCGTCGGCGATCAGAATCCGCAGAGGCTTCGAGGTGCCAGCGGCCGAGTCAAATTCCAGGCGTTTCTGCCGGCCTTCGTCATGGCGCCTTGCTTCCGCCCTGCCGGCCTGAGGCAGATCACTTTGCTGTAGGGTCAAACTGAACCGCGCTCCTTTTCCCGGCGCGCTGTGGATGTCCAGACGGCCACCCAGCAAAGCAAGTCGCTCCTCGATACTGAACAACCCCAACCCGGCTTGCTGGTGGTGCTTGTGATGGAGAGTAACGGCTGGATCAAACCCGATACCCTCATCGCTCACTTGAATATGAATGGCGTTGTCGCGACCAACCTCGAGTTTGACATCGACCTGATCGACATGGGCATGCTTTACCGCGTTGAACAGCAGCTCGCGGACCGCCTCAAAGAGCAAGATGCGAACATCCCTTGTCGCGGGATTAGCCTGGGGGTCGGCAGTTACATTCACGAAAACACCGTACTGCTCTTGCGTCCGTTTTGCCAACCACACCAAGGCGACTGGCAGGCCTTCAATGTTCAGCATAGGAGGGAAGAGATTTACACTGAGTGTGCGTGCCGCCTCCATCGCTTCGTTAATTTCGGCGCGCGCCCTCTGGAGCAACGCGGCGCGGTCGGCCTGAGAGATTGAAGCTCCCGCCCGATCAAGCGTTATCTCGGCACTGAATAATAACTGCTGCAGACCGTCATGAAGCGTCTTCGCCAGTTCTTCGCGGGCATGATGTTCTGCCAGAGTCAGGTCCGACGCGAGCCGGCGCAACTGGAGCGCCCGCCGTTGCAGCTCCGCATGACTTTGACGGAGGGCCTCCTCGGACTGTTTCTGCAATGCGAGATTACGTTCCTCGTCACGGCGTGCCTGGAGAGCCTCTTCGGCACGCCGGTGCTGCGTGACATCCAGGTCAATTCCGATGAGCCGCATCACTTGTCCGTGGACATCGCGATGGGCCTGGCCCAAACTCTGTATCCACGAAATGGTTACGTCGGGCCGCACGATGCGGAACGTGAAGTCGAAAGTGTCCATGTTCGTGTGCTGGATCTGGTCCCAGAGATCGAGCACCTTCTCACGGTCCTCCTCGTGAACTCGGTTCAGCCAGACTTGAAAAGAGGCCGGCTCTCCCGCCTTGACACCGTATATTTCACGGAAACGATCATCCCAGTCGACGCGGCCGGTACGGGTATCTCGCATCCAGGAGCCCGCTCCTGAGGCGTCGAGGGCAAGATGGAGCCGCTGTTCGCGTTCCCGCAACGCCTCCGTGGTCCGTTTCAGATCCGTGATGTCCGAAACTGACGCCATCCATCCGGCGACCTGGCTATCGCCCTCAATCCACGGCGTGTAAACAACGTGCAGGAACTTCAACCCGCCGGCGGCGAAAGGAACCGCCTCTTCGTACTCGACGCGCTCGCCGCGCAATACACGTTCGATATACGGGCGTTTCACCTCGAAGGCTTCGATACCGATGACTTCAATGATGGGGCGGCCGACGATCTGCTCGGCCGACTGTCCGGCGAGCTTCTCGTATGCAGGATTACACGAAAGGAAACGCAGGTCGCGGCTGCAACGCGTTAGTCCTATCGCAGCGGTATCCAGTATCTGGCGCGAGTTTTCCCTGGCTCTAACCGCATTGAGCGCCGCCATCTTTACCTGATATGCCACAGACGCGAAGCGCGAGAGACTGGTTAGAACCCGTTGGTCTTCTGTATCGAACTTCCTTGACGGCGTATGCGCAATTACCCACAGCGTGCCGGCCGGCTTTCCCTCGCTGTGAAACGGCGCCAGCAGTGCTTCGACGATCGGAGGATCGATCGCCATGCCGTAATCGAAGTGCCGTTCCGGATACGAAAACAAGAGCGCGGCGTCGCGGTCGAGCACGATACCGGAAGGGCTGGCCTCGCGCAGCACATGGCTCCCTGTGTTCGGCGCGAATTGCCCGGCGATCGCGTGCCAGCGGAATACACCTGCCACGCCACCGGGCTCAAGAATGCTGATTCCAGCCGAGTCGGCCCGGCACAAGTCGCGCGCCGCTTCCACCAGTTTCTGCAGGATCATCTGCGGCGATCCGACCATCGCTTCGGCCATTGCAGAAAGAGCCCGGTTCTCGGCTTCGTAATCGGGCGGCCGCGTTGGCCGGCGCGCCAGTTTGGCCGTTACAAGTACTTCATCAAGGGATCTAGACATGATCGGTTTATCCGGGCTTTTGACTTTATGGCTGTACCCAAGAGTCTCGAACAGCCGGAACACTATGTCAATTTCGTTCGAGTTAATGTTGAGTCTCCGTTTGAATGAATGCCGTTCCGACTGTAGGGGCGGTCTATGACCGCCCACAATCTGTCAAATTAGAAGTCGCGTGCGGTCATGGACCGCCCCTACAGCCTCGCAATTCCAAATCATTCACGCTTTGTGTGACTGCGCGTTATCGGAAGGAAAGCATTAATGCTGTCTCCAAATCGTGCGGGGTAGGAAATCGCGCGCGCCGGTTCTGTGCACCGTGCTGCAGTTGGCGACTTCCCGGCGGCTCTCTGTTAGTCTTTTCGAATGATTTCAAAACGTTTCGGAACTGGTTTCTGCCTTGTGGTGATCCTTGGCATTCTCGTGCTGAATCTGTGCATCACTGCAGCCGACACGCTGCCCAGCACGCTTTCCGACGCGGAATTCTGGTCGCTCATCGAACGGATTTCGGAGCCTGACGGCTTCTTCCAATCGAATTCCGGTTCGACGGACAATCTTCTTTCGAACGAGAATGGGCTTTCGACTGTCGCTACAGCTCTCTCGAAACGACCGAAAGGGGCAGGCGTCTATCTCGGCGTAGGTCCCGAACAAAATTTCACCTACATTGCCGCGATGCATTCACGGATCGCATTCATTGCGGACATTCGCCGTGGCAACATGCTTCTGCATCTGATGTACAAGGCACTCTTTGAGATGTCGGCGAACCGGGCCGACTTCGTGGCGCGCCTCTTCAATCGGAAACGGCCGGCTGCCCTGACCACTCGATCGACAGCAGCGGAACTCATGAACGCGTACTTGCGGGCTGAAGTTGCCGACGGGACTTCATTCAATACGAATCTGAAGGCCATTACGGATCGCCTCACACAAGTGCACGGTTTCCGCCTGAGTCACGACGACATCGACGGCATCGAGTATGTCTATAAGAACTTCCGCCAATTCGGTCCCGCAATTAATTACACGTCGTCGATTAATGGAAGATCCGGTGCGGCCAGTTACGCTTCGCTGATGTCAACGGCGGATGAAACTGGAGTCGAGCGCAGTTACCTCGCATCCGAAGACAATTTCATGTTTGTCAAAAACATGGAGACTCACAATCTGATTGTGCCGGTCGTGGGCGATTTCGCAGGGCCGAAGGCGTTGCAAGCTGTGGGTTCCTTCCTCAAGGACAAGGGTGTGACGGTTACCGCATTCTACGTTTCCAACGTCGAGGACTATCTGCAGCGCAACGGCGTGTGGCCTAAATTCTGCGCCAACGCTGCCAAACTGCCTCTGGATTCCGGCAGCGTTTTCATACGGCCCAACGGTGGACGGTCAGGATTGTTTTCTCCGATGTCCTCCGAAACGAATAACTGTGCAGCGAAGTAGCTTCACGTTATTTGTAGTTGAGTTGTCCCCTTGCACAGCCGCTGGCCTTCCTGGCCCCTGACCGCACATCCGCACAATCCGGTCGGGTTGTTGTCATCCGGACGAGATGCCGGTTTGAACGGCCAGGTGCTTCGCTGGATCGGTAAACACCAGGCGACTTTTCGCAGGTAATCCGTGACAGGTGGTTTTCTTGGCACTTGCCCGGATACCGCCTATTCAATAACTTGGCTCGGTCATTCGTAGGTCATCAATTGCCCGGGCTGACAATCCAACGCCTTGCAGAGCGCTTCCAACGTTGAAAAACGAATCGCTCGGGCTCGATTGTTTTTCAGTACGGAAAGGTTGACCAGCGTGACATCGACGCGGTTGGCCAATTCCGTGAGTGTCATATTGCGTGACTGCAATAGATCGTCCAAATGAAACGTGATTTGGCGGGAATCAACCCGCCCCTTTGTTCGTATCACACCAATCCTTCAACATCGTTTTGAAGCCTGGCGCCATGAGAAAAGACCTGCGCCAAGACCAGCAAGAGCGCGACGACTCCCAGGGGTCCCCATGAGGCAAAGGAAAACCACGGCGGTTCTTCCCCGATCGCTGGAATATCCTTCAATACGGTATATAGCGAAAGTCGCTCGGTGAGTAGCGGAAGTAACAGATGGTAGATCCATAAAGTCCCAATGAGACCCGCTATCGCACGAAGCCGCAAGACGTTTGCGCGAATAAAGGGTGTCAGCCGGTCTACCGGACTGCCCCATGCCGACAGCACGATGCTTCGCAGCAGCCAAACGACTGCCAGAAGAAAAAAGTCTTCGGGCATTGTCATCAAGCGGAGAAGGATCTCCGCCTTTCTATCGGATGGTTGGATGACAGCGGAAACTCCCAGAAAACTGGATTGCGCTCCCGCCGGCAGTTCAAACTTCAGATTTGCCGCCGCAGCATCAACCAGAATGTATTGGTAGTAGATCGCTTGTCCGCCGGGAATCTGAATAACCGTCGGACTGATTCCCTGGGCCCAAGCACGGTGCGGGATAACCTGAACGCCGAACGCATCCAGTACCGTCTGTCCGGCGATCAAGAGAACTACGAGCATAGAGAGCCAGTAGAACAAACGCTTGGCCGTTCCGTTAAAAGGCGCGCTCAGGCCCTCGTTTTCTTCCGATACCGATTTCGATATGGGACTCGACATTGTCGCCTCCTTTAAGTTATCGAGTAACGATAATATCGATTATCGATAAATGTCAATCATGAAGTCAGAATCCGAAGAGAGTGCAACTCAGAGTGGTTCATCCGTCCGTGCGCCCGCCGTTACGCCACGGAATTGTCAGTTGGTGGCTCATCTTGGCTGTGTAACCGTTTCGCGCTGGAGCGAACGGATTCACGTCCGATGAGTCTCCATAGACGGGCTAATGTTTACCGATCGTGAATTCACCTGGCCGTATTGTCGGCTATCCGGAAAGGTGCGTTGGCCGCTGACGTGATTGATGTAGTCTCGTGTGAACTATTCGATGGGAACGGTACCGCAGACTGCCCATGCGCGTGCGGGCAGGGCGAAAGAGATGTCATCTCCGGCCGGGGAAAGCTGACGTTTCAATTCGCTTTTTATGCGCTGTACGGCGGAGAAATCGAGACTCGACATAAACGCTCCGGCAGGCCCCTGACCGAGAAGGAATGGGCCCCAGTAGTCTTCGAATGAATCGAATTTCATTAACGTAGATGCTGAGCGTCAC
This sequence comes from Terriglobia bacterium, assembly GCA_041481485.1. Taxonomy (GTDB): domain Bacteria; phylum Acidobacteriota; class Terriglobia; order 20CM-2-55-15; family 20CM-2-55-15; genus JBGPBY01. Next base: position 12,606 of record JBGPBY010000120.1, read on the forward strand.
CAATCTCGAATGTGACGTGTTCCGGATTGCGATTTACGCTGTTTGCGTATGCAACAAATTCTTTCGAAGGGTCGATGCCGACTACACAAGACCGGGCTTTCCGCTGGATGATTTCGAACGCCAGCGCCCCAGTGCCTGATCCGATATCGAGTATTTGTCCTTCATCGGGGATGTTGCTGAATTCGATGAGCCGGGCTGCGATCAGCCTGCTCCAGCGACCCATGAATCGCTCGTACGATTCTGCGTTGGCAAACATAAATACATCCGGACGCAGGCCCCTTAGGTCCGGTCTTCTCAGAGCAGCCGCGCTACCGTGCGGGTTGTGCCGGGGCGACCGGCACGATCGCCGCAGGAAGAGGCCAGTTCCCGTTGTAGGGAGGCCAATTCGGAACGGCAAGATCGGGCGCCGGATAAAACATCGCGGTATAGATCGTGCGGATTTTCGCTTCATCAATAAAGAACCACTCGCTGAAAGTGTTGCGAGGAGTCGGCGATCCGGGACGGCGAATGAATACGGCATAGGCGAGCACGACCTGAGCTTCCTCATCGACGAGTGGAATTCTTCGGGCGACGACCATCTCCAGATTGAAATTCTGAAGTCCGCCGACGCAGTCGTTTCCTCCTCCGGCCGGCGGTGCGCCCTGCCCCGCACCGGGCTGGGCGGCTGCATTCGCAGGTGGCAAAAATCGTCCCGCGGGAGCCGGCGAGCCGTTTTCCACTCGACCGCATCCGGCATGCGTCAACGCGACGGTGCCATCGTGAGAAGTGATCGCATCAAAATAACTTTCTACGATGCGCATCAGTGTCGCGCGATCCGACCGCGCGGCTGCAGGCACGACCCGCTCGGGTGGCGGATTCTGCGCGAGATAATCGACGTTATAGGAATTAGCGGGAGGACGTCCGGGCTGCCGGGGGCCGTTGAGTCCTGGATCGTTTGCGCGGGCGATGAACCATTCGGCTTCAGTCAGCTTCCGGTCTTCAACACGCACACGCACCGTCACAATCGCCGGACCGCCGGCTTCTTCCACGGTTCCGTAATAGGCGGCCTGTCCGGACACGGGATCCAAATATCGCCGCTGCACTTTGCGCAGACCCGTGACTGTTTTCCAAACGCCATTTGGGGGTCTCACGTTAATCGCATTCTCGGTTTGACGGAAACCGACCACCAGCGGCGCGCCGGCCGGATCGTGTTTCACGACTGCTGCAAGGTACTGATCCAGCATCGTGCTCAAACACTTGCGATCACATGCCGTCTGCGCGGCCAGAGGCAGCGTTCCACCGATGATGACTGCAACCAGGACAATCATTCCGAAAATTTTTCGCGACATCGAATCCTCCCGTGAATTTGAACGAGGATCATTGCACAAATGATGCGCTTCGGGGAATGGAAGACAGTGGAGTTTCTGTAGGCGCGGTCACACCCTCAATGACGGGAGAGTTCAACGCCAACACTCGGCGCGGCGAACAGCTCTTTCATAACGGCCGCCATATCCAGCAGTGCCTTTTCACCGTTTCCAAGGAAGGTCGAGCCGTGCATAGGGGCGCATACCCGAGGCTTTAGTGAAGCCAGTTCCCGAATCTGAGCCTCAGTGTTGGGGGTGTACGGCATGTAATTCGCCAGGGGGCCGGCCTGGAATGCGATTGCCGCATCGCGAAAGCGGCTCACGATTTCCGATTCCGTTACCGCGGAAGGGTCACCCGCGTGGCCCAGCAGGTCTGAGCAAAGCAGTGTTTGTGTCGTTTCTTCAAACAGGAACCCGGCGTCCCATCCGTGAGGTAAATGCGGGGTGGATTTGAATCTGAACTTGTGGTTTCCCGTCTGCACGGTTTCGTTGTTCTGTAGTCCGCGCGCCGGACGAATCGCGGCATCGTTCACAAAGACCATGGCGCCCACCACGCTGGTCAGGGCCTCGGCACGCGGAGCAAGAGCAAGCCATTCGTTCAGGGAGCCGCATTCGTCGGGTTCATAGTGACTGAAGGCGACGTATCGAATCGATGCGGGATCGATAATCCTGGACACAGCCTCTCGAACCAGGGGAAACATCTGCTTCATTCCTGTTTCAAACAGCAGCGGTTCCTCGTCACGAATCAGGAACTGGTTGAATTGAAGATTGAAATCAGACACATAGGTGCTGATTCTGAAAATATCCGGAGCGATTTCGTCAATCTGCGTCATGGTTCACCTCTCTCTTTCCCATCGTTGTTCGATACAATACTTCCCGTTTGCTATCCCGGATGTGTAACGAGCATCGAATTCGTTACACATAATAAGTGTGTTGATGAACATTGAACTGAACGATGCGGAGTTGGCGCGCCAAATCGGCGCCGGTGACCGCAGGGCGGAATCGGAACTCTTTCACAGAATGGCCCGGCGTATACATCTATATGGGATGCGCCACCTTAGAGATGTGCATGCCGCGGAAGATCTGACGCAGCAGGTTATGATCAAAACGCTGGAAGTATTGCGGGCGGGCCGCCTGCGCGAGCCCGATAAGCTGGCTTCATTCGTACTGGGAACCTGCCGGATGACCGTTCTCGACCTTCGCCGTGGCACCCAGCGTAAAGAACGCCTGCTTGAACAATTCGGTATGGATCTGCTCGCATCGCCGCCGCCCGACCCCGTTCTGGACCATGACCGGCTGACACGCTGCGTGCAGGATCTAAAGGAACGCGAACGAACCGTGGTTGTCATGACTTTCTATGACGAGCAGACTGGTGCGGATGTCGCGAACTTCCTTGGCATTTCGGAAGCCAATGTTCGGGTAATCCGCCACCGGGCGATCCATCAATTGCGCAACTGTCTGGGGAGTGTTTCATGACAGTGAGATGCTCCAGCCCCATCGATGCGGCAGCATTGTCGGACTACTGGCTCGCTTTGCTTTCAGGTCCCGATGAAGAAGCCGTCGAAGAACACCTGTTTCAGTGCGACAGCTGTGGGGACCGGCTTCGCGAAGTGAGCGCTCTCTCTGAAGGCATCCGCAGGCTGGCACGGGAAGGCTCGCTGCGAATGATTGTGAGTGAGACGTTTCTGAGGCGCGCCGCAGAGGAAGGCCGAAATGTCCGCCAGTATGCCCCTTCGGCCGGCGGCAGCGTTGAATGTACCGTTACCGCTGAAGACGACTTCCTGATCGGACGCCTCGCAGCGGACTTCAGCAAAGTCGGACGCGTGGACCTCTGCCTCTGTAACGCAAGCGGAGTTGAACAGCTTCGGCTGCCGGATATCCCTATTAATCGCGACGCCGGCAGTGTGATCCTTCAGGAGTCGATCACATTCGCGAAAGCCGCACCGTCAAACAAGATGATCATGCGTCTGGTCAGCGTCGACGAGACGGGCAGCGAGCGTCCAATTGGTGAATACACATTCAATCACAACCGCTCCATGCCCGGACCGGCTGCGTGGTAGCAGAGATGGTGTTAATACCAGGCTGGGTATGAATACGATTCCGGCTGCAGGGGCGGTCTATCAAGAAATCCCTCTCCCAACGGGAGAG
>JBGPBY010000121.1:0-16062 GCA_041481485.1 Terriglobia bacterium
GATCAAGAAATCCCTCTCCCAACGGGAGAGGGGGCCGCGCAGCGGCCGGTGAGGGGTACCGCACGTAACAATATTTACGTGCGGTACCCCTCATCCGGCCTTCGGCCGCCCTCTCCCGTTGGGAGAGGGGTTTCTTGATCGCCTGCCCCTACAGTCGGAACAGCTTACCCGCGTAGCGGAGCCGTGCTACTTCAGCTTGATAGTAACCGTGTCTTTGATTTCTGCCCGGACTCCGTCAATTCCCTTGAGTGATTCACTTGCCGCTGCGGGCGACAAGTTGGGACTATTTTGCAGGCCCGACAGCCTGTCGAGTACGGCCGGATTATCGAAGAGCTTGTCCATCTGGATATCCATGAGAGTCACCGTATCGCCATCCACAAATGTCGCGTCGGTCGACGCAATGCCCGAAGCGGATTTCACCTTGAGCGCCATACGCATGCCGGCAAACATCCCCTTCATCATTGCGATATCCTGAGCACTTGGGGCTGGAGTCGCTCCGGCTGGCGCATTGCCATTGACCGCCGGACCGCCTGGCAGCGGTGGGGTAGCGGCAGGGATGGAACTCCCGCCGTTCTTGACGGTTAGCGTACCGTTGCTAAATCCAAAAGTAATTGGCGAGGTTGTTGTGGTTGGTGCGCCAGGGACAGCGTCGGCTGTATTCATGTCGCCAGGCTCAAACTGAACCTTGGCGATATCCGAAAAGGCATACACAATTTTCTGGCCCTGCCGGCCATCCGGGTTCTTCAGAGCTTCGATGCTTTGAACGGTAACCCCGGCTCCCATCTTGTTCGCCTTTGCCTTCGCCTGTTCGTCGGTCATCAGTACGTTGGGGACTGCCGCCGGAGCGCCGGGCTGTGTCAGTCCGGAAGTGGCCATCGCCATCATCGCGGAGAGTTGTGCAGATAAGAGGGTGGTTTCCTCGATGGTACCCGATCCGTCCTTCTTGACGGTCACGACCGATTCCATATCGATACATCCGGACAACAACAGGGAAGCTGACAGCAGGAGAGCGAGCGCGAAATGTTTTTTCATGCTGAAAGCTTACCTCAATGTCGCAGTCCCCCAAAATGACAATTGAACTGTGAACATTGAACATTTCCCCGAAATGTTCATTGTTCAATGTTCAATTGTCATTTTAAGTTGGGAACGCATTCGACGCCCGGTTTGCGTAAAATGGAGAGGACGGGATTCAGTAAAGGAGCGCAGCAACCATGCATGAAGATTTGATGGAACGATTTGGACAGGTCAAAAAACGCAGCGAGGACGTGCGGAGGTTCCTTTGACTCGGCAGGGAAACAACGTCAGCTGCATGAACTGCAGGTTCTGATCGACGATCCGGGATTCTGGTCCGACCAGGAAAAGTCCACGCGCACGCTGCAGCAGCGGGCCCGCCTTGAAGAAACCCTCAGCATCGACCGGCAGTTATCCAGTCAGCTTGAAGACATACAGGCGCTTGTCGAACTGGCTCGTGAAGGCGAGGCAGTCGATTCCGATCTCAGTACGGCGCTCGGTGACCTCGACGCACTGGCCGAAAAGGTTGAGACTCAGGTCCTGCTGTCCGGAGAAAACGACCGTCTCAACGCCATCGTCGAGATTCATCCAGGCGCCGGCGGCACGGAGGCGCAGGACTGGGCGGAGATGCTCATGCGCATGTACTTGCGATGGTCCGAGCGCAGTGGATTCAAGACGCAGATCCTCGACTACCAGTCCGGCGACGAAGCGGGCATCAAATCCGTGACGATCAACGTTATTGGTGAATATGCCTACGGACTGATGGATTCTGAAACCGGCGTACACCGGCTCGTGCGAATCTCTCCCTTTGATTCGGCCAAACGCCGGCATACGTCCTTTGCGTCGGTTGCGGTCTATCCGGAACTTGACGACAAGATCGAGGTCGTGATCGATACGAAGGATCTTCGCATCGACACATATCGATCGTCCGGGAAAGGCGGACAGCACGTCAATACGACGGACTCGGCGGTTCGTATCACTCATCTCCCGACCGGTTTCGTCACGCAATGTCAGAATGAGCGCTCGCAGCACAAAAACAAGGAAGTGTGTATGAAGGTGCTTCGGGCACGGCTCTACGAACTGGAACGTGAGAAGAAGGCTGCCGAAACGCAGTCGATTGAAGACAGCAAACTCGGGATTGGCTTTGGGAGCCAAATTCGATCCTATGTGCTCCAGCCGTATAGACTGGCGAAAGACGTCCGCACCAAGGTCGAGATCGGTGACGTTGATCGTGTACTCAACGGCGATCTCGATCCATTCATCAAGGCCTATCTGCAGGCGAAGGCGCAGCAGGGACAGGCCAAGTAACGACTGATGCTTCGCCTCGACACCGAGGTTCAGTTTGTCAAAGGCGTCGGTCCCCGGCGCTCGGCTCTGCTCAGCGCCCGCGGAATTCGCACTGTCGGCGACTTGCTGATCCGAATTCCGAAGTCGTATCAGGATCGCGCCAGCTTCGTCCGGCTGGATTCGCTGCACCCCGGCCAGGATGCTGCGATTCATGCCCGAATCTACCAGAGCCGCATGATCCAGACCCGCTCGCGCGGCGGGATCTTTCATGCAGTTCTTACCGACGGCACGAGTTTTGTGCATGCCAAGTGGTTTCATGGCGCTTACCTTCATCAAAGCCGGACGTTCAGTGCAGGCCGTGAAGTGGTGATGTACGGCCGCGTGGAACTTGATACGCGCGACCGAAACTTTGTCTTTTTTAACCCGGAATTCGAGTGCATCGAGGAGTCTCCGGACAATGGCGCGAACTCGCTCGACATCGGTAGAATCGTTCCGATCTACGAGGAGATCGGCGGGTTGACGAGCCGTCAGCTTCGGCGCATCACATCCTCAGCACTATCGGATTTGGACAGCACGGTCTCCGATCCGCTTCCAGAGCCCATTCGTACCAGGCACCAGTTCCCGGAATTGCGAAGCTGCCTGGAGCGTATTCACTTTCCTGCAAAAACAGACAGCATTGCTGCGCTCAACCGGCGCGACTCTCCCTATCACCGTCGTTTGATATTCCAGGAGTTTTTCCAGCTGGAACTGGTGCTGGCGAACCGGAGGCGGCAGACTCAACGCGCGCAGGGCATTCAATTCGAAACCAATGATGCGATCCGCAGACAGGTGAAACAGATCCTTCCGTTTCATCCGACAAACGCTCAGAAGCGGGTACTCAAGGAAATTGTCGACGACCTGAGATCTCCATTTCCCATGAACCGGCTCATGCAGGGAGACGTGGGCAGCGGGAAAACGATTGTCGCGTTTGAGGCCGTTGTTATTGCCATCGCCAATGGCTATCAGGCTGCCATCATGGCGCCCACGGAAATTCTGGCCGAGCAGCATTATTGGAATGCGATGCGGATCCTCGCGCCCCTTCAGTATTCCATCGGCGTGTTGCGGAGAGGAATCAAGCCGGCCGAAAAGAAAGAGCTGTTCCGGCGCCTTGCCGCCGGAGAAATCCAGCTCGTGATTGGAACGCACGTCCTGATTGAAGAGAAGACGGAGTTTCGCAATCTTGGACTCGTCATCATCGATGAGCAGCATCGCTTCGGCGTCATACAACGCCTGCGACTGATGGAAAAGTCGCCGGCAATCGAAAAGCTGAACACACTGGTGATGACCGCGACGCCCATACCGCGAACTTTGGCCATGTCGGTATACGGAGACCTGGATTTGTCCGTCATCGATGAAATGCCCCCAGGACGCACTCCGATTCAGACAGTTCATGTCACCGTGAATGATGCCGCTAAAGCATGGAATATCATGCGCGAGGAGTTGTCGCGCGGGAGGCAGTGCTACGTTGTCTATCCACTGATTGAAGAATCAGAAAAAATCGATCTGAAATCCGCGACTGAAGGGCTGGAGAAGATTTCTAAAACATTTCCGGACCGCCGTGTGGCATTGCTTCACGGGCGTATGAAAAGCGATGAGAAGGACGCGATCATGCGCGGTTTTGCTTCAGGCACCGTTGACATTCTGGTTTCAACCACGGTGATCGAAGTTGGCGTGGACGTTTCCAATGCAACGATTATGCTCATTCAACATGCAGAACGTTTTGGTCTCGCCCAATTGCATCAACTGCGCGGGCGTGTCGGGCGTGGAAGACATCGGTCGACGTGCATTCTGATGAGCCCGAGCAGGTTGGGAGAAGCAGCACAGGAGCGCATTCAGGCGATGGTCTCCACCACCGACGGATTCCGTCTGGCAGAGGTCGATCTCCGTTTGCGGGGCCCCGGAGAGCTGGCGGGTACACGGCAATCCGGCATTCCGGAATTTCGAATTGCGAATTTGATGGAGGATTCCGCGCTACTGGCCCTGGCGCAACAGGAGGCTCGACAGTGGGTCGAAGGGCCGGGAGATCCTGAAGCGTTGATGGCATCGCTCGCCGCGACGTCGGGCGCAGGACACCCGGGCCTTGCTACGGTCGGTTGACTCAGCCAAATGACAATTGAACAGTGAACATTGAACAATGAACATTTCCCCGAAGAAATGTTCATTGTTCACTGTTCAATTGTCATCGATGGAGAGGGACTGAAGACCAATGAGAATCATTTCAGGAACATTTGGAAGCCGGCAATTGAAGGGAACGCCTCCGCCCGGAATCCGTCCCACCAGCGACAAGCTGCGCGAAACGCTTTTCAACGTTCTTGGCGATCGCGTCAACGGCTCTCGATTTCTCGATGCGTTTGCCGGTACGGGTGCTGTCGGTATTGAAGCCATCAGCCGAGGCGCGCACGAGGTCACTTTCGTGGATTCGTCGCGAAAAGCCACTGCGATAATCCGAAAGTATCTTGCAACCCTGGAAATCCGCGCAGGATTCCGCCTTCTCGAATTGGAGTTCTCAAAGGCCTGCAGAACACTTGAAAGGGAAGGCGCCACCTTTGACATTATGTTTTTGGATCCTCCCTATGACCGTGAAGACCTGTACACTAGCGCATTGGAGATGTTTGGAAGCTTGCCTTTACTGAACGAAGACGCGATTCTCGTCGTGGAACATTCAAAGCGGGACGAATTTGCTGGGGCCTCCGGAATCCTGGAAAAGTATCGGACACTGACGCAAGGGGACAGCTCCCTGTCGTTTTACAGGAAGCGCCCGTGACCACGGCAATTTATCCCGGATCGTTTGATCCTCTCACTCACGGGCATCTGGACATCGTCGAGCGGAGCGTTCGTCTGTTCGATCGTGTAGTGATCGCAATCCTGACCAATTCCCAGAAAACTCCCCTGTTTTCCGTGGAAGAGCGGAAGGAAATAGTCCGCGAGGTCATTACTCCACAGTTCCCGGATGTGGGAATTGAAATTGACGTTTTTCACGGTCTGCTCGTGGACTATGCACGGCGAAAGAACGCGCAGGTCATTGTGCGTGGTATTCGGGCCGTGACGGACTACGAGTACGAGCTGCAGATGGCGCTGATGAACCGCCGGCTTGCGCCCGCCATTGAAACGGTTTTCATGATGCCTGCCGAGCACTATTCCTATTTGAGTTCACGGCTCGTCAAGGAAATCGCCGGTCATGGCGGTTCCGTTTCAGGGTTGGTGCCGGAATTGGTGGAGAAACGCTTGAGAGAGAAGTTCAAGATCCGGTCATGACGTTTGCTTCCCGCATGTCTCGAATCTCAGTGTCCGGCACCATGATGGTCGCGCAGAAGGCTATAGAGCTACGCGATCAGGGGATCGATATCGCGGACTTCGGGGCCGGCGAGCCGGATTTTCCAACACCGGAGAACATCAAGCGGGCAGGCATTCGCGCGATTGAATCGAACTTCACAAAATACACCGCAATTGGCGGCACGCAGGAACTCCGCAAGGCGATCGTCGAACAGCATGCCCGAGACTTTGCGTCCAGCTATGACGTGCCGGAATGCATCGTCAATGTGGGCGGTAAGCATTCGATTTTCAACACGTGCTCGGCTCTCGTCGATCACGGCGAGGAAGTGATCATTTCCACACCGTACTGGGTGTCGTTTGCGGATATTGCACGCTACGCCGGCGCGACTGTCGTATTTGTGAATACGCGGGAGGACGAGGATTTCCGGCTGACGGCCAAAATGGTTGAGAACGCGATCACTCCGAAGACACGCATGCTGATTGCGAATTCGCCGAACAATCCCAGCGGCGCCGTGGTTGATGATGAAGAATTTGTTCGAATTGCCGAATTGTGCCTGAAAAACGGCATCTGGCTGCTGACCGATGAGTGCTATTCGAAGTTTCTGTATGACGGCAGAACGCCATTCTCCATTGCGTCGCACCCCGAATTCACGCGCATCGTGGTTGTCGCAGGTTCGCTGTCCAAGACTTATGCCATGACCGGGTGGCGGATTGGTTACACGCTGGGCCCAGCGGAAGTCATCAGCGCCATTCAGAAGCTGCAAAGTCATTCCACATCGAATCCCTCATCAATTGCGCAGCGCGCCGCTCTGGAAGCGGTGACGGGACCTCAGGATTCTGTTCAACAGATGCTGGCTGAATATGCGAGACGTCGCCGGTTTGTCATCGATCGTCTCAGGGCCATGCCTGGAGTGAAATGTGCGGAGCCTGGCGGTGCGTTTTATGCCTATCCAAACATTTCCATTACGTTCGGAAGCGGCATCAAAGATAGCATGGATTTTTCGGTGAAGCTGCTGGAGCGGTCTCACGTTGCCGTGGTTCCCGGTTCCGCATTTGGGACAACCGAGCATATTCGAATCTCATATGCCACTTCCATGCAGGTGCTCGACAAGGGGCTGACTCGAATCGCGCAGTTTGTTTCGTCTCCGGATTCCCGGTGACAGGTCAGTCCGGTCCCGTTCCCAGCCGCGTCAGCGGCGGCAGATCCCTTTAGCCACCGGCGTCAGCCGGTGGAACATCAATCCACGAAGAACAGAGTGCCGCAAGGCACGACAGATCCAGCAATTTTCCTGATCTGTCGCCGCTACGCGGCTCATTTGGATTTCGAGCTTGAATTTTCACCGGCTCACGCCGGTGGCTAAAGGGATCTGCCGCCGCTGACGCGGCTGGGAAGCGACTGGCCTGCGGTCCGCTATTAGTCCTTGTCGAGGTATTCTTCGGGAACATCGTCCTCAGGTACCTGGCGCGTTCGGACTTCGTCTTCGTCGGCAAGCGGTGCGTCTTCGATGCCTTTTACAATACCCGCTTCAAAGGCGTTCCCCTCTTCCAGCAATTCATCGACGCTTTCCGAATTCGCATTTTCCACACTGGACAACCCCTGCAAATCTCCGGACTGTCCGGCAGGCCGCGCAGAGACGCGGCGCCGCTCGATAATTCCCGTGTCCTCGCCAGGGCTGGATCGCCGGATCACGCGCTTCCTGGAAACAGGCCGTTTGGCTGAAATCTTTTTTCGTGCGGCTGGTTTTTTCGCGGACACTTTCTTTCGGATCGCTTTTTTCTTCGCCAGCCCGGGCTTGACCGCAGAGGATTTCTTTGCAGCAGGCTTCTTCTTTGCTGTACGTTTTGCCGCTTTTCGCTTTGCCTTTTTCGGGGTTGCCATAATTCACGCAGTCTATCACTGCTTGCTATCGGAGTTTCTCCTGGCGCCATTCCTTTCCGACTATCAGCCGGGCGCCCCGGCCGAATGTCAGATACGACCATGCCCATTGGAGTATAACGAGAAGGCGGTGTTCGAAGCCGGTCAGGTAGTAAATATGCACCGCAAGCCATGTGATCCATGCGGCGAATCCGCCAAATTGCCTCTTCCCGATTTCAATGACGGCCCTGCTTCGGCCGATGGTGGCCATTTGACCTTTGTCGAAAAACTGGAACGGAATTCGCGTTTTCCCTTGAAGGTCGCGCAGAATGGTCCGGCCGATGAATGAGCCTTGCTGCATCGCGACCGGGGCCGTCCCCGGAAGTGGACTTCCAGTTTGATGGGTAAATCGGGCCAGGTCTCCAGCAATGAAGACATTCGGCTGGTCTTTGACGCTCAGATCGGGCGCAACCGGCACCCGGCCCTGTGGATCCACTTCGAGTCCGGCGCCACGCCCAAGTGGAGACGCCCGTACTCCGGCCGCCCAGAGGACCGTCGCTGCAGGCAAACGCTCGTTACCAATCTGAACTCCGGTGCCATCAATGGATGTGACGCCGCTTCCAGTACGTGTCTCCACACCGAGTTCCGCGAGATCCTGCACTGCGCGCTTTGCAGACTTTTCAGAGAACGCCGGCAAAATACGCGGACCCGCTTCAATGAGAATAATCCGGGCCTCGCGTGCATCGATAACATGGAAATCCCTGGCCAGGGTATGCCGGCTCATTTCTCCGATGGCGCCGGCAAGTTCGACTCCGGTAGGCCCGCCTCCGACAATCACAAAAGTCAGGTTCCTTTGACGCTCATTGGGATCGGTAGCTCGTTCCGCCTGTTCGAATGCAGTGAGAACGCGCCGGCGAATCTCGGTGGCCTGCTCGATCGATTTGAGGCCCGGTGCAAATTCTTCCCATTCCGGATGACCGAAGTAGGAGTGGCTGGCGCCGCAGGCAAGAATGAGATAGTCGTAAGAGAACTCACCACCGGTATCGAGCTTCGCCAAACGGCGTTGAAGATCCAGCGATTCGACTTCACCCAGCAGTACGCGGATATTGGAATATCGGGAAAGTATCGAACGAATGGGTGCTGCGATCTCTGCCGGACTTAATCCAGCCATCGCTACCTGGTAAAGAAGCGGTTGGAAAAGATGATGGTTCCGCCTGTCCACAACCGTCACCTGTATGCCAGCTGCTCCACCCAGAGCCTTCGCGGCATTGAGACCGGCGAAGCCGCATCCGACGATCAGAACGTGTTTCATGGACTGGACTTTCGCGAACGCGCAGCCCTCGTAATCTTTTCGCCAATCAACGCAATCTTGTTGTCGCGAAGCCGTTTTTCATTGAGCCAGTACGGACTGGTAATTTCCTTGAAAGCGTGAATGGCCGCCTGGATTCCTTCGGCCCATGCAACGGCGATCAACTTGATGTCTCCATGAACATCGCCAACGGCAAAGATTCCCTCACGGCTGGTTTCGAAATAAGGATCAATGGAGATGCTTGCATCTTCGTTCAGTTTCAGGCGAAGCCTTTCGAATGTTTCCTTCGCCGACAAGAATCCGATTTGCACAATCACGAGAGAACACCGGATTGTTTCGCCGTCGCTCAAGGTGATTTGTATTTGCTCTCCGGCAATCTCGACTGCAGTGATTTCCACCGAAACGCGAATCGCCGCGCCCGCCTGACGCAGGCGGGCGAGTGAATCCGGTTTTCCCACCGGGACGGCTTCGCGAACAATGAGGTCGACCGCTCCTTTTCGTCCAAGCACCATCATTGCGGCATCGAGGGCGGAGTCGCCTCCGCCCACGACGGAGACGCGCCGGCCTTCGTAATCGCCGATTTTGGGAATCTTGTAATACACGTTTGCCGAGCCCAGTCGATCCAGAAGAGCATGCCTGCGCGGATAGTGCAGGAGTCCGCAGGCAATGATGACTTTGCGGCAGAGATAGGAATGTTTTGACGTCACCACACGCTTCAGAGGTTCGCCATCATAGACCTCGGAGGTGTCTTCGATTTCGGTCAGCTCTTCGTTGAAGCGAAATTGAACGAATGCATTGACAGCCTGGCGGTAGGTACGTTCGGACAGTTCCTCACCCGTGATTCCGTCGGGGAATCCCGGAATATCCACGATTCGTTTGTCGGCATAAAGAAAGTGCGGCTGGCCGCCTGCGCTGTCCTTGGCTTCAAGGATCAGCGTCGTCAGGGCGCGATGCGCAGTGGTGAGTCCAGCCGCAAGCCCGGCGGGCCCGGCGCCGATGATGACAACATCCCAGTAGGGAAGATGGTCGAAATCCAGATCCGCTTCGAGTGCTTTGACGTTGAAGTCGGCCATAAAGGACATCGTACCGCTACAAATGTGAGCTGTCAGATGAATTGTTGTCCGATGTCAAATGTATCTGGTGCGATTACCGAATGACCCAATTGTGAAGGAATGCAAATCCCCAATGCAGGGGCGGTCTATGACCGCCCACAATACATCGGATTGCATTCCTCAAAATTGTGGGCGGTCATAGACCGCCCCTACATTGGGGATTTGCATTCCTTCACACGGTCATTAGACATTGGACAACAGAACATTTGACAGCTCACATTTGTCTGCCTTCATCAGCCCGTTGAGAGACCGTATAGATTTTCTTAGTAAGAGAAGAAACCGGGACCTCGTGAATGTCGACCCACTCGAATTCCTTTGATGGATGGATTGCTCCCGCCAGCACATTCACTTCGAGCCGATGATGGGTAATCGTGTGGCGGCACGTTCCAACGTTCCGGTGCGCGCCCGGCGGCATTTCGCCGAACATCGGGAATTCCCAAAGGCCTTTTGCCTGACGCATGAGAAAGAGCTCATTCTTCGTTTGGACTACGGCAAACAAATTCACGCGGATCGTTTCCGGCCGTTTTTTCACCGCAGGGATCTGCTCCTGCATTCCCAGACGGAACGCGGCACAGTGGCTCTGCACGGGACACAACAGGCATCTTGGCGATTTGAATGAACACACCTTGGCGCCCAGCTCCATCAGTGCCTGATTGATGAGCCGCGGTTCGGCCTGTTGTACAAGCTGCTCCGCCGCTTCCCATTGTTGCTTTGGATTGTCTTGCGTCCAGCCATGGATGCGCGACAGCACCCGGCGGACATTGCCATCGACGACGGGATAAGGCCGGTTGAAGGCAATGCTCATGATTGCGCCTGCCATGTACTGTCCAATGCCGGGAAGCGTCCGGAGCGTCTCATAATCGCGCGGAACCTCTGCCCCATGTTCGGCAACCACTCGTTTCGCAGCGGCGTGAAGATTCCGCGCGCGGCTGTAATAGCCGAGTCCCGCCCAGAGTTTCAGGACCGTATGTTCATCGGCTTGGGCGAGGGACCGAATTGTGGGAAGTGTCTGGGTGAACCGGTCAAAGTACGGCAACGCCGTTTCGACCTGAGTCTGCTGCAGCATGACTTCGGAAACCCAGACGTGGTAGGGGTTGTAGCCGTTACGCCAGGGAAGATCTCGCCGGTTGACCTGAAACCAGCGAACTAGCTCTTCATGCATTCCGCCGCTTCCTTCATTTCCCGTTCGAGCCGCTTGATTTCGGTCAGATGGCCGGGATTGAACGGAAGTGAGGGATAGTAGCAATTGCTTTCGTGAGTACAGAAGCAGCCGTCGGCCACTCGGTCGCGCCGCGCTTCCATTGCGGGAGAGTACCAGAGCTTCGAAAAATCCCAGTCATAGTTGCGAAGATTTCCGACCCCGTCCAGTAACTCGCAGCTTGAAAGTGTGCCTTCATCGTAAATGACGGCGCCGGCAGTCCCGGCCCAGCACTGCAGATGCGGCCGCCCGTCCATTGCGGTTTTCGATATGAGTTCGTGCATGTACACATCGATCGCGGCCTTGAAAAATCCGGCATCGCCGGAATAGTTGTTCTTGATGGCCGCATGGCGCGAATCGTCCCGTATCGTGTGCGACAGCTTGTCGTAACGGAGTTTGTCGATGATGAGTTCTTTGGGCCGCGCTGAAGGAGGCCGGATGTAATTGATATTGACCTTATCCGGTTTCAGCTCGTACTTCAGGAAGTCGTACCATTCAAAGATCCGGTCCTGATTGCTGTTCATGAAACAGGTGCAGGTTTGAATATCGAGCCGCGGATACTGTTTTTTGAGCAATTGCAGTTTGCGTGCCGTGTCGATCGCAATGTCCCAGCTGCCCACTTTCTGGCGGATGCTTTCGTGGTCTTCCTTTAATCCATCGATACCGAGCGCCACGGTGACATTCAGACTCGGGCACTCTTCAAGAATCCGGGTGACATCGGGCAGAATGCGCTGCTGGATCTGGCCATTCGACATCAGGACTATGGCATCGAGCTTGTTGTTTTTGTGGAACGCGCGCGCAATTTCCGGAAGGTCCTTGCGAGTAAAGGGCTCGCCGCCGGCAATGATCAGTACGCCAAGATTCGCGCCGAGAGTTTCACTGATTCGCTCGACGTTCTTTGTGGTCATCTGGAGCCGCTTGCGGTCCTTGTCGTCGAGTTCGTCGGTGAAAAAGCAATGAACGCACCTCATGTCGCAGACCGAGGTGATGAGAATGTTCAGAAGAATCGGTGCGAACGGGCGGCCCGTGGCCATTTGCGCATAGCGCTTGAGAATTTCTTTATTGTGAAAGTCCATTACTGATACTGAAAAACGGATTGTTCAACGTCGCCGGCTTCTGCTGCGTTCCTGTTGGGCGGTCCAGAGTAAGTTCCTCGAGAATTATCGAAGGAGCGACGATACTGGTCGGAGTCTCGGCATCCTGAGTGCCCACCAGACGATTCTGTACGAATGAATCGCTTCCGAATGCCTGGATATGACGCAGGGACTGCACGGTTAATCCGGTAGCAGTGCCGCCACGAATCAATTCCTCGCGTCCCGTCGCCACATGCACTTTGTAAGTCAGCACCGGAGCGCCGATCGGGCCCTGATTCCCGGACACCTGCTTGATCATGATTCCGTAATCCAAACGTTCTTCCTTGGCCAGCCGCATGAGTTCTGCCTTCAGTTCGTCATAGGACTTTCCGTCCTTGTCGACTTTGACGATGAAGTTGCTGATCTGCGTGGTCTCACGTCCCGGAACGCCGCGGCCGTGTCCGTTCGACTGGGGCCGATCTTTTGAAGGCCTCCGCGATGTGAGCAGGTTGGTCAACAAGCCATCTTCAACCAGGGAAACGCGCTGACCCGGGATTCCCTGATCGTCTATGGGGTAATGCCCGATCAATGGGGTGTTGCCGGACCGCGTCAGGCTGGGATCGTCAAAGATCGAAAGACTTGCAGGGAGCACGGGACGTTTCATGCGATCCGATAGAGCGCTGCCGGATGATTGTCCGCCGCGGCCGCCAATTGGCCCGCGTTCTTCGGTCAGTTCAGGGGCGAGAACGCGCGCAAACATTTCTGACGACGCCTGACCCACCAGCAGGACCGGTCCGGAATAGTTTGCGTCGAGGACCGGAGCCGTGCGCAACGCTGTAAGATCCTTTCCGATCTGCCGGACAGCGTCCGACAGCGCTTGAGTTGAAGGCATCTCATCGAAAGATCTCGCACTGAAAGGCAGGGAAATGGAAATCTGCATTCCGTCGGCAGCCTGAGTGGATGCGCTGGCCTGCAATGCAATGAGCAGGAGAGGCTCCATGGTCTTGGTGCCTTCACTGTTCACGATATAGCGATGATTCAGACGCGCATGGTACGAAATGCTGGATTGCTGAACTGCGGGAAAGTCCCGAAAGATTTTCGACAGCTCACGAAGCTGGTTTTCGATCTTCGCGCGTTCCAGCGGCATTTTCATTTTGGGAGAAAACGCGACTGTGGCCTTTTCCTTCGAAAAGTCCGGCACCGGATCTTCCTGCTGCGTACGGTTTTGGGTGTAGGCGCGCTTCTGCGCAATCGTTTCCACAGCGGACTTGTATGCCGCGTCGGTTGCCAGCCAGAGCGAATGACGGAGCGCATCGTAGTCATCGTCCAGTGTGGTTTGCAGTCCCGCACCGGTGGATCCTCCTCCTCCGCCTCTGCCGCCGGAGAATCCGGTATTGTCAAAATCGTAATCGCCGACTCGCACCTGAGCATGGATAACGCGATCGTGCGACGGTGAGGACCGGGTCAACGAGCCAAAGGTGGCCGATGCCTTGAAATCTTCATCGTCGTACAACGTGTACTGAATAAAGTACGGCTTATCGAGATCATTCAATTTCAGCTGCGTGATTGAGCGATTGAGTTCATCGCCCATCGCTTTCAGGACGGGGTCTGAATAAGTTGCCGGCAAAGCAGGAGCCGGCGACGTTTGCGGACGGGCCTGCCCGGCTGCGACGATCGCAGCCGTCACCATGAAGCATGTCGCCAGCAGGGCGCCTGGTCTGGATTTCTTCGACAGTCTCCGGCTCATACCTAGATGCCTCCCGATGGTGCAGGCAGAATCGGCATGCGTTCAGATGACTTCGCCTTTTTCTGTACCTCGATCTGGGTGGTTAAAATACTTGGGGCGACCGCGGAAACCGGAACGTATCCGGATTCCGCACCGCAAAACCCGTTAAAGACTTCCAGCTTGTCTGAAGCGGCGGTGATCTTGCTGAACGATGTCAGCGGAGTTCCGATCAGGTCAACTCCCCGCACCAGTTCGTCGGGCCGCCCATCGACATAAATCTTGTAGACCATGATGGGTGTAACTTGAAACGCCTGCGGGCTGTCGCGGGTGGTCAGGGTGAAGCCGCCGGAAATATCTTCAAAGTACAAACCGAACTGTTTGCCTTGTGCTTTGGCCTCGGCGACCAGCATTTCCTTCAATTTGGAATTGGAAACGGTTTTCGAGGATTTCACAATGAGATTTCCCTGACGTCCGACTGCCTGATTGCCTGGTGCTTTGCGTCCGTGGCCGTTGGATTGTTCGAATCCTGCAACGGGCGATCGGGAGAGCAGGAAATTCTTGAGAATTCCATTCTCGACCACTGTGACGGGTTGAGATTTCACGCCTTCATCGTCATAGAGGTAGTAGCCATTGAGATCGGTTCCGACGATTTTCTCTGTCGTGGGGTCGTCCATGACGGAAATGAAGTCCGGCAATATCGGTTTTCCGACCTGCTTTGCAAACGTCTGGCCCTCGTTGTCGTTTTTCTGCCGCTGTCCTTCGATGCGGTGCCCGAAGATTTCATGGAAAAAGACGCCGGCTGCACGTCCCGATAGAATCGCAGGTCCGGTAAACGGTTCGACGACCGGCGCGTTCCGCAGTCCCTTCAAATCCTTCGCCATCTTTTCGATTGTCGCTTTGACTTCCGATTCCTTCGGCATGCCATCGAGAGAATGTGCGTCGAACGCTTCAAAGCGATAAAGATCCATGCCGTCGGCGGCCCGCGCCGTTGCGTAAAGACTCAGCCGATATTGAATGGTGCCGGAACGGACAGAAGTTCCCTCACTGTTGACGACATACTGATTGTTGGCGTTGGACGTGAAACTCGCGGATCCCTGAAGGATATCGGGATACTTCGTGAACAGGGCGGAGTATGACTTGGCCTTTTTTTCCCACTCCGGGATATCGAAATCGAAACTCTTCAGGGGCAACACTGCCTTTTGTGCGGTTTCCCGGGAGAGATCGGCGGAGGTGTCTTCTTCAGCCACAGTCACGGCGCGGTTCGCTTTCACATTGGTCAATCTGGAAACACCCGCTTTGTATTGACGGTCGGTGGCAAGCCAGATGACGCTTTTGAGGCCGTCAATGTCGTCGTCAATGGGCATCAGCACTGTTGCCGGACGAACCTGACCACCGCCGTTGCCGGAGCCTCGGATCTGGTGCGTGTTGTCCAGAGAGTAGTCGCCAACTCGAACTTCCACATCGAGGACGCGAATCTTGTCCCTGTTGCTGGTTTCCAGGGCTCCCTGCGTCGCTTCAATATCCACAGTTGCCGTTTCATTAACTTCGTAGCCCATGAAATAGGGTCCAGGATTTCCCTGCTTGCCGAGGACGGTCATGGCCCGTTTCATTTCCTCTTCCAATGCCTGCAGCACCGGACTGGTGGTCCCAGGTTTTTGCGCGGCTGAAGTCCGCGGCACCATTCCAACCGACATGAGGAGCACCAGCCAAGCGATAGACCGTTTCATGAGCCCTCCAGCTTTTCCATGAGAACAAAAAAGGATTCCCCGCATTCTACACTGACCTTGCCAGGTTCCGTGCACACTAATGATCGAGACAACACGCCTAAGGATAGACGTGCGCCAGATGCAGATAGATCAATAAATCATCGGAATTGGGTTGCCCGCAGTTGAGGTTGGAAAAGGCCGTTCGTTCCCAGCCGCATTAGGGGCGGCAGATCCCCTTAGCCACCGGCGTAAGCCGGTGGAACTTAAGCTCAAAAACCAAAAAAGCCGCGTAGCGGCGACAGATCAAGAAAATTGCTGGATCTGTTGTGCCTAACGGCACTCCATTCTTCGTGGATTGATATCCCACCGGCTGATGCCGGTGGCTAAGTGCCCCATTTCTTAAATACAGTAACGTAAGTTCGATGCTGTAATCGCGAGTCCCCACTGTAGGGGCGGTCTATGACCGCCCACAA
>JBGPBY010000122.1:0-15951 GCA_041481485.1 Terriglobia bacterium
GACATAGGCGAGAAGGCGGCCGGACGTGATCACAACAAGCCAACAGAACAGCGACACCCAGGCCATCCGCTTCGACCTGGATGAAAACTCTCCGCTTTCTGCCTCCGAACTGCCGAAAACATGAGTACGAATCATTTTCAAATTGATCAGGGAAAACACGATGAACGCCATTTTGACGTAAAAGTCCGGATTATGCAGTTTTAAGCTGATATCCGAAGTCAACAACATGGTGCCGGTAATGGCATTCGTCCAGAATCCGAGCCACAAGATCGGCATGAACCGTTGCATTGGAGCAAGTCGGACAGCTGGGGCCATGCCCAGTATGCGGAGGTCGATTCCTGCGGCGATCCCGACCACTAAACCCATACCCACCGTGTGTACCAGGAGAATAACCGGGAACGCCCATATCGAGGGAGATTCGCGCACCCAGGTGGCGAATCCGCTTTGTTCGATGTTCTGTAGAATATCCATTACGTGGAGATGACTCCTGTTTTATTGAAGACGTTCAGCGGGGAATAAAATTCCACGGCAAGCAATAGAGAGGAATGTTCGTCTTCTGCCATTTGCTGCGCGGTGCGGCGATTCCCCTCTACCGAACGACGGTACAACCCGACGGACTGAATTTCGATCCATCCGGTTCCTTCTTAAATGTTGAACTGGTCGTGTGGTTTCCGCCCGGATCTGCAATGACAGCAACCACGGTCATGTAATCGTTTCCAAATTCAGAATGGCGCTGGAAGTATTCCGTCAGTGTTGCGTTTTCGGTGTAGCTCGACCGGCTGGTCAACAGATAGCCTCCCGTCAAATTGGTCGTCACCACATTGAGACTGCCCCAACGCGAAGCTGGTGCGGCGCCACCGCCACCACCACGTCCCCCACCTCGACCGCCGCCGCCAATCTCCCATGTAGCGGCGGAATAGCCCTGCAGCGACTTTTCGCTGGCTGGAGGCGGTGTCCCGCCAAAATGAAGCAGACGGGTTTGGGTGCCGGAATCCATTTCGACTTTCAGTGTGTTGTCATCCTGCCAGGTAATGTGCAACCGTCCGGGAAGACGCATACTGCCGCCGGCGCCATAAACTCGGCAAGAATCGGCCGCTCCCGCAGCACCTCCAGGCTGTGCGCCTCCCCGGCCACCGCCCCCTCGGCCACCCGCACCTGCTCCAGCGCCACCACCACCGCCGCCACCGCCACGGGGCACACCAGAACGCGGAGAATCCGGAAACATGCGTTCGATGTAATCTTCGTCAACAAGCGATACCCAATATCCGGTCACATCCACCGGCGCCTGACCTCGGCCTCCGGCGCCACCACCGGCGGCAGGCCCACCGCGGCCCTGTCCCGCTGGCGCTGCGGCCGCACCGGCGGCTCCAGGCGGCGGTGCGCCGGGAACTGCCGGGGCGCCTGCCGCTGGCGCTGCTCCACGGCCTGCCCCCGCACCACCACCGCGTCCACCTCTACCCTGTCCACCCTGACCATAAAGTCCAAGAGGCAAAGCAACTGCAAGTGCCGCGAAAACCAACCAGGACGGCGCATGTTGCCGCCGTTGTTTCGACTGGGACATGAATTCCTCCAACTTACGTTCTGGCGATGGAATCACCGAACCATCCGCAAAGCCTATCGGACCGTGCCACCCCAGCTGAATTCGGGGCTGTTCGCCGTTGCCGGTTTCACGACTTTCCGAATCAATACCTTGTGCTCATCCACATCGCGGGAAGGCGCGCCGTCAATGATGACTTTGTCACCGACCTTAAGGGTGAATCGCGTCACGCCTCCTTCAGAAAGCTGTGTGACGCCACCCCATTCGCCACCCCACCGCACCGCCTTGCCATCTTTGCCGACAACTTCAATGTTGATGAAGGAATGAGGATTTCGAATATCGAACTGCACTACTTTGCCTTCGATGGTGACTGACTTATCCTCGATATAGCTGCCGGCAAAGGAGTGATGGGCATAGGCTGTCGCCCCCACCAGCAGGATTGCCGTTGCCGCAAGAATAACGACTCTGGACTTCATTCGCGCCTCCCTGAAAATCAACCTATGTACTGCGTGGCCCTGCACAATGGCATATGCCAAACTTCACTGTCAATGATGCGAAATTCCGGCTGCCGGCGCGGACGACATCCGCATCGACAGTTGGAAATAACAAGGTCATCACTTCGTTAAACTCTTATAAATCGCTTCGACGAACTGATCCGGCGTCCAGGCCGGATTTTTTCCGAACCGCAAATCGTATTCGTAGGTATAACTCGGCTTTGCTGCTTTGATCTGAGCCAGCGTCATCTTCTTCTTAATGGCGTTCTGAACGCGGTCTCGAATGATCGTGATCATGTCGCGGTATTCCAGAACGTCATGTTCGTCGCCGATCCGGCCATGGCCGGGAACGATCATGGTGCCGCCCTCCTGAAGATGTGCGGGAACGGCATATTCGAGAACCTGATTCAGGCCTTCAATGATTCCGTTGATTCCCCCGCCGTGCTCGAGGTCGATATAGGGATAACTGGTTTCATTAAATATGTCACCCATTGCAACAACGTCGGATTTTCGGAAAAACACCATGCTGTCGCCCGCAGTACTCGCATCGGGAATGTGCCTGATGATGACTGCTTCGCCGTTGGCATAAAAATCCATGCTGGGCGTCAGAAACGTCTTGGGCGGCCAGCGGTCCACCGAAATTTTATCCGGGCCGATTTCTGTCATGATGCGGAGAAGGTCGCCGCTCCCAATCAGGTCGGCTTCATTGGGCCGTTGGCCCACCCCCGGACCCGCCTGGCGCACCGATCCCGCCTTCTGGAAAATGGAATTGGCGCCGGTATGATCATCTGCCAATGTCGTATTGATGATGTCGCGGATCGGCTGGTTCGACAGCTTCTTGATCGCCGCCATCACCTTGTCGGCCATTTTCTCGTAGCCGGTGTCGACCATCAAAACGCCATCGTCTCCGACTTGCACGACGATGTTTCCGCCGGCGCCTGCAAGCAAATAGATACTTCCCTGAACGCGCAGGGTCTGAACTTCCATTTTGGAAAAGTCCGGATTCAGCGGAGGTGGCGTTTGCCGGGGAGTTCGAATCTGTGCCTGTTGAGCCGAAATCAATGCCGCAAAACCGGCGGTCAGCAGCAAAGTGAGCGTTCCCAGAACAGCGATTTTCATGAATGCATTTTTCATCGTTCTTCTACCTTATGCCCCAAACCTATTGACCACCGCGGCCCCGTCCCCCTGCTGGAGGCGCTGCCGGCGCGGGATTTCCTCCCCGGGCCGGAGCCGCAGCAGGAGCTGCCGCAGGAGCTGCCGGAGGAGCCGCCGTGGCACCCCCGGAAGCGGGGTACGGCGCAGCATTATTGGGAGGAGGATAAACGGCCACGGGTTTTCCCTTCACCTTATCGCGGTATTCCGGATACATGGTTTCCGCACCTCCAAGCGTGACTTCCCCGGGAAGATTATGTTCGGCCGCATATTGGGCCACATAAGGGTTCTCTCCCCAGAAATAACTGGGGACGGCGCCACGCTCGTGTTCGCCCTCGTCGGTGTATTCACATGGCCAGTACGGATTGTAACTATTGGGATTGGGATTCAACGTGTAGTCTTCACTCTTGATCAGCGGCTCGGCAAGATAGATCGGATCTTCGGTAACGCTGGTGTGCGACAACGCGTTGCCGTGCTTGACGTAATGTTCAACGACTGTCACTTCATCGCTGGCCGGAATGTTTTCGCGCCGATGCCAGCCCTGCTTCACGTGCGTCGTTGTGACAGTGAGCATGTTTCCTTCCCAGACTCCGGTTGAAAAACCCATCCAGGTATGCGGGGCATATTCCGAGGGATGCGGCCGGCCATCCATCCAAATCGTTCGAAACTGCTCGTAGGTATTGATGTTCTCGTGAATCGCAATGAGCTGGCTGCTGATCGGATCGCGTTCCTCCCAGATCCGGATGTCGTGCGGGCCGCGATGGATGTATTCCACGACATGGACCTGACACTGATGCTCCGAAAGCGAAAGTCGGGATGATCGATATGAAAGACCCCAGACCCGCGCCTGGTCGTTGATCGGCAAGCCGACAAATTCAACCAGAGACGGTCCCTGCAGCCGCTCCGGATTGTCTTCATCCTGAATATTAGGATTCCACACTCCGGTCAAATCGACCTGTGCAAATGCAGGTCTGCCTGAAACGAACATTGCCGCTACAAATATCGATACCATTACTGCAGCCCGGCAAATATTGCGCATAACACTCTCTCCTCAGATACCCGACTTCAATTCGCGCCCGAATGTTAGTACTTTCGCAGTTCGATGTCTATTGCGACTATTGGCCAGGAGGAGACTGATATCCAATTCAAACGGAAGGATATAATCTGGCAATGGCGCGAGGATGGGAAAGTAAGTCCGTCGAAGAACAAATTGCCGAACGCGAAGAGTCAAAACAGCTGCCGAAGAAGATCAAACTCACGACAAAACAACGTGAGATTCAGCAAAAGCGCGACCAACTGATGCTCTTGCGAACGAAGACGCTGGCAGCGTTGCAATCCACGCGAAGTGAAATTTACCGAAGGCAACAGGAAGCAGCACTGAAGCATCTGGACGCGGAGCTGGCGCGAATAGAAGAGCCGACGGCTTAAAGGTGGAGGTTGATCAAGAAATCCCTCTCCCAACGGGAGAGGGCGGCCGAAGGCCGGGTGAGGGTACCGCCAGTAACAATATTTACTTGCGGTACCCCTCACCGGCCGCTGCGCGGCCCCCTCTCCCGTTGGGAGAGGGATTTCTTGATACGCCACTCCTACACAATCGCTCCCACATACAGCGATCTTATCGGCTCTCATCTCCGCAAAAACGCAATCCACGCCGAATGGACGAGATCCGGCTGTTCCCAATGTGGCAAATGGCCGGCGGCCTCCACGACAACCAGGCGGGCTCGCGGCATCGCTTTCATCAGGGCTTCGCTGTTTTCAAACGGAACGTTGGTGTCCTGTTTTCCCCAGATCACCAGTACCGGCCGGGAATTCCGGCCGACCCGGATCAGCTCGCCCGCCTGGTTGACTTTGGAATTATTGATGAGCTCGGACAAACGCGCGTTTCGAAACCCCTTGTACTGCAGCTGCACGCGATACCGGGCTGGCCAGTCTGGAAAGCGCTCCGGATGCAGGAAGTCGTCGAGTTGCTCGCTGGCCCATGCCCTTTCTTCGAAAACGGCGGTAACGAAATCCGAAGCTACCTTTAAGCGCGCAATGTCCGGCACGTCATAGGGTTCACGAAATCCCGGATCCACATAAACCAGCGAACGCACTCGCGTCGGATATCGATCCGCGAAGGTTGTAATCACGGATCCTCCGAACGACAGCCCTCCCAAATCGACAGGCTCCCGAATGCCGAGCGCGTCCAACAGTTGTGTCAGCTGGCGCACGTACAAATCCTGTGTGTAGGCAATATTGGGACGGTCGGAGTAACCCCGTCCATAGTACTCGTACCGCAATACGCGAAAACCCGCCTTGGTCAATGCTGAAAAAGTAGGATCCCAGATGTAATACGGTACTGTGGCGCCGGCAGCGAGAACCACGGTTCGTCCGCCCGCGGGACCGCCGATTTCATAGTGCGTGTAGCCGTCGGAAAGGGAGACAAAGGATCCCGGAGCGGATGCGCGTACGGCCGGAGTCAATTCGAGCCTCTCCGGATCGACCACACGATACACGGGCCCGGCAACGGTCATCAGCAACAGCCCGGCGGATGCGGCGGCGGGCCATGGAAGCATTCTCATGCGATTGGGACTTTCACGGTATCACAATCAACTCGACCCTGCGGTTTCGAGGATTCGCAGATAGGCGCGTACGGTGTTGGGAAGACCCATCTCGAGCGCTTCGGCGATCAACGCGTGTCCGATCGAGACCTCGAGGATTCCCGAAATCGTACAGAACTGCCCGAGATTCTTCAGATTCAGGTCATGGCCGGCATTCACGCCAAGACCGGCTTTTCGGGCAGCATTCGCCGCAGCAGCAAACTTCGCAAATACAGAATTGAATTCCGGCTTACCAAATGATGAGGCGTAAGGTTCCGTGTACAACTCTACACGATCCGCTCCAATTTCCCGGGCTACCTCCCACTGGCTGGAATCCGCATCCATAAACAAGCTGATCCGCAAACCGAGCTGACGAATTTCTGCAAGAATCGGCCGCAGACGCTCCGCATCTGCCGGCAAGTTCCAGCCATGATCAGAGGTCCACGCGCCAGGTTCGTCCGGAACCAGTGTGCATTGCGCGGGCCGCACGTCGTTGATGATTTTCAGGAATTCCGGAAAGGGATTCCCCTCGATGTTGAATTCCACATCGGGAAATCCGGCAAGGAAATCGGCCAGTTCGTAAACATCCGATTTGCGAATGTGCCGCTCGTCCGGTCTGGGATGCACAGTAATCCCACGCGCTCCCGCTTCAATGCACAGCCGTGCGGCATGGATGACACTCGGAATCCCGATGGGGCGAGTATTTCGGAGCAGGGCAACTTTGTTCAGATTCACGCTAAGCCGGGTCATGGTTTTTTGGATGTCCCATTGTAAGAGCGGTATATGACCGTGAATGAAATGCAGGTTCAGAGGAAAGGGGAAATCCCCTCCTCAGCTGAGGAGGGGTGGCTGCGCGATCAATAAAAAGTCGCGAAGCCACAGCAGTTCGCGCAGACGGGGTGGTGCTGATCAAGTTCAATCCAATTTGCTTGACCAACACCACCCCGGCCGCTTCAACAAGGTGGCTTCGCACTTTTTTTCTTCAGGTCGCGGCCACCCCTCCTCAGCTGAGGAGGGGATTTTCCCTGGTCCTGCAATTCGTTCACACATTCCTGCATTCATTTACGCCTTCAAAGTCCGCATTTTTGCGCTATCAATTCCCAGTTCATCGGATTTCTAACGATACCTCCCGATCAGATTGTTCCAGCGAATGAGGAGCAGATCCATCGACATTCGCAAACCGTCGGAGAAAAATCGGATCTTCGATCCTTCGACGTGACTCCACCGCACCGGGATTTCCAGAATCTTCAGCCCCTGCCTGGACATGACGAACAACAGTTCGGGATCGAAACCGAATCCGGCCGTGGTTTGCTTCCGGAATGCCTTCTCGACTCTCGATCTCTTAAATAATTTGAACCCGCACTGAGTGTCGTGAATATCCAAACCGAGAATCGTTCGAACCATGACATTGAAAAAGCGGCCTCCGTTTTCGCGCACGGTCGACTGATGTTTTTCGATGAGCGTGTTGTCGATTCCGCGTGAGCCAATGACGACATCCGCGTTCTCGTTTAATGCGGCGGCCAGCAGTTTGTCGAGTTCGTCGATGGGCGCGGAGAGATCCGCATCGGTGAACAGGACGTACTCGCCCGACGCGGCGAGCACCCCATTGCGAACGCTGAATCCCTTGCCTTGATTGCGCGGATTTCGAATGACCCGCAAATTGCGGAAATTCGTATTCTCACAGATCGCGGCGGTATCGTCGGATGACCCGTCATCGACGACAATGACCTCAGACTTAAAACTTCTGCGGTCGAGGTAGTGCTCGATCTTTTCAAGAGATTCCCGAATTCGGGTGGATTCGTTAAAGGCGGGAATGACAACGGAAACTTTCAGGGACGGCTTGAAGGTAGACAAATCGAACGCATCCTCCAACGGAATCGCATGTTGCCATGGAACGCGGTATTGTATCATTCCAAACTGCAATGAATGACAGGCTGATCCGTGCGTGCCGTCGTGAACCCGTCGACCGAACTCCCGTGTGGATGATGCGTCAGGCAGGACGCTATCTGAAGGAATACCGCGAAATTCGCAAGAACACTTCGTTCCTCGATCTTTGCAAAAATGTGGATCTTGCCGCGGAAGTCTCTCTTCAACCACTCCGAATTGTCGGCGTCGATGCCGTCATTTTTTTCTCGGACATTCTCATTCCTGTCGAGGCCATGGGAGTGAATGTCGGACTCACGGACAAGGGACCGGAAATAGAACATCCGATTCGATCCATGGCGGATGTCCGTAAATTGCGAATTCCGGATCCCGCCAGCGAAGTCCCCTTTGTCGGCAATATTCTCAAACGGCTGCGCGGCGAACTGCGCGATGAAGTTCCGCTGATTGGATTTTCGGGAGCGCCATGGACGCTGGCGTCCTATATGATCGAGGGCGGCGGCTCAAAGAGTTTTGCGGAGATCAAGAAAATGGCTTTCAGCGAACCTGAAACGCTCAGAGCTCTTTTCGACAAGCTGGCCGCCACCATCATTGCCTATCTGAAATTCCAAATCGAATCCGGCGCACAGGTGGTCCAGTTGTTCGACACCTGGGCTGGCGAACTCACGCGCGGCGACTATGAAGCTTTTGCGCTACCGGCAGTCCAGCGCATTTTTTCAGAAATCGGAAATCGCGTGCCCCGCATTTTATACATCAATGGATGCGCCAACATCCTGGAGTCGATGGCCAATTCCGGAGCCGACGTACTCAGCATCGACTGGCGGATACCGATTTCCGAAGCCATGGCACGGGTTGGAGACCGGGTGGCCATTCAGGGCAACCTTGATCCCTGCGCCCTTCTCGGCAGCGAGGCGAATCTGAAATCGACTGCCAAAGACATACTGGAACATGCCGGCCCGCGTGGTCACATATTCAACCTGGGTCACGGCATACTCCCATCGACGCCCGTAGAGAACGCAAAGGCATTGATCGATTTCGTCAAGGGCTACCGCCATCCTCAATGAAAACCGGCGTGCTGGTCTTCAATCTCGGTGGACCGGAGACGTTGCGCGACGTCAAACCATTTCTATATCGGCTCTTCTCCGATCCTGAAATCATTCGAATCCGATTCACGCCGCTGCGAAAAGTGATTGCCTACACGATCGCAACACTGAGGCGGAAAAAATCCGAAGGGTACTATGCCCAGATCGGCGGAGGGTCGCCAATCCGCCGGCTGACAGAAGACCAGGCTCGTGCTCTCGAGCAGGAATTGAGGAGAAGAGGCCACGACGCGCAGACCTTTGTGGGGATGTGTGCGGCGCCGCCGTTCCTGGAAGAAGCTATCGATCGGGCAGTTCAAAGCCAGCTGCATCGACTGATCATTCTTCCGCTCTTTCCTCAGTTTTCGACAACGACCACGGGTTCCGGATTCCCCGTCCTACGCCGTTTGATGGAGTCCCGTCCGCAATTCAAAACGATCGATGTGCGGTGGATTCGAGAATGGTTCGATCATCCGGTCTATATCGAATCCTTTGCGCTGGCGATTGAAAGGGAACTTCGCAGGAACAAGGTCCCGGATAAATTTCACATACTCTTCAGCGCACACAGCATTCCGGAAAGTTATGTAAAGCAGGGTGACCCATATCTCGATCAAACCGAAAAGACGGTACAGCTGATCATGGTTCGACTCCAGAAAATGGGATATGCGAATACCCATCAACTGGCGTTTCAGAGCAAAGTAGGTCCGCAAAAGTGGCTGTCACCAATGACCAGTGATGTCATAGCGGATCTCGGTAAGAATGGAATTCGGGACGTTCTTGTTGTACCGATCAGTTTCGTATCCGAACACAGCGAAACTCTTTACGAGCTCGACATTCTTTACAAGAAATCTGCAGAACAGGCCGGCATCACCAACTTCCGCCGTGTCGCCGCGCCGAATTCCGATCCGACATTCATTCGCGCTCTAGCCGATATTGCCGAAGGAGCCATGAAGTGAAATCCGGCCCGGATGTTGTAGTGATCGGAGGCGGAATCACCGGCCTTACCTGCGCGTACCGTCTGCACAAACTTGGTTTTGATGCGCTTGTTCTCGAAAGCAGCAGCCGGATCGGCGGTGTGATTCGAACGGAGAAGATCGACGGACACCTCGTGGAATGGGGCCCCAATTCACTACTGCCGACTCCACATTCGTTTGAGTTTCTCAACGAGATCGGTCTGTTACCGGAACTTATCGAAGCCAATCCCAAATCGCCCCGTTACATCGTGGTGAACGGCGAGATGAAAGCGGTTCCCTTTGGACCTTTGAGTTACTCCGGTATGTTTCGGGCATTACGGGAGCCGTTTGTGAGATCGAAGTCCGGCGGCGCGGAATCCACTGACGAATCCGTTGCGAGCTTCGTCAGCCGCCGCTTCGGGCGCGAGGCCTATGAACGCATGGCGGCCCCGTTTGTTTCCGGAATCTACGCGGGAGATCCGGAGAAACTCAGCATCGGGGCAACGTTTCCAAGAATGCTGGAAATCGAACGTGAATTCGGCAGCCTCATCAGCGGGATGCTCCGGCGCAAATCAAAAAAGACGAAGGAAAACGGAGCGCCGCATCGCCCCAGCCGCATTGCGTCCTTCGCTGAAGGACTGGAAGTGCTGCCTAAGCGGATTGCAGAAAATCTAACCGTGCGCTTGAATACTTCCGGAGTGAGAATTGGGTCCGATGTCCACCCGAAAGCGACGGTAATCGCCGCCCCGGCATTTTCTGCAGCCGAAATTCTGGGAGATAGTCATCCCGATGTAACGACGATCCTGGCCTCCATTGAATATGCGCCCATGGTCGTCGCGGCCACGTCGCTTCCTCTGGAGGGTCTGACCGTGCCCCATCGGGGATTCGGGTTTCTCGTGGCCAGAGGCGAGAAACTGAACATGCTGGGAACCGTGTTCAATTCTTCACTGTTTGCGGATCGCGCTCCGAACAACCGTCTTTTGCTGACATCATTTATTGGCGGCGCGACCAGGCCTGAAGCTCTGGACTGGCCCGACGCGCGAATTTGGGATGTAATACGCGGGGAGTTGAAACAGGTCTTGAAAAGTTCTTTGGCACCGGAACCGATCGGTCTCGTCCGGTATCGCCGGGCAATTCCGCAATTCAATATCGGGCATCGAGCGCGAATCAAATCGTTGCGCAATGCGCTCGAACGTTGTCCGGGATTGTTTATTACCGGAAATTTTCTGGAGGGAGTTTCCGTTCCCGCCTGCATGGAACAGGGCGATGCCACTGCGCGTGCCGTAGCGGAGTTTCTGGGCGGCGCCTCATGAAACAGACTTCGGGACAAATCGCGATATTGACGGGAGGACAGCTCGTTGGCAGTCCGGAGATTGTCCTGGAATTCGTCGCAAGTTTGAAGAATGCGGGACCGCGGGATCTGACGTATGCCGAGGCGAAGTTCCAATCTGAAGCCGAGCGCTGCGGCGCGGGATGTGTGATTGCCACTTCCGCAATTGCGGGACACACCACCATTGTCGTGAAGAATCCCAAACTCGCATTTACAAAAGCCGCCTCCGCGCTTGTCGCGCGAGACGATGACGGGCCTGCGATCCATCCGTCGGCGGTGATCGGAGTGAATGCGCGGATCGGTGCGAACACGCGAATCGGCGCAGGTTGTGTCATCGGAAACGATGTGGCGATTGGGAACGATTGTGTACTGTACCCGCGCGTAGTGGTGTACCCCGGAATGGAAATCGGCAACCGGGTGATCATTCACGCCGGCGCGGTCATCGGTGCAGACGGTTTTGGATATGTAAAGGACGGCGACCGGTATCTGCAATTTCCGCAGGTGGGTCGCGTTGTCATTGAAGACGATGTGGAAATCGGCGCCAATACCACCGTGGACAGGGGGTCGCTGGAAACCACCATCATTCGCCGGGGCGCCAAGATCGACAACCTTGTTCAAATCGCCCACAACGTCGAAATTGGCGAACATACGGTGATCGCGGCGCAAACGGGCATTTCCGGAAGTTCGAAAGTTGGACCGCACTCGATCATCGGCGGACAGGTCGGAATCGGAGAAAGCGCACAACTCGATGCGCACACCATCCTTGGGGGACAGGCCGGAGTACTGAACAAGAAGCATGTGCGCGGCGGCGAGGTGTTATGGGGTACACCGGCCAGACCATTGAAGGAGTTTCTGGAACAACAGGCTCATCTTGCCCGCCTGCCGCAATGGATGGAAGAAGTGAAACGAATACTGGGATTTCGAGGGAAAACGGATTCATGAGCAAGATCAAAACGATTCAACAATACATTCTCGATGAGGAACGTCTTTATCCACGCGCAACCGGAGACTTCACGGCGTTGCTGACCAGCCTGACGGTCGCGGCAAAAATTATTTCGAGAGAAGTCAACAAGGCGGGACTTGCAAAAATCCTCGGTGAGACCGGGGAAACGAATATCCAGGGTGAAAGGGTTCAAAAGCTGGATGAATTCGCCCAGGACACCATATATCGCGCCATGGGTCACAGCGGCCATGTCTGCGTGATGGCTTCAGAGGAATGCGAAGGGATTATTCCGATTCCTGATGGCGGGACTCACGGCAAGTACGTATTGATGTTCGACCCGCTCGACGGCTCAACGAATATCGATGTGAATGCCAGCATCGGCACGATCTTCTCGGTTCATCGAAGGGTAAGTCCGGGCACAGGAGATGGCACGCTTGAAGATTGCCTCCAGGTTGGCACACATCAACTGGCCGCCGGATACTACATTTATGGATCGAGCACGATGATGGTTTATACGACTGGACATGGCGTCCATGGATTTACCCTCGATCCCAGCCTGGGAGAGTTTCTCCTGTCACACGAGAACATCACGACGGCGAAACGTGGAAAGATTTACAGCATCAATGAAGGCAATGAAAGCCAGTGGGACACCGGCACCCGCAGATACATTCATCATTTGAAGGAAAGCGACAAGGCGGACGGGCGGCCGTATTCCTTACGGTATATCGGGTCCCTGGTGGCCGATTTCCATCGCAATCTTCTGAAGGGTGGGATCTTTCTCTATCCAGGACCCAAAGGAAAGCTGAGACTGCTTTATGAAGCGGCTCCGCTCGCCATGGTTGTCGAACAGGCCGGAGGCTCGGCGACCACCGGCGACCAGAGGATTCTGGATGTGGTGCCGACATCCCTGCATCAGCGCGTGCCATTGATCATCGGCAGTCCGGACGACGTCAAGCAGTACCAGGAGTTCTGGAAAAACGGCGCGGCAAAGGCGAACCCGTGAGACGGATTGTGAATGGATGCGATTCCGACTGTAGGAGCGGACTACCAAAAAATCCCTCTCCCAACGGGAGAGGGGGCCGCGCAGCGGCCGGTGAGGGGTACCACAAGTAACAATTTTTACTTGCGGTACCCCTCACCCAACCCTCTCCCGTTGGAGAGGGATTTTTTGATAGACCGCTCCTAATCACACCCCGGTTCGCGCCTAGTCATTGACTAGAGAATTTCAAATCCACATACTGGAGAGCGCTCTACGGGGGTCCCCGAAGCATTCTGCATCATAATTTGTCAGGAAAGGGCAGTGGCAGTCATGAGTTATCAAAGTTTGGAAGATTTATTAAAAAGTGCCGGAAATCCGGCGGAAATGTTGCGAAATTCGCGGATCGGAGCCTATGTTTATCCGGTTGTTCCTTCGGAATACACCAACTGGCGCGATGAACAGCGCGCCTGGCGCGATTCCTGCGTGCTCTTCGATCAGTCTCACCACATGGTGGATCTGGGAATCGAGGGTCCCGATGCGTTAAAACTGATATCCCATCTCGGCATCAACAGCTTTGCCAACTTTCCTGTGGACCGCGCCAAACAGCTGGTTCCCTGCAACTACGACGGTTATGTGATTGGCGATGGAATCCTGTTCCATCTTGCAGAAAACAATTACCTGTTTGTCGGCCGCGCCCCCACGGCCAACTGGATTCAGTTCCACGGTGAGACCGGCGGATACAAGGTCAACATCGATAAGGACGATCGGTCGCCTTCCCGCCCGCAAGGCAAACCCGTTATTCGGAAAAGATATCGTTATCAGATTCAGGGACCCAATGCCTGGAAGCTCATCGAAAAACTGAACGGCGCTCCGGTCCCCGAGCTTAAGTTTTTCTGGATGTCTACCATGAACATTGCCGGACGCAAGGTACGCACGCTGCGCCACGGCATGGCCGGAGCGCCCGGTCTGGAAATCTGGGGCCCCTACGAGGAAGGCGAAGAGATTCGTAATGCGATCGTGGAGGCGGGCAAGGAATTCGGACTGACGCAGGTGGGATCCCGGGCATACGCAACCAATACTCTCGAATCGGGATGGATTCCGTCGCCGCTGCCGGCAGTGTATACCGGCGAGAAGATGAAGTCTTACCGGCAATGGCTGACGACCGCCAGCTATGAGGCGTCCGGTTCAATGGGAGGCAGCCTCTATTCCAACAACATCGAAGACTATTACACCACGCCCTATGAGTTGGGCTATGGACCCTTCGTCAAATTCGACCACGACTTCATCGGACGGGAAGCGCTTGAAAAGATGGCCAACAAACCCCATCGCAAAAAAGTGACTTTCGCATGGAATTCCACCGATGTATCGAAGGTATTCAGTTCGATGCTTGAACCCGGCAAAGACCACTACAAGTACATCGATCTGCCGCTCTCGAATTACACATCGGCTTCGTATGACCGCGTCATGAAGGGCTCGAAGATTGCGGGAATTTCGATGTTCTCCGGGTACAGCTACAATGAGCGCTCGATGCTGTCGCTGGGCATGGTGGATCCGGACGTTCAGATCGGCGATGAGCTCACGCTGATCTGGGGTGAGGAAGGCGGCGGCTCCGGGAAGACCACCGTGGAACGTCATAAGCAGCTTGAAATTCGCGTGATTGTCAGTTCGGTGCCCTACTCCAGAGTTGCACGCGAATCCTACGCTGAAGGCTGGCGCACAAGCCACACGTAATTCGCACTTACTGTAGGCGCGGTCTATGACCGCGCAATATTCATAAACCAGAGATTGTGCGCGGTCGGAAGATGTGAAGAAATAATCAATATTCAATTCTCAATAGTCATCGGCGGTGGCGCTTCGCGCAATCATCTCTTAAAGATGCCGCGCGATAGCGCATCCACAATTGAGAATTGAATATTGATTATTTCTTCACATCTTCCGGCCGCGCCTGCAATCGCTTTGTTCGAACGGATTCGCAATCGCAATCTATCTTCAGTCAAATTATGGAAAAACGTCAGATCCAGGACTTCGCCAAATCCTATTCCATCGAAACCACCGTTAAGGAAGCCAGGCGTGTCGAACGCTTCCCCGACGTCGTTCCGAAGGGAACATCCATTTACATCGCGCACGTTCCAGGCACCGATCTTCAGGAAACCGTCGACCTCGCCAAACGACTGCGGCAGGAAGGCGTGGAGCCGGTGCCGCATGTGGTGGCCCGCCGCATTGAGACCATGGAAAAACTGGACAAGTTTCTGTCGCAGCTATCGGGCGAGGCAGGAGTTGCGCAGGTTCTGGTGGTCGCCGGCGATATCCCGTCTCCAGTGGGAACAATCTCGAGTGCGCTGCAGATTCTCGAATCCGGACTTTTGGAAAAGCATGGAATTCGACGCCTTGGCGTTGCGGCTCATCCCGAAGGTCACCGTGAGGTCAACGACCCGACACTGCGCGACGCATTGCGAAGAAAAAATGATTACGCGCAAAAGACCGGCGCTCATGTTTATCTGGTCACGCAATTCACTTTCTCCGCCGATCCGGTAATTGCATGGGAAGCGAAAACACCAGAGATCGGCGCCCTTCAATATATGGTGGGACTGCCCGGTCTGGCCTCTCCCGCATCTCTTCTGAAGTTCGCGCTGGATTGCGGCGTCGGCGCTTCATTGGAAGCATTTTCGAAACGGGCCGCCAGTCTGACCAAGCTCCTGACCGTTGCGACTCCGGATGATATTCTTCTCGGGCTTGTCCGCCATAAGTCGCAAAACCCGCAATCGCATCTGGCGGGAATCCACTTCTTTCCTTTCGGTGGCTTCAAAAAGACTGCGGCATGGATCAACAAGGTGGTTGCCGGACAGTTCGATCTCAACTCTGACGGCGCTGGCCTGACGGTTTACTGAGCGGGTTCAGAGGTCTGGTGAGGTGGTCCCCAAAATTCGGACCAGTGAATAAGGTGTAAAATCGCGAGCTTCGAAACGGAGCATCATGAAATCGAAGCAGCGGCGGAATTTCAGCGCGGACATGAAGGCACGAATC
>JBGPBY010000123.1:0-15861 GCA_041481485.1 Terriglobia bacterium
ACATTCCGCTAATGGATTGACCACCCCGGCCGCGCCGGTAACTTGAGGTAGCACGACGAATTTTTACCGGCGCGGCCGCCCCTCTTTCAGGAGGGGAACATGCCATCCTGCCAAGCTATCCTCTATTCCGCCGCCGCTAACGCGGCTGGGACACACTACGGTTCCCATTGGATAACCGTGTACGATCGCGCCGGCACTTCAAAACGGGTTCGGCCGTTGCTTATTGAAGGTTTGTCGAAAGCTTGAGGCTTTACACGTTCGGCGTTAAAACCGTTGACTGCTTTAAGATCGTTTCCAGTCAAGACCTGAGACTCCGTGACGCGCCCCGCCGGCTTGTCCTCCCATACGACTTCCACCGCTCGTGCTTTCGACAGGTCGCGATTCAGAATGAACAACGCCGTTCTGCCATTCTGTGGATTGACGGTTGCTGCAGCATCGATATAGCCAACCCCATCCATACCCGGAACATCATACGTTGGCGATTCGATGAGCACATTGAGCACTCGCCCGTTCGCGTATTGCAACGCCCAGCTGTAAGGGTAAAAAATCGTTTGCCGGAACAGCCCATTAGCATTCGTCATGATCGGCGCGATGACGTTTACCAATTGCGCCAGGCAGGCGATTTTCACGCGATCGGCATTGCGCAGCAACGTAATCAGCAAGCCCCCCACCAGAAGCGCATCCTCTAAATTGTAGATTTCTTCCAGTAAGTGCGGCGCTTCCTGGCGGTGACCGTCCACGGCGTCCCCGGTGCGCTGGCGGTACCACACATTCCACTCATCAAACGAAAGCCACAATTTTTTGGGTGACCGTTTTTGACCACGCACGAAATCGCAGACTGCCAGCGTTTCCCCGATCTGGCGATCCATGGCAAGATTCATCGCCACAAACTTCTGGCTGTCGCCCCCGGTTTCCTGTGGTGTGTTCTCAAAGTAGCGATGGAGTGAAAGCCCGTCGACATAGTCGTAGCAGATTTCGAGGACTTCGCGATCCCATTGGAGATATGTTGACATACCCGGTCCACTGGATCCGCAGGCAATGAGCGACAGCGATCGGTCGACATAGCGCATCTGCCGCGCCGCATCCATGGCTTTCATGCCGTATTGCGCCGCCGTTAACTGGCCGATTTGCCACCGCCCATCCATTTCATTGCCCAGACACCAATTCTTGACGTTGTAGGGTTCCGCGTAGCCGTGTTTGCGCCGCAGATCGCTCCATTTGGTTCCTTTATCGGCATTGCAATATTCGACCAAATTGGCCGCGTCCTCGGGAGTTCCGGTGCCGAGGTTCAATCCCATCAGCGGCGCCGTGCCCACGCCTTTGCACAACGCCATGAACTCATTCGTACCGAATTGATTCGTATTGATCGAGTTCCAGGCCCTGTCGAGCACGCGCGGACGATCCTGCTTTGGACCTACACCATCCATCCAGTTGTAACCGGAAACGAAATTCCCGCCAGGATACCGGACGATCGGAACGCCGAGATTCTTGATCTCGTCAGTGACGTCTTTGCGAAATCCATTTGAATCGGCGAGCCTGGACGCAGGATCGTAGATGCCTTCGTAGATCGCGCGCCCGAGATGTTCCAGAAATGAGCCGAAAATATTGCGATCCAGCGGCGCGATCGTTCGCCGGGTATTCAGGTAAATGCGCGCACTCTGGTCAGCAGTAGCGGCACCTTGCGCGGATAGAAAGCGGCCAGCAAAAGAACTCGCGGGCCAAAGCAACCCAAGGGTGGCAGTCTGTTGCAGAAAACGTCGCCGTGAGGACATCGTGTTTCCTCCGGGCGTGCACTATACTCCAGTTCAATCGAAACGGAGCCCTACACATCAACATGGTTTCGATGGGGTCTATGCCCCGGAAGTGGACGGTCGTCCGCGCTTCTATCCGCTGCGCCAGCCCACCGATGCGGAAAATCCAACAACTGACGGAGACGCTTGCCGCTCGAATTACAGCCTTGCTCGAGCGCCGGTTCGGGGAGTGCGCCCCGATGAAGTAGACCCGTTGTCACGCGAGCAACCCTGGCTTGCTGGGCTCTACGCCGCTTCGGTATGCCTGGGCGCGGTCACAGACCACGCCTGCAGAGTACAGAAAAGTGGTTCGATACTAAAAAGTGATCCGGACCTGACCCTGGAATGTGCGGGGAGTTCCGGAATTCTTGCTGGTGATGGCTCCGAAGTTGTCGGTCAGGCTCAGTGTATTGCCGACGCCCGTCGGATCCGCCATCAGCGGATGATTCAGGATGTTCCTGGAGTCGATGCGAATCTGTATGGACTTCGATTCGGAAATCCTGAAACTCTTGCTGATATTGGCATCCAGTGATGCTCTGCCGATGGTGTGGATTGTATAAGCGCCCAGATTACCCTGATGCCCCGGAAGCGGATTCTGGAGCAGCGGGAGCCCATACTGTGTCGCGTTACCGTTGGCGTCGGTCTTGGTCACAACAGCACCCGCAGTGCCTGCTGGAACGATCAGCGCCAGGCCAGTCAGTGTGCAGTTGGCCTGCAGGTTGAGACCCAGTGAGTCGGTGGCGCCGACGTTGTTGGTGCATTGCGGGTCCTTGAATGAAACGTAAGGGCTCGGACTACCAAAGTAATACCCCTGATTGGCGCCGTCAGGCCAGACTGCCTTCATCTCCGGCGTTACCCACGGCCCGACGACGTCGGGACGAGGCTGCGAACCGTTTCCACCGGCGGCTGCGTATTGCATCTGGAAGGCATCGACGGTCCGTGGAAGTCCAGCGGCCATATTGAAAATGATACTGGTCTGCCACCTCTCAATCGCCCTCGCAAACCAACCCGAGCTGTTGCTGAAGAGCAGCTTGTTAGGTCCCAATGGGAGCTCGAACGTACCATTACCACGCAATTCCTTCTTCACGCTGTTGATGGCGTAGGAATAGTCGTCGTTGCGATCCCACGGATTGTTATAGCTGCTCGCCGACAGACTCATGTTCTTTGCCCAGGTCCCCGTCACCTGGAAACTGATTCCCTGCGACGCCCGAATTGTGGACTGAACCTGCAACGACTGATAATTCGTGTGGCCCAGATTCGTATCGTATGTTGCCGTGGTCAGCTGCGGATTCGCAACGAAGTAGTTTTCCGGGAAACAGCGCGAGATGATACCTTGCGCCGCGTAGGTATTCATCAGTCCATTGGCGATACGATCACAGCCGTTGCGCAGCGCCGTTTGGGCGGCCGCGACGGCAGTTCCAGTCGAAGGATCGATGGGAAGGGCCTGTGCGCCCTGCCCTGTAGTTGGAGCCAAAGCAATCAGGCTATTGACGACTGCCGAGAAGTTGCCGTTGGCAAGATTCGTCGCGAATGTGGTATTTCGGCGCAGCTGCGCGGAACCATGTTGTACCTGGCCATTCGTGATGGATCCGATCGGACCGTAACAGTTTGTGGCTGTGGAATTCGGACAGGTCGCACCCACGTTCAGGTTCAATCCCGCGAGCATCTGATCAAACAACGGCGCGTCTCCGCCTGCGCGCGTCGTCACCAGCGCATCATAAAGCTCCTGATTCAGGAAACTTCCATCCGGCGATTTCGCGTAAACATTGTTCGTATTCAGGTTGAGGCTTCCGGCTTGTTTCTTTGCGAGGGTACCGATGTATTTGACATCGAGCGTCACGTTCTTTCTGACGTTACGCGTGATCGATAGCGTGAAGTTTTCCGCGTACGGGCTGGCGTAGTCTGGCGCATATGCCTCATACGCCACGCTTCGGCCGAAGACCGGAAGCGCCTGACCCGGAGACCGGGTTGGCCGCACCGGCACCAGAGCTGAGATATCGGTCAAGTCCAGGGCGCGGGTGGCCAGGGTGGAATTAAAATCGGTAACAGTGGTGTTCTGGCTCAGTGTGGAACCTGGCGAATTGGCAAGCAGCGTATCGAGCGCCGGATTTCCGGGAGTGCCGGCCTGATAGGTGATCTGGAATCCGCCGCGCACCTGGGTTTTGCCTTCGCCAAACCACGGCACCTGCCATGCAAACCCGACTGCGGGCCCGACTCCGGCGCGATTGGGAATGGCAGTCTTGCTGGGGTTGGGCGAATTCGGCCCGACGAACTCGATGAGCGTAATCCTGTTCGGGTCGCAGGTGGACAATGGAAGCAACGTCGATTGCTGCACTCCAGGCGTGCATAACAAAGGAGAAGCTCCGGATGGAACCGCCGTTCCATTGGAACCGTAGTTTGTAAGGTACAGATTTCCTGGCGCGCCCCATGCATCGAAGTTTGATCCGTTCAGCGGCAACGAGTTTCCGAACAGTCCGTTTCCATTGTTCACTGCCGCAGACGTCAAACCCGAGCGAATCCAGGGGGACTTGTACGCTTCATAGCGCACTCCCAGATTCAGAGTCAGATGTTTAGTGACTTTAAAGTCGTCTTTGGCGAAAAAGTCCCATTCCAGCCAAACCTCTTCTCGCCTGCGTCGGCTGTTTGTGGAGACGTCTTGCCAAGTGCCATTCTTCAGATCCGTCGCATTCTCGATCCAATACTGTTGGTTAACGCTAGCAACGGAACCCGACAATGTATAAAGCAAATTGGTGGCATTCGTTCGGGGAGCCGTGGAACCTGTCGCTGCAGCGTTCAGCAAGCCCGGCAGTTGCGTGGCGAAAGCCGTCGCTGATCCGAAAACGTTCGGCGTGGCAGTCGTCGAAGCATTGCCCAGGGTCACTGACGGAATGGCCTGGATGTTGTATCCGTTGGATCGCGGCAGACGGACCTCCGCTCCGAACTTGAAGGCATGCTTGCCGCGGGTCCAGCTCAGAGTGTCACCGTAGCTCCACAGCGGACTCTTGTTGCCGATTTCCGCGCCGACGTTTAAAGGCCCGCCGGCAAAGTTGCCTACTCCCGGAGGGACCACCACGGAATATGGTGCGCCGGTCAGAGCGCTGTTGCCTCCAGTCAACAGGAACGACTTTGCAGCGTTCGCAATATCCTGATTTGGGCTGGTGAATGCATTCTGGCTGTCCACCACAGAAGTCTGCATCCCGAAACGGGCTTCATTGACCAGACTCGAACTCAGCGTGGAAGTTCCATTCACGGTCCAGATCTGTGGTCTGCGACGCACAAACCCATTCAACGGGCTGGTTGTACAGCTCGTACCGCTGGAGTCGCATACGGGCCAGGTCGCCACGTTGTCGGCGCTGTCTTCAAACTGATACTGCATGCCGACATTGAAACGATGATTCTGGTTCAGATTTTCATCGATCTTGATGTTGATCTGCTTGCGATTGGTCTGGTCGGAACTGGCCCCGGAAGCGCCCGTGGCGTTCACGGCGCCCACGATCGCGTTCGTGGTATTGGAGCCGGTCCGGCTACGAATATAACGATACTGCGCCTGATTCAATCCGTCGCCACTGGCGAAGTAGTTGGCTTTTGGCATCAACGCGAGGATCTTCTGATAATAACCGCTGCGGTCCGGAGACGGCCGGAACGCATCCCATGACGCGTTATTTGTATTGAACAACGCGGTTCCTCCAGGACAGTCTCCCTGCGTAAACGGCGTCCCATCGAATTTTGTGTTTCCAAAAACGCTGAAGCACGCCAGGAAACCCGTGTATGGGGTCCCGTCCGGGTTGAATTGCGGCCGGAGCGGCGAGCCATCAAGGTTGACCGATGGGTACGTCGCGCTAGCCGCCGTCTGCGGGTAACTTGCAGGCAGCGCCACGCTCGCATTTGCGGGAGCCCATCCCGTCCAGTAGCGGTAAATACCCTGCCGTGCCGAGTCGGACATCACGTTGATGTTTGTAGGCTCGCGCGTGTTGGTCAGCTGCTGGTCGTAAAGAACGAAGAAAAACGTTTTGCTCTTGACGATCGGACCGCCGTAGCTCGCAGTAACCTGGTGCGTGTTCCGCCAGCCGTTGTTGTTGGGGACGAATGTGCCATTCTGAATCGTGCCGGTATGATTATTAAGCCAGGTGTTGGCATTCAGCGCAGAATTCTGAATATTCCAGACTACGGCCCCTGTGTACTTGTTGGTTCCCGACTTGGTTTGGATCTGCACCTGCGAATTGCCGCGGCCGTATTCCGCGTCGACCGGCGATAAAATCAGCCGGATTTCGCCGACCAGATCCGGATTGATGACCGTTGGGGTGAACACGTCGACCCCGTAGGTTTGCGCGTCGTAGCGCGTGTTCATTGTACTCAGGCCATTGATCGTCGTATTGATCGAGTTCAGTCCCAGGCCATTGATCGTGTCAAACGCCGAACCGAAGGCACTGACACGAAATCCCGGGAGCACCTCCAGCAGGTCCAGAACGTTGTTTCCAACCAGGGGGAGAGCACGGATGCGATCTTCCGACAGCACTTCGCCGATAGATGCCGACGATTCCGTCAACAATGCCTGCGCGGAGGAACTGACATCCACCTGCGTTCCGGCAGAGCCAATTTCCAGCGTGAAATTCAGCCGGCCCTGCGTGGAGACACCCAATCGAACATCATCGGCCGCCGCCTTCTTAAATCCCGTCAGGTCCGCGGTGACCTGATAGCTTCCGGGAAGCAACGTTGGGAAATTATAGCTGCCGGTGTCATTTGTAGTCGTCGTTGTCACAACTCCCGTATTGATATCCTTGGCAGTAATTGTGACGCCTGGTATGAGCGCCTTCGTCGTATCTGTAACGATTCCGCCAAGCGATGCGTTTCCGGTTTGCCCGTAGAGGCCGCTGGAAAGTGACATAACCAAGGTCAACCCTAAGAATGACACCAGAATCTTTCGCATGTGTTTTCCCCTAAAACTCGAATTGAGGTCGATGAACAAACTACCCTTTGAAGCGTCCCGAGTTTGTAGAGAAGTGTTGCGAAACGCCAGTTTTCAAGCCGTTTCAGAGATACGATGCTACGGCGAGATAGGCCAACGCGTAAGCACGCTCGTGCCGCCTTCAGGCGCTTCAGAGATCGAAACGGACCCGCCGTGCGCTTCGACGATGCGGCGCACGATGGCAAGTCCCAAGCCAAGGCCGCGGTGATGTTGGCTCGTGGCGGGCTGATCGAGACGAACAAAAGGATCGAGCACCTTTGCACGATTTTCCTGCCCAATCCCGGGACCGTCGTCACGCACCTCTATATTCACGGTCTTGACCGACGCAGCAGCCTCAATGACGATGTTGCTTTGCGCGTAACGCAACGCATTGCGCAACAGATTCTCCATGACGCGTTGAAACTGGCGCCGATCGGCCGATAGATTTAGCTCCGGCGGCACCATGACGTGAACATGGATCTGGTTGCGTTTGCCCTCGCATTCGAGTTCGACGAGTGAATTCACAATCGGAGCTAAGGTAAAAAGGTCTTTGAATTCGCTTCGGGAATTGGGTTCCATCCAGGACACCAGTTCGCTGCTCAATTCATCGAGCTCATCCAGATCGGTCCTTAATGCGGACAATCTTTGTCGCGAGAATTTCTCCCGGAATTCGGTTTCGACAAGTGCAAGCTGAAAGCGCATTCGTGCAAGTGGCATACCCAATTCATGCGAGACGGTTTGGA
Source organism: Terriglobia bacterium (assembly GCA_041481485.1). GTDB lineage: Bacteria > Acidobacteriota > Terriglobia > 20CM-2-55-15 > 20CM-2-55-15 > JBGPBY01. The sequence goes on from JBGPBY010000123.1 coordinate 7,479, forward strand.
GCAATGCTTCGCGTTCCTGAAATTGCTCGTGCAACTGCGAAGCCATAGTATTAATGCTCTCCGCAAATTCACTCAATGCTCCCTCTGCATTCGCGTCGAGGCGCATGGCCCAATTGCCGTCCCCGAGCTCTCCGACGGCGTTCTGTAATCGTTGCAGACGTCGCACGAGCGGTACGCCCACAATTGCAGATGCAGTAACGGTAAGCACGAAAACGAAGACAAGCGCAGGAACGAGCACGGGCGTGATGGGCGGGGAACCCAGTGGCATCGCGACGAGGAAGTGGGATCCTCCGTGTATTGGCAGATACATGGCAGGAAGGTTGATAGTGCTTCCCGATGAGACACCGCCTCCTGGATGGTTCCGAGCTTCCGCGAGTAACGTCTCGCCTTCTACAATGCGCAATGACATCCGGGAACGAGGCTGAACCCGGCGGAGCTCGTCGGACCACTGGGCGGGAGGGATTTCCTCAAGACGAGAGGCAATGGCCGTCAGGTTGTTCCGCGGAGTAGCGTGTTCTTGAAAAATGACCGCGAGACGTGGCATGAGCAACGTGACTACAACCGACCCTGCCACGGCGGCGAATAAGATGCCGACCGCAATTCTGACATACAGGCGGCGCATCATCTCTTAATGAACAAGTAGCCCATTCCACGAACGCTTTTCAGCAGAGACCCATCAAACCCATAAGCTTCCAGCTTTCGCCGCACCCTCGAGACATGCACGTCGATACCGCGATCAATGCCATCGTACGACACGCCGCGCGCCTGCAGGCAGAGCTGTTCCCGGGTGACCACCTCACCGGAATACCGGGCCAGTAACCACAAAATGTCAAACTCGATCATCGTCAGCTCGATCGGACACCCGAAAATCTCTGCGTTGCGCGTCTCACGGTTGAGCGTAATGCCTGAGGCCGAAAGTTCCTTAGAGTCGATAACGTTCGAAGGCAAACCACCAAGCCGCCGCAGCAGACTTCTCACCCGCGCAAGCAAGATCCGCGGCTCTACCGGCTTGATGACGTAGTCGTCAGCTCCGAGATCCAGCCCTACAGTTTGATCTACTTGAGCTTTGCTTGCCGTCAGCATGAGAATCCCGCTGGAGCATCGGTCTCTCACACGCCTGCAGACATCGAATCCGCTCATATCTGGAAGCATTAGGTCCAGAATCACTAATGCGGGTCGTTCTTCGAGTATCCGTTCGACCGCCCGTGCACCACGATTTTCGATCTCCACCGCGAAACCGTGACGGACCAGGTATTCGCGCAACAGGTCTGCCAGTCTCACGTCGTCCTCGGCAATTAAGATCCGGTGGATACCTGGACGGCTATCAGGATGGCTTGCGGTAAGACACTCGTTTTTCACGCTGACGCTTGTACCCCCTGATGAAGTCTGATGTTGTGAGGCGGTTCCGGCTACCTGTCGCGGATTGTTGGCAGGATGTCGACCGAATTCCCCCGCAGTCCACTTCGGCCAATTGCATCAGCAAAGAATACAGAATGACCCTGCGGACGACGATGGCTTCATCAGGACACGGCTTTGCCCCCCAAGCTGAATTGGACTCGGTTCGCGATCGAAAGGTTGTTAAGAGTTGTTAAAATCGGAATGTGGAATGCCGGACAGCTAACGTAATTACGTTATAAGACCTTCTTCTGCAAAAAGGTGGCGGCCGCTTCTGGGGGGAATTTGCACGTCGCGTGAGACGTACCGGCCGCCGAATCATTAGACACTGTGGCGGTCATCCTGATTGTAGAGTTTTGTGACTTAATCCAGCTGCAGACGCTCACATTTCGAAACCCGGTTGTATGTAAAGACGCGACGTCCTGAACCACCCCGTTCCGAATGCGCCGACGCACGGAGCCAGCAACTACGGCGGCATCACAGGCAAAGGGGACCAGGTGCGCACCGTTCAAGCGTCCTTGCGCATCAGCTTCTAGTCGGCCTCGCTCCCTGGAAAGGGCCTCTGCCGGAAACGGCAGAGGCCCTTTTTTGCTCTCAATTCTCAGTCGGTTTCAGTCTCATGCAAGGCCCATTCCACGAGCCGCTTCTCCCGCTCGGTCGCCGCCTTGTCGATTGCAGCGCGAAGTCTAGCCTGGGCCGGAGCCGCCGCGGCGCCCATGAATCCCAACACGGTGGCGGCATGCTCACGTGTCGCCAGATTGTCGGAAGTGAGGGCGGCCGTGAGCTGGTTCATAGAATCTGCGGGAGCACACGCCAACAATTTGTAGCCCCAATCCGGCGTGTTCTTATCGGTGCCTTCCTGAATCTGCTTCAGGAGGATCAATGCGACCGGTCGCAGGCGTTCGCCCAGCTCACGGAAATAGGCGCTGTACATGGTGGAAAACAAATCGAGACCACCACCCATTCCTCCCCCTCCGCCCCTTTCGCCGCCGAAACCTCCTCTGCCTCCACCGCCCTGCATCTGCCAGGGGAGTGAATCGGATTTGATCGCCCAGAGTGTGGCGGCCGGCAACACGGGGTTGGCAAGCCTGGTTCTCTGCAAAGCGGGAATGGCGTCGGTGGCGATCGGTCCGAGCATGGAAAGGAAGATCTCCATGTTGTACTCGCCGATTTCATCCATCGACGGCAGGGTCTTGATGATGAAGTCGACGGCAGGATGCGCTTCCGGTCCGCCGATTTGAGCCATCGCGCGAACTGCGGCCAGACGGGCGGACATGGGCTGATCGTTGCCCAGCATCTTAACCAGAGGCGCCGGAACCGGACGGACGGCGGGACCGATCCTTCCGAGCGCGTCGGCCGCCTCAATCTTCAGTCCCGCATCGGTCAGTAGCGGAACCAGCGCGCTGGCAACGCCGGAAGCGACAGGCCCCAGCGTGGCGACAGCCCGAACAGCGGCGCGGCGTGTCTGTACGTTTTGATCTTTGAGCATGGGCGTAAGGCTGGAAATCAGCGGCGCCGCGCCCGCGCCCGCACGTCCGACTGCGTCCGCAGTGGCGCGCCGAATGGCGGCATCGGTGCTAGCAAGCCCACGGGAGAGCACATTAACGGCTTCAGTGTTGCTGCCCGTGATGCGGAGGAGCGCGGAGGCCGCGGCGATGCGGACGCGTTCGGCCGGATCACTCAGGAGTTTGATCAAACCTGCCTCGGCGGATTTTGCCTTATGGCCGAGCTGCTGGAGATCCGCGGCAGCTTCCGCGCGCACGGACGCATCCGGCGATAAAAGTTTTTGCAGGAGAGCCGGGAGTTCCTCTTCGCCCACCAGACCCAACCCGATCACGTAAGCAGGATTCGTCGCCATGGCCATAACTGTTCCCGGCATAGTCATGTTGGCGCGGATGCGCTGAACCCGAATGACGCTCGGAAGATTCATGCGGTTAAACGCGAGATCGAAGCTGGCGGCAGTGTCATCGGCGCCATGCTGAACCGTCGTCAGGATTGCGTCGCCGCCGGCGAGCATCTTTGCGATTCCGTCCGCAAGCCGCGAAACCGAGCCGTAATAGGCGAGAGGAAGATCGGATCGGTCGACTCCGAGCTTCCATTCGCCGCCGGACGACTTGGCCTGATACCAACCTTCTCCAAAACAGAGCAGTGCCGTGGTGCGTGTCGAGAACAGGACACCCCGCGCGCCGGCGTCCGCCCATTGGACGATGGCCGGCGGAACGATATTTCCATCGGACGATGAAACATTGTGAAGGGTGGCAGCCTGGTTCCCAGCGCCCTTCAACGTCCGAACCTCCTTCAATGTCAAAACGTGCGTGGACTCGTTCAACCCGACAACCTCGACGACGGAAATCTTCTGCGCATCGCTGATGATCTTACTGATGGTCGGGGCGAGGTCGATGTACGCATGCAATTGGCCGACGATGCCGAGACACAGGCACGCGAGCGCAACGAGCGAAAACCATCTTCTGAAATTGAGATTGTTGAAGCAGGTCATGTTTGTATTTCTCCGATTCCTATAGTGTCCGGCGCTGATCCATCCAAGTACCTAGTCCAGATATCCCAGGCTCACGAGCCTGGCTTCCTGATCGGCGGTGAGCAGTGGGAGCAGCGCCTTCTGCGCGGCGGCGAGCTCGGCTGAGGCTTTCTGGCGAGCGCTGCGCACCGCGGCGAGTCTGGCTTTGATTTGCTCCGGCGTGCTGGTAGCGTCATCGAGCGCTGCGGTGAGTTCCGACAACGCGGTGCTGACGGCATTGTTGTTTCCGGCAAATCCGCCCGGACCGTCGGGAATGCCGGCAAGCCCGCCCGGACCGTCGGGACCTCCGCCAAAACCGCCCGGTCCGCCAGGAATGCCGGCAAACCCGCGCGGACCATCAGGACCTCCGCCAAAACCGCCCGGTCCGCCACCGCGGTTCCCCGGACCACCTCTACCGCCCGGGCCTCCCGGACCGCCAAATCCTCCGAAACCGTTTGGATCTCCTGGGCCTCCAAATCCGCCGCCACGATCACCACGCAAACCATTTCCCGGCCCGTTGAAACTGTCGGCGCCAAAACCAGGACCTCCTCCAAACCCGCCTCTGCCGCCGGCGCTGGCCGTGTACGTCATTACGGCCAGCCGTGCGGTGATGACGGCCTGCAGTTTGGAATTGATGACCCTCCATTCATCGTCGGTTGCCTTAATGAGGGCTTGGATATTCGGTGTGCTTGCAGTGGCGGCGGGAGCATTGCTGCCTGTTCCACTCTGCGGAGTTTGTGCCGCCAGGGCAATCGCCAGAAACAACAGCGGGGATATTCCCGCGAGTATACTTTTTGTTTTATGCATAAATAGTTGGCTTCCTCGATGTTTGTACTTTCATTTCAGGCCACCTTCATCAAGACCTGCAGGCTAAACAGCACCGGCAGGTAGGCGAGTAGATAGGTCATCAGCCATCCGACATCCAGGGCTGAACCCAAGGCAGTCAGCGGCTGCCAGAAAACAGGCTTTTGGGAAGAACCTGGATAGACGACCAGCAATTTCCTGATCGGCGAGCCCGCTCCGCCGGTTGCGGAAGAGGCGCCGGGAGGGAATTGGTTTCCGAGCACGACATTGAGGGTCACGGGCGCGTGCCCTTCGGTCACCACATTCACAGGAAAACGTCCAGATACGCCCGCAGCTGGACGGATCGTCCATGTCATTCCCTGCGGCGGCAGGCCGGCATCGAGAAATCTCTTGAGATCGCCGGCCGTCTCCATCCTGGCAACGTCGGGCGCTACCTGGAGTTCCCAGGGGCCACTGGTCTTTTCTTGCGGCTGACGATAGAGCGTCAGCAGGTGTTCCAGTGTCTTGCGCACAGGCGGCGGCGTGCGGACAGCTGCGGTCGTCTCATCAAGCGCCATGCCCGCGGGAATCTCGATGCGAACCGGGCTGGTCCATTCGCCATCCACCGCTGCGACAATCTGCACTGGCGAACCGGCGGCAGCAGCGGGCACAGCCGGATCGATCCGGTCTTTGAACCAGACAAAAGGCAGCATCAGCGGTCCGAGGAGCAGACAAATGGGAACCAGACGGGCTATCAGGAGGCGGCCATTTACGGAAGCGGCCAGTTCTTTTATGGCTTTCCTGCGGGATGAATCTTCCGGCAGGGACTTCGACTCCTCCAATAGCGCTGCGGCTCGCCGCTTGGCTTCCAACAATTGGCGGTTGTTCGTAGCGAGCTTCTGAACCAGCAGGGTCGTTGCAGCCACTATGGCCGCCACTAACGCGACTGTCGCGGGCTTGCCGAAAGCGAGGACCAGCGGCCAGAGAAAGAAATCCATCAGAGCCAGCGAAGGGTCGTGGACATAAGCCGCCGGCAGAAGGAAGAACGCCAGAAGGTACGTCCCCCATACTCCAAGCGCAGCATTGCGCCAGAAATTCGCTCGCCGGTCCTTCGCTCCTGATGGCGGCGGAATCAGGGAGCGCGGAACTCGTGTGTCGGAGGGGTCGGTTGCCGCGGGTTCGACAATCTGCCGGGGCACTTGTCCGCCGCGTCCAACCCAACCGCTGTTTCCATCGATCTCGATCTGTTCGTCATTGCGGAAGATCTGCGTGGCGTTTGCAAGGACCACGGCAGGCAGGCCCATTTCACGAGCAACCACAGCGCCGTGCGAAAGCGGTCCGCCGCATTCGAGTACAAGTCCGGCGGCATTGACGAATAGCGGGGTCCAGGCAGGGTCCGTGCTGGGGCACACCAGAATATAGCCCGTGCCGAAGTTCCCAGCCTCGGTTGCTTCGTGCAGCACTCGGGCCGGTCCCGAAGCGCGGCCCGCTGAAATGGAGAGCGCCGTGTAGGCTCCAGCAGTCATTTCAACCTCGACGGGTTCGCCGAGCCGTTCGATGGCCGCGGCGTCGATCACGCGCGGTAATGTGAGCCCGATCTCCGCCTGATACATCAATTGACGCTGCTCGATCAAATGATGGGGTGCAAACCCAACGCGCAACGCGTCAAAAATTTCGTCCGACGTCAGGTGAAACACGCCGTCGCCCACATCGAGCCGCCGTCCGAACTCGAGGGTCAGTTCCCGCAGCAGATCGTAAGCGAGCATCAGGCAGTCTTTTCCCTCTTCGCGGAACGGCATGAAGCGGTGCACCAATTCAAGCAGGCGGTCAAATTCCCGCCCCTCCGCCGGCGGCAACTGCGCGCGGAGTTTGGCGGCTTGCGCCGCGGCAAGCTCGCGGCCGCGTTCGAACCGCTCCAATGGCGGCTCTCCGGCGGCAAGTCTCGCCGCCATTTCCTGGAGCCGCTCGGGCTGCTCGCGCCAGCGCGGCGAGGCCAGATCGAATTCGCCGGGGCCGCGGTGTCCATGCGCCGTCAACCATGCGTCGAGGCTGCGTTTCCCTTCGGCAACCTCAAATAATTCGGCGTTCGCCAGGACTGTTGGGTCCGGCTTTCCCCCGGATGCGATGCGACGCAACAGCGAATCCGCTTCCTCATCCCAGAAATTTTCGTGCAGGAACGATTCGAGGTCCGACCACACCATGCCGCAGATCAGGCTGGGCAGCAGAGTTTCCGGACCGAACACGTCCAGTACCTGTTTCTTGCGCTCCCGCCAGAGTGCGATCAATTCTTCCGTAGATAGCAACCGCAGATCCTGCCGGCGCGACTTCGCCACCCAGGCTTTGATCTCCGGAACGGTTTTCCCGCGAAAATCTTCATCGGCGGTTTCAGAAAGCGTCCTGATGGTCTTCATCGCCTTCGCGAGAAATCCAGAGGTCTTCAGTCTCGCTGAAAAAGATCCGCGCGGCATCGAGGGCGGCTTCTGAGATGCCTCCGGATCGGTGAGCAACCGCTGCAGATCGTAAGCAAACGGAAAGTCCTGGCAGAACATTTCCGGTGACCGCGTGACATCCATGTAGACGCGGCCGGCAATCAGTTCAAGGAACCCTTCCCGCTCGATTGCGGGAGAGGGCTGAAACCCCGCGCGCCGGTACATGGACCCAAAGCCGCCGGATCCGGACATGAACGGCTTGATGACGCTCCACGTGAGCGCCGTTGGATGGGGCAGAGTTTCGGCCAGATTGTGTAGCGCCCACGGCCCGCGCTTGGACGCGATCTCATTGCGGAGATGGCCGCGAGTCAGGCTTATGACTTCGAGCCGCGCCTCAATCTCGCGCCGGGTTGTGATGGGACGCGATTGCAGCAGATACAACCTGCCTTCACAAATCGCCCATTCGATATCCTGCGGCGTGGCGAAGTATTCCTCCGCCTGCTTGCCCAGGCGCCACAAACTGTAGACGTCCCGGCTGTTCAGGCAGGGCTGTTTTCTGCGTGGTTCCTCAACCGGCTTTTCGCCGTCCCCCGCAGACAAATAAACCGTCTTATCGGCGATGGAAGCCGAGAGCACGCGGCCGGTGGCGGCGTCGAGACGAAGCACATCCGGCTGCACATGGCCGCCCACGACGGTTTCACCCAAACCCCAGTTGGCGTCGATCAGCATTTCTTTGCGGCTGCCACCGCTGGGATCCGCGGTGAAAAGCACACCGGCTACGTCCGCCGGCACCAGGCGCTGAACAACCACCGCCATGGCAACCAGTGAGTGTTCGATTCCGTGCTCCCGCAGATAAGCGTGAATGCGTTCGGTATGAAGACTCGCCCAGCAATTTCGCACCGCTTCGATCAGCGGGTCCTCGCCGCGGATATTCAGGAACGTTTCGCATTGGCCGGCCATGGACGCTGCGTCGAGATCTTCGGCGGTGGCGGAGGAACGAACTGCGACGGCGCCCCGCCCCATCTGCTCATAGCGATCCAGAATTTCGTTCGCGATTTCAGACGGAATTTCCACCGTGTTTCCGGACCCGGCACGCGCGGTGTACACGAGGCGATAGGCGTGGGTATTGACGACAAAACCGCCGGGTACATTGAAGCCCGCGCGAATCAATCGTCCGAGGTTGGCGCCCTTGCCGCCAACCAGCGCCGAGTCTCGGCTATTGACAAGGGAGTTCGTGTACTTCGCGGCTGCGATCACTTCG
>JBGPBY010000124.1:0-15824 GCA_041481485.1 Terriglobia bacterium
CACCGGCATATTCATAGACCATCATGATGGGGTTGGCGCCCGAAGATTGGATGATTTGGAACGGATAGGGCATATAGTTCGCCCGAGGCACACCCGGCAGAAAGCATTTGAGTTCGGGATCCATCTTTTCAGGATCTGACGACTGGCGATTCTTGTAGTTTTCCAGTCTCTTCGCCAGAGCTTCCGGTCTGTATGGAATTTCGCCGCCTTCAACCACGCTGCGACCCGGCGGTGTAGCCACGTATGTGCCGGCGGTTGTGATCTGTCCACTTGCCGCCGCATGATCCTGAAGATCCCAATTCGCCGTATTCAGCGCCTGCCATATTCCATTCAAATCCGGTCTGTTGTCTGCGGTGCGGGGTGCTCTATAGGTTGCTGCGGCGGGGCGAGTTTGCTGACCCGCCCTTGAGGTCACCACAAATGTCAGACACCCCATCACAGCGATCATGATGAACATCACTCGTATATGCCGAATTCGCATCCTATGAATCTCCTATTTTGCGCGGTCCTTCAAACCTTCTTCCAGTCTGGGCTGCCGGTTGCGCAGCTGGCCTGCACTGCTGAGGTGCAGCCGCTGCGCCGCGACCCTGAGCTGTCGGGGGCGTAACTTCCGCGGGCGCCTGGCCGAGAATGAACGCCGTTGCAGAAAACCACGACAAAATCACAGTCACAGATTTCAACTTCATACGCCCTCCAGATGGGCGGATGCTATATGTTTGCGGCAAGTCATCGCAAGTTCGTTCACACGCGAAAGTTGGCTCTTGTCATTTGCCCAGCGTATGATCTGGCATAAATTCACTGAGAAACAACGACTGTGAGGGGAAACCGAAATGAAAGCTAAACAATCTGTTCTTCTGTTTGCTGTCATTGCTCTGATCGTGTTCGTCCTTCTGCCGGCGATGACGCAATTCCCCACGACCATTTTCGCGCAACAAGGCGCACAGGTCGCCGCGCCAGCAGCAGTCCAGACCCCTGCGGCGGCAGGCGCTGCGCAGGGACGCGGCGGTGGTGGTGGTCGGGGTGGTGGCGGACGAGGCGGTGGTACGCCGATAATTGCCGGGCCACCGGCGGGAACGCAGCCTTTGCCAATCGATCTGTTTTCGTCGAAAAATTTTTATAAGGACGAGAAGGCTTGGTCGGATCCGCGGTATTTCCGGTGTAACACTCCGCGGCAGATTACTGATATCTGGACTCAGAGGCGTATCGGCGACAACCCTCCAACATCCGCTTCATGGGGCGACTGCACCGCGGATTATCCGCGAGAAAAGATCGTGAGTCCCTATCCTTATAAGACCGCCAGGGAACATTACGAGGCGTTGCTCGCGGCGGCGAAGAAAAAAGGCGGCCCGACTGTATACACGAAGGCAACCGTTCCAGACTGGGATGGGTACTACACGCGAACCAATACGGAAGGCGAAGCGTGGATATGGGGACGAATCAACCAGGTCCCGACTATCCTGTCTTTGCTGACCCCCGAGTATCAAAAGCGCATGGTTCAGATGAACTATCACGAGAGTGTAGACAATGCACCGCAATGGGAGGCTTCCTTCTGTTATCCGGAAGGCTTCATGCGCTGGTGGGCTGAAGCCTCGCAAGGCCAAAACTTCCACCTCATGATGAACGCATCTCAAGTGCAGTTCCTGTCTGGCATCGCTGCGAACTTCCTGCGGCAAGTTTTGATTGGGAAGGAACATGTGCAGAACGTCCCGCAGTGGTACGGAGAAACAGTCGGATTCTGGGATGGAGACACGCTGGTGACCTGGACCGCAAACGTTCAAGCCTGGACCTTGTCACATTCGATGTTCGAATTCAGCGGAAAGATCGAGACAGTGGAAACCTACAAGGCTGCATACGATGCAGCCGGCAAGTTCATCGGAATGGATCACGAGGCAGTATTTTATGATCCCGAAGCTTTCGTTCAGCCCTTGCATGGCACGGCGCGTTTTGTTCGGCAGGCGGACAACCCCACCCGGCGGTACACGTATATCGAATGTCTGAGCAATCTACGAAATGTGAATGGCCGGCCGTCGCAACTCACGGCCGCATCCGGCGAACGATTCATCGACTACTATGGGCGGCCGTGGGCTCAGAACTGGGAGAAGTATTTCGAAGTTGGTTGGGATAAGCCAGACAGTATTCCCGCGGAAATACTCGATGTGTTCAAATGAAGACTTTCCCGGCTCTCCCGGATGAAGCAAGTTCGCGCGAATCGAGCGTGACCAATTCGGCTTTACGAAGCCTCAATTGATCGGTCAGTTCCTTCATTGTGTCTTGTCAAAAAGTGAGTTTCTGCGTTTTTCGAGATGAGTACGCATTGCCCTGGATGCGCTGAAACGAAGTCGGAGATTTAACATCGTTGACCTCGCGAGCGGATGGAAGATCGACTTCATCATTCGCAAGAACCGGCCCTTCAGCCTCATCGAATTCGACCGCCGATTTCAAATTACCTTTGAGGGGCTGTCGATTCTAAATTAAAGGGACAACCTGCGGAATTCCCCGGCGCTTGACCGAAAACTTCAGCTTCTTACCCCTCCTACGAAGTTGATAGGGCCATATTTCAATCTGGTAGAAATCGCCGACTTTCTTTCATTTCTCTGGTGTAAAGGCTACTCACTTCCTGGTCGTTGGTCGGACCTTCGTTCTGAAACTTGATTCTTGCCTTTCCTATTCGAAACTGTTTTGATTTACGCCGCCAATTCCTGAGGAACATGTCATGTTGTTTTTGTTGACGCAGATTATCCTTGGCGCAATGTTTGGAACAGCGGCTTTGGCGAAGTGCCTCGACCGCAACGCGACGCGACGAGTTGTCGAATCGCTCTACTCATCCGTACGGGTTGCCGGCCATGCCGTATGGATGCTGCCGGCTTTAGAGTTTGCCCTCGCAGCCGCCCTTCTTGTTGACTCGATATTTCCAATTGCTGCATTTACAGCTTCGGGAGTTCTTGTTCTCTTTAGCTTCATACTCGCGCGGGAAAAACTGGCAAATCGGGAAATCGAGTGTGCGTGCTTTGGCGCTCTCATGCATACACGCGCATCGTGGGCGGCGGTTGCGCGAAATAGTGTGCTGGCATTGTTGGCGCTGCTCGGTGGTATAACGCAGATTGCAACACATGCTATCCGTCCATACGGGCTCACGAAGCCCGTAGCAGTACTACTCGTGATCTCGATTATAGCCAGCGCAATGGCAATCATGCTGGCTCTGGAGAATCGGTCGCTTCGATTGACTCAGGCAGCTTCGGGTGTTGCCGTGGCGAAGGGAATCGCGACGGGCGTTCCGGCCCCGGATTTCTCATTGCCCGCCACGGACGGCTCGTTGCTGTCTCTGGCGAATGCGCGTAAGAGCCGGCTTCCCGTTTTACTCGTTTTTCTCGATCCAGTTTGCCGCCCCTGCCGCAGACTTGCACCGCTTGTTGCACAGTGGCAGAGCCGGCTCGCGGATCGAATTACCGTAGTTGTCCTGAGCCGCGGTTCGCAGGAAGCCAATCTCGCACTTGCTCGCGAGTTTGGTTTGCGACCCATCGCGATCCAGCGTGATTTCGAAGTGGCCGCAGCCTTTGGTTTCCGCGGAACTCCCAGCGGTATTTTGATTGACGCCAACGGCCGGGTGATGCATTCCCCAGCCCAGGGAGGGGATGCCATTATTGAACTCTTTCGGTCCGCGTCGGACCGGCACACAACCGATGCCTCCGAAATGCTGGCAAGTGCGGCTGGGGCAAATGCGCGGTGATCGGAGGCATCGATGAAAAATGAAAAGCGCTCTGATTTTGAGGAATTGGTTCCGGGGCTGATCGTCATCGCCGCAGAGGATTTTCATCGCGCTTTCGAAGCCGCGAGTCGCAAGCACGAGGGCTCCCGCGAAATCATACATCCGGTCGATGCGATGACGGGCACGAGCGCTGCGAGGATCGCGGGAATCGCGAATGCTCCAGGCACGCTGGGACTCACGGCCACAATCCACGCTGATCGCACGCCGCAGCAATTTTCAGGAAACATTTTCGCACTCGCCCGCAATCCGGTTTTTGAAGATGGCGTACGCCGTGTGGTTGTTACTGAATACGACATCGTCGCTATCGAATTGACTGGAGTGGCAACGTGGCTCGGCCGCGATGCTCGCTTTGAAATAGATCTCGAGGGAACTTCGAAGTCCGGGCGCTGTTGTGGACCGGAAACTATTTGTGTTCCCGTGCAACCGGATCCGGAAGGGCCAATTCTTCATGACTCCGAAAGGGTGGCCGTCGCACCTGAAGCGCGGGGTTACCCGAGCCGTTCCAACGATGGCTCTCCGTCCGTGACGTTGTTTTCGTACGGTGGCTCTTTCGGTGGCATCGATCCAGATCCACGCGGTGGTTTCGGAGGACGTGTTCCGGTTCCCACTCCGATGGACTGCACCATGGTGCACGATCGCGGCTGCGGAATTGCCAAGCCGATGTGCGACCCCGGCGACGCGGGTTTTACTCCAAACGACGACGGCAGCGCCGATATTCCTGTGGGTTCAAATCCGTGCGGCCGAGGCTTCTCCTGGCCGGCGCATGGCCGCGACGTTCCTGAAATCTGCCAGCAGATAACCATTGCTGAAACCATCGAGGAAAAATGTTTCGGTTGGCACGGATCGTTTGAGGAACCCTGGGCCGCGAACAACTACCGGCCGAAGTTTTGCAATGTGGCGAGGGCATTGCCGGGATCGATTTGTGCTCCAGACGCAAGCAGCGATCCGGTGATCCGAAACGCGATGTTGCAACTGCAGGCGGGCTGGATTCCCGGTCAGGAAGCGCATCACTGCGAGTCGACGGGGCAAGGCCGTGGTATCGAGCAGTGCGTCGACTGCGACTCCACGGGTAATTGCAACGAGCGGCTGGTGGTTCCTAAAATCGATCCGGCCCTCGTTGTAGTTGGGGACGTTTGCAAACGGGGAGACGGCAGTTCGTGCGATTCTTCGAGCGCGACCGACGATCTCAAGGCTGCCGGAAAAGCCATTGCCGATTTTTTTAAAGCGGTCGGCAGCGCTATCGCCAGCGCCGCGACAGCTATTGGCAGCGCAATCGCATCGCTGTTCTCCAGTTCGTCCTCTCCCACCAGCACGACGTCTTCAAGAACGAGTCCTGGCGGTCCTGACAGTGGCGGCGGCAATCCCAATCCTCCTTCAACCGCGCCCCGTCCCCCTTTCCAGGGCGGTACCCAATCCACGAACCTCGTCAATCGATCGACACGCGCCGGTGACCCGGTTGAGTTGGGAGATGGCGCTCTTTATGTCGAGCACGTCGATTTGTCGTTCGGGGGGCCGGTCCGCCGATTCGAATTTCGAAAGATATATCGATCCACAAGCCGCGAACGTTCGAGTATGGGTTCCAATTGGAGCCACAACTGGGACGTTTGGCTCGAGCCATTGACCGAGGACACGATTCCTCCATGGCTTTCTCCCTGGTGCGCCGGAGCTCCGGGACTGACCACCGCTGTTCTCCTACACAATAGCGATGGCAGCGCCGACCTTTTCCTGCTCGACATCTCGACACAGGTGTACTTGCCTCATGCGGGAACTACAGACACCCTGGCTCAGACTGTTTCTGGAGGCTGGGCGCGCCGTTCACCGGACGGCAGAATCCTCGAATTCGACAGTGACGGTTACCTCATACGCGATCGCGATCGGTTTGGGAACGGTTTTACCGTTACATACGAACCAACGCCTCTTGGAAGGTTGTTCAATTACTACTGCGCTCGCGCCCAACTCACGGCGCGAAATGAAACGCTCGCCTCGCGCCGAAATGCACTGTTGGCCTGGCTCGTCGGAGCCGCTCCACGTCCTCCTTTCGATCCCGGAGGATGGACAGTTTCCGCAGGAGACTTCCCACCGCCTGCCGATCCCGTGCTTGCTGCGGAACTGGCATACGCGCGGGATTACCTTATCTATCTGGCCGGTTTTCAATCTTGTCCGGACAGTATCGACGGCCGCCGAAAAAAGCGGGCAACACGCGTCACCGACGACGTTCAGCGAACCCTCGATTTCGAATACTTCACTGCTACAGGCTACGCCGCCAATCCGGGTCCGCCCGCATTCGCGGCTTCGCCGCATGCCGGACTGCTTTCGAAAGTAAGCGGGCCTGCCGGTACTAGCGTCGCATTCGAATACGCCCGTCCGCAGGGATATCCTACCGCACTGAATGAATCGTTTCTCGTTCACAGTATTCGTCATGACACATTGACTGGCGCTGGGATACGGCCCGCACCGGATCGCGAATATCGGTTTAGCTACCAGTGGCCGGGCGGTCTCACGGAATCGTATGACAAATATGCGGCCGTCGTTCAGACACGCTATCTCGACTACTTTTCCACTTTCGTGGGTTGTAGATACGACGAGGTGTTGATGTGCGGCGACGGGAAAAAACATTTGAATGGTCCTAAGATCGCAGCTGGCAATCCAGCCGCGCTGGCGGCAATGGCTTCGGATACTTATGTTTCCGACGTTGCCGACAACCTGATCCTGATCACGATGAACGGACAGGTCGAGGTTGAAAGCCGGTACCCGGCAGATCCGTTCGATTTGCAGTTCGACCGCGTGGTCACTCAACGCTCCGGCAGTTCATATGCGGTAGCGCCTCCGCTTCCGCCGACAACAGATGCACCCGGCGACAACTGGACTACGGCATTGCCGAAGTCCGTATTGGAATACGTGGAAGCGGGCCCTGACGGTTGGAGTGATGGCACGGACCGTTTCCTGCCGCAAGCGATACGGGATCGGTATCCGCTGGAAGTCATCCCGCCCTCGGACGGGAGCACGCCGATCCCTCCGGTTTCTGGGCACGGCGGGCCGAACTCCTGCGATTTCGCAGCGATGGAAGATTTTCGGCGCAAGCTGCCAGGCTACCGAGCAACGATCCCCTATTTCGATGTACCTCCTCCACAGCGTCAACGTCCAGGAACCGTGGCGACAATCCGATTGCTCCGAACACCGTTGACGCGGAGTCAACTTATCGCGGCGCAAGTGGGAGACCCGACTCACAACGACAACATCTCGACGCTAAATGCAAATCCGGCAAATCCGTTTCAACCTTTCGTTGTCCGTGTAGCCGGACGCCGGCAGGCGATCGCAGCAAACGCGAACCGCATCTGCGGATGGGTTCGCAGAATCGATCGCGATGGCGTCACACACTACTCGGGCATCAACTATCGCGGCCAGTTACTGGTGGACGCAGTAGATGAAGGAGCACCAAGAGGATTTGTATTCACCGAATGGATATACAACGCCGATGGAATGGTCGTTGAAGACCGGCGTCCGACAGCTTCGAGCAGCCCATGGCAATTCAGCGACGGGCGAACGCTCTATCATTACGACGACATCGATCCGACTGGCAACCGCGGGTGGAATGGCTGGCTGCCTGCCTTTTGGGCGCGCCGGAAGAATCTTCTCCGGATTGAAATTCAGGCTCCTGCTGGCAGTGTGGTCGACGACACTGAATCTGGAACGTTCGTAAATAGCTTCGGCCGCTACCACTCTTTTGTATATGAACCGCTGTTCAATCAGCTCCTTTCAAACGTGGAAGGCAGTGTTGAACAAAAATCCGCCGGTTTGGGCCGGGGGACGACCTATGTGGACGTGCCTCAACGCCGGACCGATCGCGTTTTTGATTACCAGGAACTTTCAGCCGCCGTACCCGACAACGATCCCATTTCGATCTGGCCGGTTCTGGAGCAGCTTCAGCCATGGGGCTTTCATTGGCTACGTAACAATGCGAACGCATTTGCTGCTCAACTCCCGGTTGCGCTGCTCGGCATGGATGTTAATGGCGATGAATCCTTCGGAAACCGCTTCGCCACAACCAACGCGGACCGAGCCCTCGGTGCAGTTGTCGCCATTGTTGAGTCGCGACCCGGCGCCTCCAATTCCGAGCAGGGTTGGCTTTTTTCGTGGACGCCACACGGACAACTCGGCCGGATCGACGGTCCCGACGGTGAAGTCATCGTCCATGAATACTACCCGTCCGATCCTGCGCAACTCCCAGGACCATTCGGAAGCGGCAACGCTCCAGCGGCGGGTCAGTCCGACGTGGGATTCACAGGAATGCTGGCAAAGATCTCCCGCCGCATCGCGCGTCCCAACTATCCGGAAACCGGCCCACCGGAGCCGCCGAATGAGGATCTTTCGGGCCCGTATCAATGGCTGCTGGCGAGGGGGGAGCCTCTGGCCGCCCTCAACGCCCTGGGTCTTCCGCAGGAAATGGTGGATGACATTGTCGCGACAATTGGTGCCCAGCCAACCGACGGGTCATCGGCGGTGTCGTATGCATACAACGTTGCCGGGTATGTGACATCAACGCGAACGGCTGCCGGAGTAACAACGGCTGTCACCGATCCCGACGGCCGCAGCATGGTCACAACCGATCCGACCGGAGTCCGCGCTGAAGTCGATTTCGACGCATTTGGTAATGCAATTACAGAGCGGCGTTTCGACGCAGTGGGAACCCAATGCGGCCAGACGCAGCGGACCTTCGATGAAGAAGGACGGCTGTTGACCGAGTGTCGGGCCACGGTCCCCAACGGCTGCAACTCCGGCTTCCCCGATGAATCCGCCAATTTCAGCAATCAATACTGGCCAGAGGGAAAACTATTCCAGTCCGTCGATCCCGAGGGATTGCGTTCGCGATATTTCTATGACACACGCGGGCGAGTGACGCGAATCGAATCTTCAGGCAATGTGGCTGCGGCCGGTACTGGACGCATTCTGATCAACGGCTACGATGTCGATGGCCTAAGAATTTCGAGCAAGTGGACTTCTTCCAGTGGAAACGAGTCTCTTAGTGAGTCGATCACTTACGATGGACTTGGACGAATCAGAAATCTTACCGACCGTCGTGGAATACAGTGGCAGTATGCCTGGTCACGACGTGATCTTGGAACGGGCCTGCGGCGCACGGACGAGCCGTATGGTCAGCCCGTGGCGTCGACGCCGATTTGGGAAGTTCGACGATTCTACGATGATCACGGCGGTTTTTCGCGAGAGACGACCAGCGGTATCGTCACAGGCCGATATTCCCGGACCGCAGCCGGAGCGATCACTTCCTTCTCTTCCGACGGCCGCGGAGTGCAATGGAGAGTCTATGATCTTCTGGGCCGACTGGTCTGGAGCCGGGACGCGGACGGCACTCAGTCTGTAATAACACGTCGAGAGATGCCGGCGCGCGTCTGGAATGCTGCGATCCGCCTCCCCATAAACGGTCCGGGCGAAACCATTGCAACGAAATCCTCACTGGATGCCAATGGCAGAACAGTTGGCGTCACGCGCGTTGCTACCGGGCTCGCCATTTCTCGCACCTGGGTTCGCGACGCGATGGGACTTCCGATTCGAATGGATGGCCCCCTGGACGATTCGATAATCACCGAGCGGAACTGGCTGGGTTGGCCGATTCGCGTCACGAGGCAACCGCGGAATGGCCGGCGATCATCGACGACGTATGCCTACAACAGGCGGGGAGCCTTGCGCCTCACGGCAGATCCGGAAGGGCAACGCCTCGAGTTGGACTACAACGATTTTGGTGAAATTTCTCAGCGCCGGTTGTCAGGACAGCCACCGGTTACCGAATCGTGGTCACGCGATGGGCTCGGGCGTATTGAACGGCATCGCATGGGCGCTTTAGTCGTGCGTAATACCTACGACGTACGCGGCGACCTGGGGCTCGTGGAGCTGGAAGAATTGGGAACCTGGCAAACCGTTGCCAGTTATACCTTCGACGATTTGGCGAGGCCCACTCATATTCTGAATACGAATTATGGACTGAGTTGGCTCGCGGAGGCGGATCGTTCAGTCAAAACTGAACTCACATATGACGACCTCGGTCGAGTAAAGGCTACGGAAATCTCCGTTGGCAACCTACCGGCGGTATCCACGGCGAACAACTGGAGCCTTACGGCAAACAATACGTGGCAGCGGGACGCCGGAGCACAACTCGGTGGATGGAGTATGGGCTGGCGTGAGACGTTGGATTCTGCCACGAGGATGTCCACTCGCGCCCGACTGACGTCTAATGGCTTTGCGCCCGCCACGACTTTTCTATGGATGGGGGACCGCTATGCAGGCCGCCGCCAACCACAGCCCGGATGGGACAGCCGCTTCCGTGAAACCATTGAATTCGATGCTTTCGGTCTGCCTTCAAGAACAACGTTTCGTGCGATTGAATTAGATGCCGCTGGATTACCGCTCGATCCTGTGGAAGGAGCAGACTATTGCGCTGGGGCCTGGGACGTTGCGGAGTGCAGTTCTCCATTGCTCGAATCGCGGATCGTGCGTGATTCGATCGGCCGTGCCGGCATCAGGAATTGGCGGCACGGTCATCCCGTCGTTATCGGGAACAACCGAGTAGCGGGTCTACCGGGCCGCTGGCGCGGATACGCATATACCCCGCACCGCCAGCTCGAGCGGGTCTGGGAAGACGACGCAAGGCCGTGGCCACCCGCGCCAACTCCCGCAAATTATGCAGTGGACGAAATTGACGTTGAGGCTGCGGCCCCTCCGGCTAACGAGTGGGAGTATTCGCGTCTGGTGATTGGGGGCGATACGAATTCCATCAACGCGATTCCAGCAGGCACTCCTCGCTGGAGACTGTCAACGCCCCGGGCGCCAGGACATCAACTGACGGGCGTCGATATCGAGGGAATCGGTGTCCTTCTCACCCACAATCCTGTCGGCCAGGTCGCAACCGCCGGCGATTTGGGATTCAGTTGGCATCCGGGAGGTAGCCTTGCGGTAGTCACTCGCAATAATCTGATGATCGAAGGATACGCCTACGATGGGTTGGGCAGGCTTGCGGCCATTTTCGCAAATACGGCAACGGCAACGCCAGAGATGCGGCTGGTGAACCATGGCTTGCAGACTGTGTCTGCTCTCGATGGCTTGGGGAAACCCATGTGGGAAGCAGCCTGGGGTCCTTTGCTTGATCAACTCCTCGAATGGAATGAGATTGCACAAGGTTCGGGTCTGCATATTCCCCTTGTTGATGAGCAGAGCTCCGTCCTTGGCCTCTGGAATCCGGCTTCTGCGCGCGTTGAGGCGACTATGAACTACACCCCTGAGGGACGTGTCCACATCCGGGATCGAGCGGACCAGAGCCTTTGCCGCGAAGGCGGCCCCAGTGACGTCTGCGCCGGACCGCTGGGAATGCCTTTTGGCTTTGTGGGTGCGTTTCGGTCAGTTCGAACCGGAATCCTATGGCTAAGGAATCGCTGGTATTCGCCGGCATTGGGACAATTTCTGACGCAGGATCCGCTGGGCTTCGTGGACGGAACGAACCTTTACGCCTATGCCGCTTCAGATCCTGTGAACCGAACCGATCCTCTGGGCTTAGGCAGCCAGGGACCTGCGAAAGCTGGGACGGGGACACCCGGCGATCTTTCTCCGGTGCTGTCGCCGGACGAACCGGGGCCAAGCTTTCCTCCCTGGTTCACACCGGACCAGAAGAAAGCGTATATCGACCGCCACACTACGATTGGGACATTCAACAGCTGGGCCAATCGCGACCCAGTCACGGGTCGTCTCAATCCTCCACGCGATCCATATACGCCCGGAGAGCGCGCGTTGTTCGCTTTTACGGATTTTCTGAAGAGCGCGTTCCTGGTCGTTGTAACCCTCCCGGTTACCTGGGAATGGCTGGGGCCTGAAATCGTCGCGGGCGGACTGGGACCAGGAGAAAGCTTTGCAGCAGCTTCTGTCACAGCAGAGGAATCACTAGCCGCAACGCTCGGAAGACTGGAGTCTGAGGGCGTCAATATGCAGCGCGCGGCATGGACTCATGTGGGCCCTGGGGACACCGGATATGCCGCAGTCGTGAATCGTGGCGGTGCGTATGTACAGAATGGGCGTATCTACGCGAATATGGATGTCATTGGCGGAGGTGTGCGCGATCCGAATCTTGGAACGGTACTAGAACCGCGGCAGGTACTCCAGCACGAGGTCGGACATCTGGGACAACCGGCAATGGCTTCGGGTGACGTTACGGGAAGCGCGATCTGGGATGCTGAATATTACCAGCGAGAGGCCGAGGCATCGTTGAACGCAGCAGCACAAGCCACCAACGCAGCCGATAAGGCCGCCCTGACTACTCATGGGGCAACTGCTCTCGAACATGCTATGCGATTCTTGAATTCGTCTTTTCTGCCATAAGGTGAAGCAGTTCAAATCTTCGTCGAGATGAGAAAGCATGAAGCGCGGCATGTCGATTGCTAGCGGTCTCTGCGGTCGCCGCGGTGTATACTGGCGGCATTTTCCACCATGCCTTTAATCAGGAGGACTCCGAATGGCAGCGTATAAGTTTGCCGTGAATGGAAAGCAGCAGACTGTCGATGTTCCCGCTCAGATGCCGTTGCTCTGGGTATTGCGCGACACACTGGGTTTGACCGGAACCAAATTCGGCTGCGGTATGGCGCTCTGCGGAGCATGCACCGTTCATGTCGATGGCACTGCGTCCCGCTCGTGCAGCATTCCCGTGTCGAATGTCGCGGGTAAGAGCATCACCACAATCGAAGGACTTTCGCCGGATCAGAACCATCCGGTGCAGCGTGCCTGGGTTGAAGCGGACGTGCCCCAGTGCGGCTATTGCCAGTCCGGTCAGATCATGTCCGCTGCCGCTCTCCTTGCGAAAAACAAGACGCCGTCGGACGCGGACATCGATGCTGCCATGCGCGGCAACATCTGCCGCTGCGGAACCTATCAGGCCATTCGTGAAGCCATCCACAAAGCGGCGGGAGGTGTGAAGTGAGCGTGAATCAAAAACTGGGACGCCGGGCATTTCTGCAGACCAGCGCCGCCGCTGCAGGCGGGTTGCTGATCGGATTCTACCTTCCCGGCCGCGGCGAAGCACTGGCCCAGGGCCCTCGAGGGGGAGGAGCCGCCACTCTGTATCCGAACGCCTTTGTCCGCATTGGAACCGATGAGAGCGTCACGCTCACGATCCACAAACCGGAAAATGGACAGGGCACTGAAACCTCGATTGCCATGCTGCTTGCCGAAGAACTCGAGTGCGACTGGAAAAACGTACGCACCGAATTCGCATCCATCAATGCGCAGTGTTACGGCGGCGCAATGCAGGGGACGTTTGGCAGCCAGGCCATTCGAACGTCGTGGACGCCCATGCGCATGACAGGTGCGGCTGCACGCGACATGCTGATTCAGGCGGCAGCCACAAAGTGGGGTGTCGATAAATCCATGTGCCGGGCGGAAAACGGTTCGGTGCTGAATACTTTGACCAATGCAAAACTCACGTACGGCAGTCTCGCTGAGGCTGCTGCAAAATTGCCGGTGCCCACAAATCCCACTTTGAAAGATCCCGCGCAATTCCGTCTCCTCGGAAAGCCGATGAAGCGTCGCGACGCGGCGGCAAAATCCAGCGGCCAGGCGACGTATGCGATCGACATGAAAGTGCCGGGCATGCTTTATGCCGTGGTTCAGCGCAGCCCGGTGATCGGCGGCAAAGTAGCAAGCTTCGACGCAACAAAGGCGAAGGTTGTTCCGGGTGTAAAGCACGTCGTCCAGATTCCCGAAGGAATCGCCGTGGTCGGCGAAAATACCTACGCCGCGATGGAAGGCCGGAAAGCCCTGGACGTGAAGTGGGATGAAGGGCCAAACGCCACGCTGACCAGCGCGATGATTCGTGGAAAGATGATGGATCTCACGTCGCGCCCTGGAGCCGTTGCAAAGACTGCGGGCCAGGCCGAGCCCAACTTTGCCACCGCTGCCCATAAAATTGAAGCCAGTTACGAAGCGCCCTATCTCGCTCATGCTCCCATGGAGCCCCACACCAGTGTCGCGGATACGCGCACCGGCAGCCTGGAGCTTTGGATCGGGACCCAGATTCCCGGTCTGGCCCATAGCGATGCC
This sequence comes from Terriglobia bacterium, assembly GCA_041481485.1. Lineage (GTDB taxonomy): Bacteria > Acidobacteriota > Terriglobia > 20CM-2-55-15 > 20CM-2-55-15 > JBGPBY01. The sequence continues at coordinate 13,859 of JBGPBY010000124.1, forward strand.
GTGCGCACCGCCGGACTGACGGCAGACCAGGTCAAAGTGCACACGTTGTATATGGGTGGCGGATTCGGCAGCCGTGCCGGCGGCGCTTTCGTGACGGAAGCTGTCGGAATCTCCAAAGCCATCGGCGTGCCTGTGAAACTGTTTAACACCCGCGATGATGATTTGCAGCACGATCGTTATCGTCCGGCTGCGTATGCTCGGATGACGGCCGGTCTTGATGCCCAGGGGTGGCCGGTCGTTTTCACAAGCCGAATCGCGGCGTCGTCTTTTGCAGGAATGCGAAATGGAGTCGACAGCGAAGGCGTTGCTGGAGTTGCCGACGCGCTGTATTCGATTCCCAACATTCAGGTGGAGTATCACGAACCGGGAATCAATATCCCGACCAACTACTGGCGCTCCGTGGGTCACTCTCAAAACACGTTCTTCATGGAAGGATTCATCGACGAGATGGCGACGGTTGGCGGAAAGGATCCGGTCGAGTTGCGGCGCCGCTTGCTCCTTGCCCCGAATGCGGCTCGGCTGCTCGGCGTCCTGAATCTGGCAGCGGAGAAATCCGATTGGGGCAAACCGCTTCCTGCGGGACGATTCCGCGGCGTCGCCGTGGTGAATTGTTTCGGAAGTTTCAATGCGCAGGTTGCTGAAGTTTCCGTTACTCAGGGAAAGCTTCGAGTTCATCGCGTTGTCTCTGCAGTGGACTGCGGCATGGTGGCGAATCCCGCAGGTGTTGTTCAGCAACAGCAAAGTGCGATCGTCTATGGATTGAGCGCAGCATTACGCGGCGCCATTACCATCGATAAGGGGCGCGTGGAACAGACCAACTTCGATAAGTACGAACCGTTGCGTATCGATGAAATGCCAGTGGTGGAAGTGCACATCATGCCGAGCACTCAGGCTCCCGGCGGAATGGGTGAGGTGGGAACTCCCGCAATCGCACCCGCCGTCGCGAATGCGATTTTTGCCGCAACCGGGAAACGCATTCGACGGATGCCGTTCAGTTCGGAACCGCTGGTGTAGCCGCCTACAGGGGGCCGCCGTCGCAGCGGCTGGCCCTGCAGTCCCAGATCATTTCGAATTTTTCTTCTCATTTTCGATCAGGGAATCCTGCCAGCGATTATTTTCCTGGCAAATGTATTCCTGAATTTCGCCATTCGGATCCCAGGCCACATCGAACTGAATCGTCCACGAATGCATATACGCGCCAGGATCATCGATCATGGCTTCATAGTGGAGCGTTTGCAGATCTTTCCTTGTGAATTTTTCCACCAGATGAAGCTGGCTGGTATGCGGATCGCCTACCATATCGATCCAGCTTCCTTCGTTGAATCCCACGACATCGACAACCAGCGTATCGCCGTCCCAATGTCCAACAGAATGTCCCATCCAGGTCGGTGTCAGCGCATCGCCCTTCGGATGCTCGCGGCCGTCCATATAGATGATCCGGTAAATATGCGCTCCACCCTCGTAGATCATGATGATTCGCTTCTGAGCAGGCATTTGCAGAATCTCCATGGGATACGGAGTCGTCATCAGCCGCGCTCCCACCGGCGGCAGGCAGAATCCCTGTGGATCGAATTTAGAAGCTGTCGATTTTCGGAAATCGGAAAGCGCCTTCGCCCAGGGCTGATACGGAATTTCTTTCGGATCGGTCAGGACCGCGGAATAGTCCTGGTACTGTTTCGGAACCCAATAGCCCTTGTTCGGTTCGGTCGGCCCAAGGTTCGGTGTTCCATCGGCAAGCCGGGGGGCTGGTGCAGCCGGTCCCGTGGCCTGGGGTGCCCGCACCTGTGCGGACGCCGTCATTGCCAAAATGAGCAGTGAACCAATCCAGCGCTGTTGCATGCCGCGAAACTATGCGGTGCCGGCAGATTCTGTCAAGCGGAATGCGGTCCAGTGAAGGACGCGGTCTGCGAAGGTATGAAGGAATGCAATCAAGAAATCCCTCTCCCAACGGGAGAGGGTTGGGTGA
>JBGPBY010000125.1:0-15786 GCA_041481485.1 Terriglobia bacterium
CCCCGATCGGATGCAGCCGGTGCAAACGCGCATCCGCTGTGGCGTCTTGCCGACAACCACGCGCACCCGCTGAAGATTTGGATTCCAGCGGCGGTTGGTCCGATTATTGGCGTGGCTCACCCGGTGGCCGTACATAGGGCCTTTTTGACAGATCTCACAACGTGCCATGAAGCCGATCTCCTTAATTGAACGAGGCAAAAGTATAGCACACGGGGAAGAAATCCCGACTTCCGGTGATACAATCCCCCGTTATGAAAAGCGCAACTTTGTTCGCACTGCTTGGGGGCCTGATTCTTGTGGGGGGCTGCAAATCCGGGGCCAAAACGACAGCTGAGCTTGCCGCCACGGTCAATGGCAAGGACATCACAGTGACGGAACTGGACAAACAATTCACAGCTCGGACCGAAGGGGCGAACCCTCCGCCCGCACCCGACGAAGTTCAGGATGCCAAGATGCAGCTGCTCGATCAGATGATCAATGATGAAATCCTCGTGCAGCTCGCAGCTAAGGAGGGTTTGACAGCCTCCGATGCCGAAGTTGCGCTGAAGTTCAACGAATTCAAGACTCAATATACCGATGAAGCTTTCCAGGAACAGCTGAAGAAACAAAAGTTGTCGGTTGACGACATTAAAAAGCAGCTGCGGATGACGCAATCGATTGAAAAGCTGGTGAATAAGGAAATCACGTCGAAAATCAACGTGACCGAAGCGGAAATCAAAGATTTCTATGAGAAGAACAAAGATAACTTCAACCCTCCGCCGGGCTACCATTTACTTCATATCCTCGTGACTCCCGCCCCCGAAAATGAAGTCAGGAACCTCAAGCAGGATGACGCAAAGACACCGGCCGAAGCCCTGGCAAAAGCGCAACGGCTGCTCCACGAAATCCAAAGTGGTCAGGACTTTGCCGTGGTTGCCCGCGACTATTCTGAAGATTACAATTCCGTTGCCGCCGGCGGAGACATTAGCTTCCAGACCATTGAAGCTCTTTCCAATATCGATCCCCATCTGGGAGAAGTCGTGAAAACCATGAAAGTCGGTGAGACTTCAGGCATCATTCCCAGCCGTTTCGGATTTCATATTGTGAAGCTTGTGGAAAAAGATCCTGGCGGGCAGAAACTGCTTTCCGATACCCGGGTCAAGGCGCAGATTCACCAGGCGATTTCCGGCCGAAAAGACCAGACATTGAAAAACGCGTTTTCTGAAATCGCGCGCAACAACGCAAAAGTAACCAACTATCTTGCCGAGCGTGTTCTGGCCTCGGCGGGAAAGTAGAAACTTCGCGACGTCGCGTTCCCAGCCGCATTGACGGCGGCAGTTCCCTGGCCATCGGCGTCAGCCCGGTGGAAAAACAATCCTCAATAGACCGCGCCTGCACTTACGGAATCGCATTCCTTCATCCGTTCCTTAAATTCTGCACCTGTTAAGAATGGCAGGGTGCAGTGCTTCCGGGCGAATTTCCAACTCTCTGAAAAACGGTTCGTTTTGCGAACAGGCAGGAATGGAAACCGTCCGCAATGAGCAAATAACAGCGGGACATATGCTACGTTCTAAAGTACAGTATTGTTTTTCGTTTGTGGTCTTGATGCCGTCGACGGCTGAAGTTCCCGCAAGACGCGAACCGTTATTCAATCGAGGATCATACCGGCCTGCGGTAAGGGGGTTGCCGACAGCACCGGTTCACTTGCGCCAATCGCAGCGAGCGAGGCATCAGCCAGGATCTCAATGAGTGAAATGCACGAATTGAACCAATGTCGTTTTAAGAGCCGCGAATTCATCAATAAGGCCACGGATTCGCGCTTGACAGGATCCTTATGGCAAAACGGGCCGGGAAACATTCTCAAAATCTGGATCTAGATTTGGAGAAGCCGAATTATATCGGCAAAACGCTGCTTGGGTCGTCTGTTGTCGCGGTCTGGATACTTGATCTCAACGGACGATTCCTGTCCATTAGTCCTCATGCTGCGGAAATGGCCGGCTATGCGGACGTTGAACTGCTTGGAAAATCCTGCGTTCCGCTTGTCGTTCATACCGAACAACGCAAATTCAGTAACATTCTCTCGCGAATTATCGAAGGCGGAAAACACGCAGCCGGAATAGAGACCAATATTCTCCGCAAGGATGGCAAGCAGAGAACCGTTCGAATGGAAATGGAATGCGTCGGACTGGATTCCGACACGGCTGGAGTCGTCGCCACACTCGAAGACCTTACCTCGGCACGGAAAACGGAAGATGCCTTACGGCAAAGCGAACGCGAACTGAGATTGCTATCGACGCGCCTGATGGATTTGCAGGACGACGAACGCCGGAAAATCTCTCGCGAACTTCACGACGGAACCGCACAAAATCTTTTTGCAATCAGTATGAACCTGTCACGATTGTTGAAGGATTCTGCCGAGCCGCGGCGGCGCGAAATACTTGAAGAGTGTTTGACGCTTTGCGAGCGGTCCCGGGAAGAAATACGCACGCTGTCGTATTTACTGCATCCGCCAATGCTGGATGAAGCCGGTCTGGTTCCCGCATTGAAATGGTACGTCGATGGATTCTCCAGCCGAACCGGCATCAAAGTCGATTTCACGGTCAATGAGCGCGTGACCCGTCTGCCTGTGGATGTGGAAACCGATTTGTTTCGGGTCGTTCAGGAATGTCTGGCCAATGTGCATCGACATTCGGGCAGTTCCCGAGTTGCAATTCAGCTGAACCGTGATACGCGGAATGTATTTCTGAAGGTACGGGACTGGGGGGGCGGTTTGCCTGTGGATTCCAATGGCAAAGCTGCGCTCGTCGCCCCCGGTGTGGGAATTCCGGGGATGCGCGAGCGAGTGCAAGAACATGGTGGACGATTTGAAATCAAATCGGACGAAACTGGCGTCCTGGTGTCTGTGGTCTTGCCGATTCAGGCCCTCACAGATTTTTATCAATCGCGGGCGATGTAAATCTCCAGTAGGATTCCAAACGGATGCAGACACAATCAGTTGGAAAATATTATGTGGGAAAAATACATAATCCACCCGATCCCATTATAGGGAACAATGTGGCCACTATTTGCGCCTGTCTCTGTCCAGACGAAGTCGCGGTTGCCCGGATAGCAAGTCGCATGTGGAGGAAGTTTTGATCCGAATATTATTAGTCGATGATCACGACGCGGTTCGAAAGGGAGTGCAGGCGATGCTGGAAGCCCATCCCGGGTGGGAAGTCTGCGCCGAAGCTTCCAACGGCAGAACGGCTGTCAAACTGGCAATGCAGCTGAAGCCGCACATTGCGGTTGTCGATCTCGAGTTACCCGACCTGAACGGACTGGAAGCCACCCGCCAAATCAAAAAGGAACTGCCCGAAACCGAAGTGCTGATTTATACCATGTACGATACCGAGGAATTGATTCGAAGCGTACTTGGTGCAGGCGCGCGAGGCTACGTTTTGAAGTCCGATTCTGGCCAGCACCTGATTGACGCGATTGAGTCGCTCACTCGCCACAAGCTGTTCCTGACGCCTGTTGCATCCGAGACGGTTCTGGAGAGTTTCCTCCGCTCGAACCGGCAGGAGACGGAGCAGTCGATCCTTACGAGCCGGGAACGGGAAATTGTTCAACTCCTCGCCGAGGCGAGGGGAAACAAGGAAATCGCCGCCATGCTCTTCATCAGCGTCAAAACTGTCGAAACGCATCGCGCGTCAATCATGCGTAAACTTCGGATCAACTCGATCGTGGAACTCGTCCACTATGCGATTCGAAACAATCTGGTCGGTCCTGGCGTGCGAATTCCGAAAGTTCACTGAACGCATCCTACAGTCTTGTCCTTCCATATTTGAGCTGAGCCTCCGCCTGTCTGTGTGCCGCCAAACCCATTACATGAATCGGGCAGCGGCAAATACGACATTCACCTTATATCGCTGTTCCAGCGCCAAACTCTAACATCGACACTGTTGATCATCTTCAGATCGTCAGCATTCAAGCCAACCATTAAGGAGCAAACTTATGAGAAAGAAATCGTGCGCTTTGCTTGTCGCGATTTTGATAATCGTGAATTCTCCGGGTGGGTTCGCTCAGAAGGCGGAAGTTGGGTTCTTTGCAGGAGGATCGTTCTTCTCGAATCCAAGCTTCGCTTCACCTGATATTAATAACCCCCCAGGAAACCAACTTCTTCGCACGAACGTACAGGTTGTGGATGGGGGAGTCTATGGAGTTCGGGCCCGCGAGTACTTTACGTCGCATATTGCCGCGGAACAATCCTGGACCATCGGCGGCGCCAACAATACCATTTATAGCAATGACCCCAGCATTGTCGTTGGTACCCGGCAGGAGCAGATGTACTTCAATGGCAACTTCCATATGCTCAGCGGCGAACGCAAGGTTCGCCCATACTTCTCCGCTGGAATAGGTTGGACATGGTTCAAACCAACGGAAGATGGAAGGAACTCTGCAGCACCTTTCACCGGTCTCTTTGACAACCCGTGGTATGGCAATTTCGGAACCGACTCCGTATTTACCTACAATTACGGCGCCGGACTGACAGCCCGGATTGCAAACCACATCGCGCTGGATTTCAGTGTCCGCGATTTCGTGTACTGGGGTCCGACCTTCAAAGGGTTCGATCCATCGCAACGGGATGTCGACAACAATCTGCAGGTCATGGGCGGAGTCAATATCCGAATCGGTGGCGCTGCTCCGTTGATCGTTCATAACTTCACCGTATCTCCGACCATCGATGCGTCGAATACAGCGCTGTGCCCGGGAGACTCTGCTCAATTGCATATCGTCGCAGCGGACTCCATTCCTGGAAACCAGGTGACCTATCAATGGACCGAAAACGGCAAACAGGTCGCCACGGGACCGGAGTACACCTATGTCGCGCCGTCAAATCCAGGCAACGTTGATATCGGCGTGCATGTTTTTTATACCAGCACCAACCTGGATAAGGCCGCCAAGAAGGCCGTCGAAAAGAATCCAGGAATGCCGCAGGAACGCAAAACGACACTGACCGTTAAGGACTACAGCGAACCGACGGCAATTGCGACCGCGGATCAGTCGACAGTTCAGCGTGGCCAACGGGTCATGTTGACGTCCTCCGCAAAGGGTTCGGAATGCTCGGGTAATCTGGCATATCGCTGGAGCGCCAGCGATGGCCGGTTGATTGCCGGAACAGATGCAACGACTACGATTTTTGACGGTTCAAACCTGCCGTTCAGTGACACCATGCAGGGTCAGCAGTGCAAGCCAGTGACGGTAAATCTCGAGGTAATTGACCAGCGTGGCGGCACGGGAAAAGACGCCAAGAATCTTCAGGTGTGCTATACCGCGCCGGCTCAGGCAGCAGCAGCTCCTCCTCCTCCTGCACCTCCAGTTGCTGCAAAGCCTACGGCGATTCAGTTGTCGGATATCAACTTTGCGTTGAACAGCACACGCGTCAACAACTGCGCAAAGAGAGTTCTGGGTGACGAGCTTTATCCTCAGCTGACCTCGTCCAGGTATTCCGACTACGACGTCGTGTTGGTTGGCCACAGAGATCTGAACGAGAAGACGATGGCTACCAAAACGTCCAAATCGACTTTGGATCGCGACCGCGTTATGAATGCGGCGGCGTATCTGAGTGCGTCTGGCGCAACTTGCAAAGATCTCGAACGTACCCGAATCAGAGTGGAATGGAAGGGATCGGAACAAGATGCCGATTTCCGCTCCAATTTCTGTGACGGAAGCACGATAGAGAGAGGCAAGGACCATGTGTCCAGTGCCGACTCCAATGCGAAGAACCGCAGAGTCGAGATTTGGCTCGTACCACGGGATGTTACCGTTACTCCCAATGCAACCGCGGATTCCAGTGCGGTTATCGCGGCGCTGGGATGCCCGAAGTAGCACGTAGATTCCAGGGTCCCCGCCCGCTCACTATGTTCAAGGGGACCTGAAATCAACCAGCAAGGCAGCCGGAAGAGACTCCCCAGCTGCCTTGCTGTGTTGATTAGCCCAACAAGACAATGCGCAAAAACCTGTTGAGATGTGGTCGTTTAGCGGACTTCCATGAAGGTCCGCTTGCACACGCTTCTGAAAGGCAACGGGCTGTGAGCAAAAAACTAAACACTCTTAGGTCTGATGAATGGAGCAAATCCTCAAAGACTCCCCTGCACGTTCAGGTCAGTGAAAGCGTGCCTCAGGATCAGGGGACCACTGTGGGTTTGCAATCCAACGTAGATGAAGAATCGGAAGCTGAACAGGGGTTGAAGATCCTGACCCGGCGCCTTCTTCATGTTCAGGAGGAAGAGCGGCGTTCCATTGCCAGGGAACTCCACGACGGTTTGAGCCAAACGCTGGCAAAGCTGGGTGTCGAGGTCGGCATTGCTCTGATTCGGACACCGCCGTCGTCGACACTGATGCGGCGGCTGCTTCAAAGAATCCGGATCGGAGTGGAAGAATTGTCGAACGAGATCCGTCAGATTTCACATCGTCTGCATCCTGCAGTTCTCGAACACCTTGGCTTGGCTACAGCGTTGCGCCGATATTGTTCTGAGTTCGAGGAATACCGGAACATCAACGTGATCTTTGTATGTGAAGGATCGTTTGACCGGACCCCGTATCAGGTTTCACTCAGCCTCTATCGGATCGTTCAGGAGGCGCTTTCCAATGCAGCCAAGCACGCCAGCGCCCAGGAGGTCTTTGTCACTCTGAGCCGAAACGCCAGTGACATCAAACTGTCGATTGAGGACGATGGCTGCGGTTTTGATGTCATCAAGCCGAATCAAAACTCGGGACTTGGACTAATCAGCATTGAGGAACGGACACGGTTGATCGGAGGCCGTCTGTCCATTGACAGTCAAATCGGTTCTGGAACTCGCATCGAAGTCGTGGTTCCTGCCGGAAAGGAGTGATATGGGGACTTTGGTCAAAGACGAACTCTCCGGGCAAATGCGGCGTCCACGGCTGCTTCTTGCCGACGATCACCTGATGGTGGTGGAGGGAATGAGCAGGCTTCTTCAGGCGGACTACGACATCTTACCGCCCGTCGGCGACGGGCAGTTGCTTGTGGAGACAGCGCTGCGCACGAATCCCGACATCATCGTTACTGATGTTTCGATGCCCATTCTCAATGGCATCGAGGCAATTCGCCAGCTCCGAAAAAAGGGCGTGAAATCGAAAGTCATTTTCCTTTCCATGCACGCGGATATCGAGTTCGCCGCCGAGGCTCTGCTTGCCGGTGCATCTGCATACGTCATCAAGCATTCTGCGGCCGAAGAACTCGGACGAGCCATCCAGGATGCACTGCATAACAAGACCTACATCACTCCCAAAATCGCCAGAGACCGGGAATTGATGAATCATGCAGTCAGACACCGCATGGTATTGACGGCTCGAGAGCGTGAAGTACTTCAACTTGTGGCAGAAGGCCGGACCATCAATGGAATTGCCGCGATTTTAAACGTTGCCGGCCGTACCGTCGTTTTCCATAAAACCAACATCATGGACAAACTCAACCTGCGAACGACCGCAGATCTCACTCAATACGCGGTTCGTCACGGCATGATTGCCGTCTGAACATGATTTCCGTCTGAAACTGGGGAGATTCAATGAACGCAAAATCGATCGAACGCACGCATTCGAGCCTGGCTCTTGAAGAGCCGGCCCAACTGGCAGATCCGGGCATGGTGTGGATTCCCGGAGGAACATTTCAAATGGGATCGGAAAAGTTCTATGCAGAAGAACGGCCAGTGCACAAAGTCACTGTGGACGGTTTTTGGATGGACAGCTGCACCGTCACCAACGAGCAATGGCAGCATTTTGTCGATCAGACTCATTACGTAACGCTTGCGGAACGAGCCCCGAATCCGGAGGACTATCCCGGCGCACAACCGGAGTTGCTGGTGCCCGCCTCGGTCGTATTTAACCAGCCCAACCGGCCCGTGGACCTTTCGAGTTGCTTCAATTGGTGGACGTATGTTCCCGGTGCGAACTGGCGTCATCCGTTGGGCCCTGCGACCTCACTGAAAGGACGCGAAAAGCATCCGGTCGTCCACATTGCATTCGAGGACGCCCAGGCTTATGCCAATTGGATTGGCAAGGAGTTGCCCACCGAAGCCGAGTGGGAATTTGCAGCGCGAGGCGGTTTAGACGGTGCCGATTTTGTCTGGGGAGATGAACTGACTCCCGGTGGCAAGTTCATGGCGAACACCTGGCAAGGTGAGTTCCCTTGGCAAAACCTCAATAGCGATGGCTTCGAAGGAACAGCTCCTGTTGGAAGTTTCTCTGCAAATGGGTACGGCCTTTATGACATGGCGGGCAATGTCTGGGAATGGACCGGCGATTGGTTTCAGGAATACAGCAAGAATCAGCGCGCTTGCTGCGGAAATATCAATCCGCGAGGCGGATCGCTGGAGAACAGCTACGACTCCCAAATGCCCAATATCCGGATTCCCCGAAAAGTAATGAAGGGCGGCTCGTATCTTTGCGCGCCAAATTACTGCCAGCGTTACCGGCCGGCAGCGAGAATGGCACAGCCGATCGACACCTCGACGTGTCACCTCGGCTTTCGTTGCATTTCCCGTGTGACCGATACATCGCTGTAGGGAACGACATTACCAATAAGCGCGGAGAGAATCCGGCATGAACGTCAACGAGGCGGAACCAGTGGATACGTCTACGCGACTGGCGTTCGACCGCACGCGTCTGGCTTATGACCGGACCATGATGGCATGGATACGCACTGCGACCTCATTGATCACATTCGGTTTCAGCGTCTTTAAGTTTTTTGAATTTCAGGCAAAGACTCCTCGCGCGGACCTGCTGCTCGGACCGCGTGGCTTTGCAATCATCATGATTTGCGTTGGCCTGATTTCGCTGCTAATGGCAACGATCCAGCACCGCTTCGAAAGAAACAAACTTCGATCCATGGACCGCGAAGTGCCGCGCTCGATGGCTGCGGCACTTGCGGGAGTTATTGCCGCATTGGGAATTGCAGCCCTGATTTCGGTGATATTGAACCGCTGATTTCAAAATCGCACCAAGACGACCATGCCCTTGTCGCAACCTATCGACGAAGAAGTCTTCAGCGGCGGCCCCGCGCGGAAAATTGAACATGATCTTCACCTGCTGCGCGCGCGATTGGAGCTGACCATTTCAAGACGAGCCCTGATTGTTGTTTTGGTCAGCTGGCCGCCGTTGGCGATACTCGTGGCGATAACAGGATTCGCCACGGGAGAACCGTCCCTGAAATCCTTCTTCACGGATGCCGGATGTTATGCACGATACCTGATTGCAGCTCCTCTTTTGATTATTGCTGAAGGCGACACTGTCCCTATCTTTGGCCGTGTTGTGCGTCATTTTCTCTTCGGAGGGTTCATACCGGCCGAGGAACGAATCCTATACAGCCGGGCGATTTCATCCACAAGGCGGCTCCTGGATTCAAAAGTGGCGGAAATCGTGGTCATTCTGCTTGCCTATGCCGTTGCCATCGTTGCAATGATCAGTCTGCGGCATGCGCCAACTCCGTCCTGGTACTGGAACGGTCCAACCTCTCCCCTCGGGCTGTCTCCCGCCGGAATGTGGCACGCATTTGTCAGCCTGCCGCTGCTGCTGTTGCTGTTGCTGGGCTGTGGCTGGTTGTGGAAAATTGTCCTCTGGTGGAGATTCCTGTGGCTGATGTCTCGACTCAATCTCAGCCTCGTCTCCACCCATCCGGATCAGGCCGGCGGACTAAAATTTGTCAGCACCTCGATCAGAGGCTATCGCATTCCGACACTGGCTTTCAGCTCCATCGTAGCGGGCGCTCAAATGAATCAGATTCTCCATGTCGGACTAGCTCCTCTGGATGTGAGAAATGTCGCAATCGGAGTCACCATATTCGTTCTGGTAATGGCTGCAGGACCGCTTGTTCTGTTCTTTACGAAACTGCGGCAAACCAAACTGAAGGGTATTTTCAAATATGGTGCTCTGGGGCGCGATGTCGCCTTACAGTTCGAGAAAAAGTGGCTCGATCGTCCGGGAACCTTTGACACTGCCACTCTGGAAACGAATGATTTTTCGGCGATGACAGACCTCAATCAGGTCGTCAGTTATGCACATAACGTGCGGGATTTTCCATTTGGCTGGCGAGAATTGAGTTATCTTGCCATCGGCGCCGTGATTCCTTTTATCCCTGCGGCTCTGATGGCAGTCCCTCTCACGGAATTACTTCACGAACTGGCAAAACTGTTGGTATAGGAGAGCTTCGGGTTATGCTGATTCGGGAGAAACCACAGCTCATGGGCAAGCCATACCCTGCTATTGCAAAACTTTTTGTGTTTCTGATCGTCTTTCCAGCCAGTGCGGCTGGCCAGGCACCCACAAGTCAGCCAAACCTGAGTCAGCCAAGTCTGGCTGCCCAGGTTGTCGACCCGACGGCACGACTGAAATCTTTTACGTTTCAGGATACCTTCTCTCCGTCACTCTGGGGCATCGACGACAGGGCGAACGAAGTCGAGTTTCGCGCAGTAATTCCGCACGACGCATTCGGAATGCCGAACATTCTGCGCATCACCATCCCATATGTGACAAGCCGTCCCTCTGGTAATCGCGGACTCGGCGATGTTGAATTGCTGAACATCTTTCTCTATCCGACGAAGTGGGGAACGATTGCCGCCGGAGGTGTTGTCTCCGCAGGAGCGAACAAGGGGCCTGGTATTAACACCCTTGCCCTCGGTCCAGTCCTGGGGATGGTGGTTAAAAAGAAAAAATGGAACTATGGCCTGTTCAATCAGAATTTTTTCAGTTTTGGCGACATTGCCACCACACAGCTTCAGCCGGTTCTCTCCTACACTTTTAACGATAAGATCAGCGTCGCGTACGGCGACGCGCAATGCACGTTCGACTGGAAGAATAACCGGTTCGTCGATGTGCCGCTCAGTGCTCAGGTGAACTTCATATCCTCGATTCCCCATCAGCCTGTTCGCTATTTCGTCAATCCGCAATACAACGTTGTCAATGAAACCGGCACACGAAAATGGAGCATCATCTTCGGCATTGGATTCATCGTCAAATAGCGGGCCGCCGCGCGCCCGCGGGATTTGCGCACTGTAAGGACAATCGATCAAGCAATCCCTCTCCCAACGGGAGAGGGATTGCTTGATCGAACGCCCCTGCAGCTGCGGGGTGTACATGAATCTTACCCTTCCATATACAGAATTCGCCTGATGTCCAAGTTCGGCAGTTTGTTCCTTAATATCTGCGGAACCTCTTTTGAGCTCGCCGCACTCTCCGCTGAGATTCCAGCGATCCGCGCGGTTGGGGATTACTTTGATCGGCGATTTTTTTTCCAGCGTCATTAGTACTTGTAGAATGGTGCCGTTCCGTACGATTTTAGACCGGCCAGCCGTCCGTCAAATATATCGGCCAAAACCTATTGTGAAGAGCGCGGCAGACAAAAAGCCGAATTCTGCAGAAACGCCGCTTTCGGTTTTAGCACTAAGAAAAACGGGTATTCTCGGTTTGTTCGCGGTCACGTACTACGTTGCGTACCACTTCGGAATGTCGTTCAGCCAGAATTTCGGCTCGCCTTTCTGGTTTCCGGACTCTGTGCTGCTCTCTCTTCTCCTTCTTACAAAGCCGCGGAACTGGTGGCCATTCGTACTCGTAACGCTGCCGACACGGTTTTTCACTTCGGTTATGCCGGGTACACCAATGTGGTTTCTGGCTGCGTGTTATGTCAACGATTCGGCAAAAGGGATGCTGTCTGCCTGGCTCCTGCGTTCGGATTCCGTGCGAAGGGAGTGGTTTGATTCTCCGCGCAAATTCGTGAACTACTTTCTGATTGCTGTGATATTCGTGCCAATGATTTCGGCGACCGCCGGAGCCGCAAGCCGAATGGCAATGGGCTACAGCTTCCTGGCATCCTGGGGGACATGGTTTCTGGGAAACAGCCTTGCAAGCCTGGTGGTTACACCGGGGCTGCTTAGTCTGGCAGGAGAATTCCGGAGACTCACGGCACATCGGACGAAAGTCTATGTGGAAATCTGTATGATCACCGCCGGTCTCGCGGTCACGGGTTATTACTCTTTCCTCAGCGACCCTGATTTCATCAGCCATTATCCTTTCGTCCTGTACCTGCCGGGTCCGTTTTTACTTTGGGCGGCCATGAGATTTGGTCTTCTTGGTTCGTCGGCGAGTCTGTCGCTAGTAGGTTCGTTGTTTATTATCGGGGTTTCCGAGGGAGTCGGCCCCCTTCGGACTTCATCGCCCGCTTCCAGTTTGCTTTCAACTCAGCTCCTGCTCTTCGTGATTTGCGTTCCGTTCATGGTCCTGTCTGTGAAGATTCAGCAGCAGCGCAAAATGGAACTGGCGTTGAGAGAGAGCGAAGAACGATTTCGTTCGCTCATCAATACGGTTCCGGTCATGGTTTGGATGTCGGGCAATAATGCGCTATGTACCTTTTTCAACAAGCCGTGGCTCGAATTCACGAGCCGGCCTATTGAAAAGGAGCTCGGTAACGGATGGCTGGAGAGCATTCATTTCAGCGACAGAGAAAAAGTCTTCAGGGAATATCTCGAAGCGTTTCATGCGCGAAAGAACTTTAGTTTTGAGTACAGGTTGCTGCAGGGGAACAAGTCCTATCGATGGGTGCTGGGTAACGGCATACCGCGCTATGCGCCGGACCGGACCTTCCTGGGTTACATCGCAAGTTGCATCGATATTACCGGCCGCAAGCAGGCGGAAGAAAAACTTCGGCTGATGGGAATTCAGTTAATCAATGCTCAGGAAACCGAGCGGATTCGCATCGGTCAGGAGTTGCATGAGAATCTGGCACAACGGTTGGCAGCCCTTTCCATCCAACTGAGCTGCGTGGCGCAGACAGATGCCGGAAAAAAGGGGATGTCTCGCGAGATTGAGGAAATTCAGCAACAGACCCTGACGATTTGCAAAGATGTTGCGAATTTATCGCATCAGTTGCGGCCCCCCACTCTGGAGAGACTGGGAATGTCCCTGGCGCTTCGGGACCTGTGTGAGCGTTCATCGAATGAAAATCTGCGAGTCAGCTGTTCGATGGCCGAAGACTTTCCTTCTCTTCCGGAGACCGTTTCCGTATCCATGTATCGAGTTGCGCAGGAAGCACTGTGGAATGCGCAGGCTCATAGCGGGGCAAATCAAATTCATATCGATTTGAAGCTTGAGAATTCCGTTCTCATACTCTCAATTGTCGATGACGGCTGTGGATTTATTGTCGACTCCACGCCGGGCGACGGACTTGGATTGGCCACCATGTCGGAGCGGATGCGCGTCATCGGCGGCAATCTGACGGTGGCATCAAATCCTGGAATCGGCACCACCATAACGGCAGTTCTGCCTTTGAAAAGACAAACTGCCGCTGGTTAGTGGTCTTTAACTTCTTCCGAAGTCAGGAACGTCCGCAGTATTTCCTCTCGAACTCCAATAGCGGTATCCATCGCCTCATTCACCGGATCCCGATCGGTAACGTCGAGCTCCAGCTTCCAGTCGCTGAGCCAGCGGATGTGATGCCGGAGAACTACCTCAAATTTCATGTAATCCTTGGAATACCGTTGGGAGCTCTTCCTTAGAGAAAAAAGCGTATTTTGCGCCGACAGGATCGAATCGCGGTACTGGTTCAGCAGTACCGCTGCGTTCCCGTTTTCCTGCAGCGTTTCGTTTCGGGCGTGTCTTAGCAGGATGTCTGAAATCTGAATGTAGTTTCTCGTGCGGTCGATTGGCTGCTTCGATGCCTGAAGCTGTTTCTCCGCTTCGGAAAGTGTCACTTTTCCCGGCGGCCCCATTATTGTGTGATTGGACTGTGAAGCGCAGCCTGCAAGAAAAGTGTTCAGAAGGAGTGCTGCTATCGCAGAATTCCGGCAGAAGTTCGATGAATGCTTTCGCAATTGAACCTCCAGTTGGAAAATGATCCAACTCCTTCAAATTAATTTATTGCCGATTCAGCCGCTATACCGTGGATTGAGGATTTCCGCTCACGACCTTATTGGATGGCGCATCAATGATAATGATTAATTGCTAATCGCGATTCGCCGAACCCTCCGTTGGTGTTGGCAGACGAAATGAAAAGCAGGCGCCATGCCCGGGCTCGCTGTCCACCCAGATCGCGCCGCCGAGCCTCTCAACCAATTCCTTTGCAACAGCAAGGCCGTATCCGGCCGACGGCTCTCCACCGGAGGGGACGGCGCCCAGCCGAACTCCGCGCTTGAACAGGTGTCCCTGGTCTTCGGGACTGATACCTGGACCTTCATCCCGCACGCTGCAGAAGGCGTCTTCGCCGCTTTTACTGACCATCACGTGGATGGTCTTTCCGATTGGGGAGTATTTCACGGCATTCGAAAGCAAATTGTCCATGATCGCAGCGACGGCGACGCGATCGGACCACACTATGGGGACGTCGGAGGTGAAATCCATCGTCAGGTGTATGTTCTTGCGTACCGCCAGCCGCTGGTAGTACGCACACGCGCGATGCACCAGATGCGCCAGATCGAAATGTTCATATTGAAATTTCAATTCAGTGATAGCGGCATTGCTCATCATATGACTCACAATGCGCATCATTAAGTTGCCCGCGTGACGCAAACCCTCGAGCAATCGGAGAACCTGAGGATCTGTTTCACGTGGGATTAATCCCATGATCATTTCAACCGTGCCATCCGCTATGGACAGGAAATTGGAGAGAGAATGGGCGGCAAAAGATACGGAACTGGAGTCAAACGCCGGCAATGTCTCAAGCTCGGCCAGAGCCGATTCGAGTTGCCCGCGGGCTTCAAGTATTGAAGTAATGACTCTCTGCTTGGCGTCAATCATTCGTTCCCACCAGTGACAGGTCTATGCCGGGTCAACTTGCCCGCCGGCTCGTTTCAAACAGAAACCAGATTCGGCGTTCCGCCTGATCGATCCACGTATCGATAAGACTGGATGTGGCCGAATCGTGCGCGTCATCACAGAGGTCGCGAATGGCGCGCATACTGGTCACCAGGGCTTGGTTGTCCTCGCGAAGTTCGGCGAGCATGTCTTGAGCGACAACAAAGTCCGCATCGTTATCGGCTAGACGTTGAAGGCGGCTGATGTGTTTGATGGAGCGAATGGTCGTGCCGCCTACTTTTCGTACGCGTTCGGCGATGGGGTCGCTCATTTCGAAAATTTGCATAGCCTGTTCGTCAAAAAGCAGATGGTAATCCCGGAAATTGGGACCGCTGACATGCCAGTGAAAGTTCTTGGTCTTGAAATAGAGACCGTATACATCGGCAAGCAGTGCGTTCAGGGCTCCTGAAAGTTCCCTGGCGGCAGTTTCGTCAAGTCCCGTCGGAGTTTTCAGCGGCGCCTTGCGCCGGTTTTCCAGGCTGTTGTCGATTTTCATGGTGTTTGTTTCCTGTAATGAAAAAGAGACGCTGGCACAGGTGGCGGCTGACCGCCGCCTGTGCCCTGGATTCATGCTGCTCGGGGCATGAGTTGTTCGATTACACGGTCCAGATTGAAACTTCCCGGCTTTTGGCGAATTGGAAATTCCTTGAAGGATTCAAGCCACTGACTGACGATCGCCTGTGCGGGTACGATGAGATATGCGCGGTCCACAAACCACTTGTCATAGAAGAGCGTGCTGTCTTCCGCTACCTCAAACGGGTCGGTACGCAGGTTGAACAGTTTTGGAATACGCATCTGGGCAAACGGTTCCCGCCAGACAGCGAGCCCTTTACCCCGTTGCTCTGTGAAAACGATCTTCCAGTTGCGCATTCTGATGGCGAGAATTTCTCCGTCATCGCTCCAATATAAAAAGCCCTCACGCGGACATTTTTCCTGCTCGTCTTTGTGAAATGGAAGAAGGTTGAC
>JBGPBY010000126.1:0-15578 GCA_041481485.1 Terriglobia bacterium
CTTCAAACGCAGCCAGGCATGGTTTGAATCACAAAAACCGGACAGGTTTAGGTTCGCACCCCTGTACCGAAATCGTTTGAATTCCCCAATGATTTAGGGGGTATGTCAGGAGTTCTGAATATACAGTTTTCCCAGCCGCGTTAGCGGCGGCAGTTCCTTAGCCCCTGGCGTGAGCCGGGGGCTTATGAATCCATGAAATTCAGAGTGCTGTAGGCACGACAGACCGGGCATCATTACGCCTGACGAATTCGCTGGATCTGTCGTGCCTACGGCACTTTGTGTGGTGCTGTGATTCTTTACCCCCGGCTCACGCCGGGGGCTAAGGAACTGCCGCCGCTAACGCGGCTGGGACCCCGGGGACCAGGGAATTACGGCGCTTACGCGTCTGGGACTCGACGGTTGGTCCGCAAAGAACTACATACGATACAGCATCAGGTAGACAATGACGCCGGTGACGGAGACGTACATCCAGAGCGGAAAAGTCCAGCGGGCGATGCGGACGTGTTTGTCGAAGCGCGACGTGAAGGCCAGATACGCAGTTCGCAACACCAGAGGCAGTATCACCGCTGCCAACGCGATGTGGGTACTCAGGATGAAAATGTAAACGTGATGAATCCAGCCTTCTTTAGTAAAGGGCACGTGGCGGACGTAGTAGTGGTAGATCAAATACGATGTCAGGAATAGCGTACTGGAAATCAAAGCGCCGATCATGCACGTCTTATGTGCTCGAATGTTTTTGTTCCGAATAAAGTAATAGCCTGAGCCGAGGAGAATCGCTGCAGTCAAATTCAGCGTGGCATTGAGAGCGGGAAGGTCGGATATCGACAACATATCAATCAGAGCAGCGACTTTGCGTCGCGGACGAGGCGATCCAGTTCAGGCTCTTCGTCCATTGAGTAGTAACCCCGGATGCGCCCCTGCTGATCGACCAGTGCGAATCGCACGCTGTGGGTAATGGGCTCAACTTCCGTTCCGGCCGTATCATCGATGGCCAGTTTGAAACCGTCCTTCGACAGCCGGTACAACGCCTCTTTGTTGCCGGTCAGAAACCACCAGCGATTCGGATCGGCGCCGTACTTTTTCGCATATGCGGCAAGGACATCAGGCGTATCCCTTTGCGGATCCACTGAAAACGACACCAGGTGAATCTGGGTCGGCAGCATGTCCTGAAGTTTGCGCATCTTTTCGGTCATCAGCGGACAGAACCCGCCGCAGCTGGTGAATACAAAATCGGCAATCCAGACTTTGCCGGCCAACTCCTGGCTTTTCACTTCGCGGGAACTGCGTTCGATGAAGGTAAATTCCGGAACATTGTTCATCACGGGAAGTTCAGTCTTCCGAACACATGATGTAAACAACACCACGAGCAAGATTGCGCGTTTCATATCGTTTTCTACGTTGGCCGCCGTGTCATGACAAGGGATGCAAGGAAGACTATGGCTCCGAAAGTAATGGTTACAGCGAGTGATAGCGTCACCGGAGGGAGTCCCATTGCCGCTGCCGCGCTCGATCCATACATCGCCCACCGGACTGCGGCAAGCCCATATGTCAGGGGATTCACGGTAATGAGCGCCTTCATCCAGAATGACGCATTGCTGGCGGGGAATACCGCGCCGGACAACAGCCACATCGGTATCAGCAACGTCATCATGATGGCGTGGAACCCCTGCGAAGAATCCAATCTCCAGGCGATGATGTAGCCGAGGCCGGTCAGGCTGAAGGCCACCAGAGCCATCATCACGATCGTAATCGGAATGATGTGCCATGAGAATCCGACAAGCGGCGCCAGAAGTACGAAGAGAATGCCCTGAATCAATCCGAGAGCCGTCGCGCCAAGCAATTTACCAAAGACAAATGACGAGCGGGGAATCGGAGCGACGAGAACCGCCTGCAGAAATCCTTCTTTCCGGTCTTCGATAATCGAGATCGTCGCAAAAATCGAAGTGAACAACAGAATCAGAACGACCGTTCCCGGAAAGTAGTATTCCAGATAGCTTCCGCTTTCCGGGCCGGCCGTAAACGACTTTCCAACGCCGGAACCCAGGAACAGCCAGAAGATCAACGGCGTACCCACGGCAGAGAAAATGCGCGACCGGTCGCGCAGAAAGCGAACGATTTCCCGGCGGCACAACGTTGAAGCACTTAGCAGAAACGAACTGTTCACTGATCCTCCCAGAAGCGATGGCCTGTGCGCGCGATGAACACATCTTCCAGTGTAGGCCGCGACAGACTGACGGAGTCGATTAAATCGGGAAACGCGTCGACGATGTGGCTGATGAATGTGTGTCCCTGCTGCTTTTCGACCCTCAGACTGCCATTCAACACTGTCGGCTCTATCGAGAATTTCTCCCGGATTGCGGCGCTCAGTTTTTCAGGTTCTTTGGTCGATATTGCGATCACGTCGCCACCGATTTCCTTCTTCAGGGATTCCGGTGTGCCGAATGCCACAACCTGACCCAGATTGAGTATCAGCACATGATCGCTTCGATCGCCTTCGTCGATCAGATGTGTCGTTACCAGAACGGTGACATTCTCCTTCTCCCGCAGCTTTTGCAGATAGAGCCAGAGGTCTCGGCGTGCGCCAGGATCGAGTCCAACCGAAGGTTCGTCCAGGATCAGCACTTCCGGCCGATGAAGCAAACCTTTTGCCAGTTCGACGCGTCGGGCCAGACCTCCGGAGAGAGTCTCGACCCGGCTGGCGGCGCGATCGGCAATCATCAAACGCTCCATCATTTCATTCACGCGGTCGGCCAGAGTTTTACCCCGAAGTCCGTAAAGCTGTCCGTGATAGCGCAGATTCTCCAGCACGGTGAGTTTCTTATCGAGGCTGGGATTCTGAAAGACGACGCCAATCCGGCTGCGGACTTCATTGGCCTGCGTCCGAATATCGAAGCCCACGATTTTCGCCGTTCCATCTTTGGGAATCAGTGCCGTCGACAGAATTTTGAAAAGAGTTGTTTTGCCACCGCCATTCGGTCCGAGCAGAGCAAAAATCTCGCCTCGCTGGACTTCAAAACTCACATTGGACAGTGCCCGCCGGGAGCCATAGTCATGGGTGAGATTGAGAACCTGGACGGCGGCTTCCTTGTTCAAAGCGTTTATACCTTATCGATCATCATGAGCAGGAGCAGGGCGGGCAGATACAGGATCGAAATCCTGAGGAGCCGGTGCGCATGCGTGTTGGAACGGAAGAGCGCGACCGCCGTCCCGTAGCCGAGGTAAATGAATCCCAGCAGTATCGCGCCGTAAAAGTAAATCGTGCCGGTGGCGCCGAACATCGTCGGCAGCAGGCTGATTGGAATCAGAATCGAGCAAAAGAAAATGATCTGCCTGCCGGTATTGACGCCGCTGGAATGCATCACGAAACCGCCGCGGGCGTAGTCTTCAGTGAAGATCCATGAGATCGCAAAGAAGTGCGGCATTTGCCACAGAAACAAAATCGCAAACAACGAAAGTGCGACAACGTCGATATTGCCCCGTGCTGCGGTCCATCCCATAAGTGGAGGCACTGCACCGGGAAGAGCTCCAATCAGTGTGCAGAACGCCGTTCGGGTCTTGAGTGGCGTATAGACAAAAATATACGCGGCCAGTGTCAGCGCACCGAGAAAGCCAGTGATGACATTGACAAATAAAGTCAGATACGCCGTGCCGGTAATGGCGATGGCGACCGAAAAGATGAGAGCTTCAAACGGTTGCACGCGCCCTTCCGGCAGCGGGCGCGAACGCGTTCGCAACATCCGCGAATCCAGCTCCCGTTCCAGATACTGATTCAGCGAGCTGGCTCCGGCTGCTACCAGCGCAGTTCCGACGATGGTATGGAGAAGCACGGTCAGCTGCAAACCACCTTCGGACCCCATATAGAAACCCACAATGGTCGTGATCAGGACCATCAGGGTAATCCGGGGTTTGGTGAGTTCAATGAAATCGGCAGCGCGTACCCGGCGTGTAGTGAGCCCTAATTCGGTTACCGCCATGCTGCGACTCTCTTTGAAATCATTCCGTATGCACGAAGTGTCAGGAGTACGGATGTTCCCAGCACCAGCGCTCCGGTCGCGACGTGCGCCGTTGTGATCAGCACGGACTTTTGACTCCACACCGTACTGGCTCCCAATAGCAGTTGGACCCAGAGCAGCGAAAACAGCAGCGTTGCCGGTCTGCGCAGCAGGGAGTAATCGCGATACTCGTTCCGCACCCGGTAAAACGTCCAGACAATCATGGACGCCACCATCAAGGCGCCAACACGATGAGAAAAATGAATTGCGACGTGACTGGAAGTGAAGTGCGGAATGATTCGTCCGAAGGACAGTGGAAAATCTTTAATTGCGAGTCCCGAATCGGTATGCCGCATCAAGGCACCCAGAAGCAGCTGAATATAAATGGCGCCGGTTGTCATGGCGCAAAGAATAGGGAGACGAATTGACGTGAGGGAATGGTCCGTGTACGAAACCCGCGGTAGCCCTTGTTTCCATTGCGGCGATGTGAAAAGCGCAATGGAAATGATGAGGCAAAAAAATGTCTGTGCCAGACATGCGTGCGCCATCGAAATTGCCGTGGGAAGCAGGAACAATACAGTCAGTCCTCCCAGAACCCCCTGAGCGATGACGGTTCCCAGTGCCGCAACAGCGAGGTTTCGGACCCAACGGCGCCTTTCCGTCAGGCAGGCCCACGCCGCCAGGATAACGGTGAGGAAGCCGACAAACGAAGCGACCAGACGATGGCTGTGTTCGTAGAAAATCCCG
Source organism: Terriglobia bacterium (assembly GCA_041481485.1). Lineage (GTDB taxonomy): Bacteria > Acidobacteriota > Terriglobia > 20CM-2-55-15 > 20CM-2-55-15 > JBGPBY01. The sequence continues at coordinate 4,740 of JBGPBY010000126.1, forward strand.
CCCACCCACTTGGAGAACGGAAACGTGTACATGTTCCATCCATATGTCGTGGGCCAATCGGGAACCGACAGTCCGGATTGAGTACTGGTGACGAGTCCGCCGACAAAGATCAGAAATGCGGTGCAGCAGGCGGTGAAGAGGGCGAATCGGTGCAACCCGATGTTTTCGCCCTCCTCATGGAGCGATTCTGCAACGCGAACGTTGCCTGACATTCCTAGTTGCCGGACTTCGTGTCAGTTGACTTGAACTTGAAATCGAGCATGGCTTTGTCGCCGTCTTTGACTTCAACCATGGCTGTCTGCTTTCCGTACTTCTCGTGGATGGCCGTGAGTTCATATTTCCCGGCCGGCAGCTTTAACTCATACTTGCCGCCGTCTCCACTGACGGTGCCAAACGGATGCGTGAGCACTGCGATAAACGCGCCCATCCACTTATGGACGTCACACTTTACCGGAAGCAGAATTTCTTCGTGGTCGAATTTGTGATTGGCGACCATGTCTTTCACCGGCTGCCCCTGATTGAACGGCGCGTTGCCGCTGCTGGGATCCGGGAATGCATGAATGTTATGCAACGTGTCATCGCTGTTTTTAATCTGCAGTTCCTGATTCACCTGAACAACCAGGGCATGCGGAAGATAGTGGCAATCGTGCTGGTCGATAAGCACAGGCGTTGACGGCGGAGCATAATTCTTGCCAACGACATCCCCTTTGCTCACATAGATGATGACGTTTGCCAATCCTCCGTCTTTCACCACTGTTTCTTCGCTGAATATCGGGTTTTTGCACATCGGATCCTGACTTGTTTTGATTTGTTCAGGTTTGGGAACCTCGCCTTCAAAGGCAATTTTTCCACTGACAGTTGCCGTCGCTGCAGGCGGCGGAGCGGCTCCGTCAGAGTTGGCATTTGTACCGGTAGGGAGTGGGGGAATGCCGTCATCTTTCGAACTGCAGGCGGCAAAGAAGGCAAAGACAAGAAGCAGGGCAGAACCGGCCACGAGCGAAAGTCTACGCATGATGTTCTCCAGTTATAAAGAGTAAGAGTCACTAAGGACGCCTATTGAACCACCCAATATGATATCTGAATCAAGGGTCTTCGAACAGCTTTGCAACGGCGGCAGGGTCTGGAGCGGACTGGGCCACTTCCAGGTTCTCATCGACGTGCACGGTGCGGCTCATACCGACAAGGCCGGTAGTGATTCCGGGAGTGGAGCGAACAAACTGAATGGCACGCTGGGCATCGGTTTTCAGTCCCGGCAATGTTTCGGAAACCACCGGTGGAAGCCCCCGGGTCAACTGGCTCTGAAGAATACTTGCGCTGGCAATGACGGTGATTCCCAACTGGCGGCACGCCTGAAGAATCGTCAGTGGATGCGCGTCGACGATTTGCGTGGGGCGGGTAAACGCCTCCGGCATGGCCAGATTGTAAGGAAGCTGAACGAATCGAAAATGATGGTTATCTGCCGCGATGGAATGCGCGCAAAGCACCGCCGCTTCCAGGGACAGGGAGTCCCGTGCATCCGGCGGGACGCGGAACCCGTTCCATGTCGCCAGCCCATAATGCCGGATCTTTCCTTCCTGGACGGCCAGTTCGAGAAACTCGAATGCCACACGCAGCCGCTGGATGAATTCATCGCGGTCGATATCGGTAAGCTGAATCTCCGGATTGTGAATATAAAAGATATCGATGCAATCGACGCCCAGGTTCTTCAGGCTTCGGTGAAGCTGATCATTGAGATAGAGCGGCGTCATGCAGTGACTGCCGGCGGTGATGTCGCAACCGTCAAGAATGCCGCGCGCAATGAAGGTGTCCTGAATGTAGTGGCGTGGATCATCGGGAGCATCGCCGTCAAAGGTCAGATATCCAGCCTTGGTGGCAACAATCAACTCGTCGCGCCGGGCGGTATCGGAAGCAATGAGTCCACGAAGGGCTTTCCCGATGGAACGCTCGCTGCGCTGAAATCGATAATTGATCGCAGTGTCGATGACGTTTACGCCGCCTTCGATGGCATGCACCACCGCCGAGCGATAGGCCTCGTCAGTATCCGCGTCCGCTTCGCCGAGATAGGTGCCGACCCCGATGGACGATAGTAAAAGACCCTGCGCCTCCCGGAAGTGTTCAGGCGCAAGCTTTCCCTTGAATCTTTTTGCGAATCGCCGTGTTCCTTCAGGTGTTGCTGACGTCATGGGATTTTATAGCTTTAAAGAACCCGTGAACGAATGCGATTCCCAATGTAGGGGCGGTCTGTGACCGCCACATTTTTAAGGGTTGAAATCCTTTGAATTGTGGGCGGTCATAGACCGCCCCTACATTGGGAACAGTCGCCCGATTCAAAGTTTTCCTACAGCGCCTGCATCAATGCCTCTGCGGGGTGCAGCACCCGGCGGCCCGTCGCATGCTCAACCTGCTGCCTGCACGATACCCCAGGCGCGACGATGATCGATTCGGAATTCCTTTCCACTGCGGGAAACAGCCGCCGCTTTCCAATTGCCATCGACACATCGTAGTGTTCTTTCTCAAAGCCGAACGATCCGGCCATGCCGCAGCAACCGGAATCCACTTCCTCTACGGTGTAAGCCAGCGCCATGGCTTCCTTCAGATATCGCGAGCCGATCAGGGCTTTCTCGTGGCAGTGGCCATGAATCAATGCCTTCGCCGCTTTTCCTTTTTCCCGGGGAAAGGTCAGTTTCCAGCGTCCCGCCTGATTCTCGTTCACAATGAATTCTTCCAGCAGGAAGGAACGTGCGGCAACCGCATCCACCGCGTGGCCTTTCAGCAAGTCCGGGTATTCGTCGCGGAATGTTAGAATGCAACTGGGCTCGCAGCCAACTATGGAGAATCCCTCCTCGACAAATGGTTCCAGCTTTCCCACATTGAATCGAGCATTTTCCCGGGCCTCTTCGGGAAGGCCCTTGGAAATCATGGGCCGGCCGCAGCACTGCCGCTCGGAAATCTCCACATGATATCCGGCGGCCTCAAGAAGCAGGGTCGCGGCCTTTCCCACTTCGGGATAGTTGAAATTCAGAAACGTATCGTGAAACAGCACGACGTTTCGGTCCGGTACACGTGGTGTTGTCCTGCGTTTCCGGAACCAGCTTTCGAAAGTCTGGGAAGCAATCGGTGGAAGTTTTCGTCTGGCATCGATGCCGATGTACCGGTCCAGGGCACGCCGAATGACAGGGCGATTCATCATGGCGTTTGAAAGAGACGGCAGGAACGATCCCATTCTGCTCCACGCATGGATATGGGCGAAGAGCCTGGATCGCAGAGGCATGCCGTTGGCCTCGTTGTAATGTGCCAGAAACTCATACTTCAGCTTCGCCATATCTACATTGGACGGACATTCGGCCTTGCATCCCTTGCATTCCAGGCAAAGATCCAGCGTGTCATGGAGGGCTTTACCGGTGAACTCATGGGCCGGCAGTTTTCCTGAAATGATTTCACGCAGGTGATTGCCGCGCCCGCGCGTCGAGTGCGTGTCTTCCTTCGTCACCATGTACGACGGACACATCGTTCCCTCATTCTGCTTCCTGCAAACGCCCGCGCCATTGCACATCTCAATGGCGTTGTCGAATCCTCCTTCGCGGGTGAAGTCATAATGCGTTGCGATATGAATCGTCCTGTACTCCGCCCCGTAGCGCAGGTTTTCGGTCATCGGTGGAGCGTTCACGATCTTGCCGGGATTCATACGGCCTTCGGGATCGAAAGCATGCTTGACGTCCTGGAACGCACGATACAGGCGCGAGCCAAAGAGTTTTTCGTTGAGGTAACTTCGCGCCAGGCCATCGCCGTGTTCTCCGCTCATGCTTCCGCCGAACTCGAGAACAAGATCCGCGATCTCATTGGTCATATCCTGCATGATCTGGATATCGACGGGATCCTTCGTGTTGATCAATGGCCGGATATGCAGGCATCCGACGCTGGCGTGGCCGTAGTATCCGGCGGAGGTTCCGTACTTGTGAATCACATCGCGGAATCGCACGAAGAATTCCGGAAGCCTGGACGGTTCGACGCCGCAGTCTTCGATGAATGCAATCGGTTTCCGGGCGCTCTTCATACCAAGCAGCAGACCGAGCCCGGCTTTACGGACTTTCCAGATATTGAACTGCTGCACGGGATCGAAGGATTTGACGTAGGCATATCCGAAGTTTGCCCGCTTCAATGCCGCTTCCATTGCGTCTACTTTGGAGCGCAATGCGGCCTCGCTTTCGCCATAAAACTCGACGAGTAAAATGGCTGCGGGCCGGCCATCGATGAATCCGAGCTGCCGGGACAACTCCAGTGAACTGCGCGCCAGATCGATAATCAGATCGTCGACCAGTTCGATGGCCGACGGTTCGAATGGCAAAATGACCTCATTCGCGCGAATCGATTCCACGATGTCCTTGAAATGGACCACGCACAATGCCGTTGCCGGCGGCCGCGGCTCAATACTGACGCGAGCCTGGTGCACCGCGGCAAGGGTGCCTTCCGAGCCCACCATCAATTTCGTGAGATTGAACTTGCCGTTGCGGACAAACTCGTCGAGGTTGTAGCCGCTGACGCGGCGCATGATCTTCGGATAGCGCTTTTCAATTTCATCGCGGTGCGCATTCACGATTTCAGCGATCCGGCCTTCGAGGCCGCCGCGCCGCTGCGCCTCGTCGAATGTGATTTGCGAAAAGGTTCGGCCTTCGCCGGAAGCCATGACGACATCCATCGATAGAATGTGGTCAATTGTTTTGCCGTACAGGATGGAGTGGGATCCCGCGGAGTTGTTGCCCATCATCCCGCCAAGCGTGGCACGGTTCGCCGTTGCGGTATCGGGTCCGAAGAGAAACCCCATCGGGCGGAGATGCAGATTAAATTGTTCCTGAACGACGCCGGGCTCCACCAGAGCCCAGCGTTCTTCGCGATTCACTTCCAGGACCTTATTCAGATATTTCGACATGTCGATGACAACGGCGTCACAGACTGTCTGGCCGGCCAGGCTGGTGCCGGCGCCGCGAGGAAGGACCGGTACTTTGAATTCCCGGGCGACTTCCATTGTGGCGAAAACATCTTCGTGTGTCCGAGGCAACACCACGCCGATCGGCTCGATTTCGTAAATACTGGCGTCGGTGCTGTAGAGCAGACGCGAGGCGCGGTCGAAGCGTACTTCGCCGGAGACGCGCGACTTCAGGGCCTCATACAAATCCTCGTTCATTGCTTACTCAGCCCAGTCGGCAATGAAAATGTCGATGTCGCCTTCCTTTGCTCCGTTGCGGCTCGACGCCCAGACCAGTTTCTTCCCGTCGTTGCTCAACATTGGAAAAGCATCGAAGCCTTCGTCGAACGTAATCTGCTGAAGTCCACTGCCATCACGGTTGATGACGTACAGATCAAAGTTGGGGATGCCGCGAGACTTGTTGTTCATGTCGGACGCAAAAATGATCTGGCGGCCGTTCGGCAGAAAATATGGCGCGAAATTGGCGGCGCCGTTGGAGGTCAGCTGCTTTTGCTGGGAGCCATCGGTCTTCATGATCATGATTTCCATCTTCTCAGGCATGACCAGATCTTTGGCAAGCAGATCGCCGTACGTTTTCAGCTCGCCGGCGGTTTTAGGCCGGTTGGCTCTCCAGACGATCCATTGATTGTCCTGGGAATAGAAGGCGCCGCCGTCATATCCCACGGCGTTCGTCATTCGATGCTGATTGGAGCCGTCGATGTTCATTTCAAAGAGTTCAATGTCGCCGGTGCGTGTGGACGTGAAAATGATTTTCTTTCCATCCGGGGAAACCGTGCCCTCGGCGTCATATCCCGGAGTATTGGTGAGACGCTTCATATCGGTGCCGTCGGGCTTTGCGGAGAAAATATCGAAATCTTTGAACAACGCCCAGACATAGCCCGCGGACCGGTCTGCCGGCGGTGGACAATCGGGTGAGCCCAGGTGGGTCGATGCGTAAATCACGCGATTGCCGTCCGGCGTGAAGTAACTGCACGTCGTCCTGCCCTTGCCCGTGCTGACCAGGCGCAGATTTGAACCATCGGAATTCATGGAAAAAATCTGATCGCATTTGTAGGGATCGCGAGTCGATTGAAAGATCAGCTTTTTCCCATCCGCAGAGAAATAGGCCTCGGCATTTGTACCGCCATGAGTCAGCTGCCGAATATTACGAAGATGCGTTTCCTTTGGGTTTGCCTTCAATGTTTGACTCGTTGCGAGATACAGCGACGCGCACGAACCCAAAATCCACAATACGACGAGAATTCTCGCAGTGTACTTGAACATGATTATTGTCTCGCTTTGAGAGTGACGTTTACCTTCAGCGGCTGGCCATTGCGTTGTACGACAACGCTTACAACGTCACCTACCTTACTGGTATTCAGTGCAAAGGTGAAGTCCTCGAGATTCTGAATGGATTTCCCGCCGAATTCCACAAGGATGTCACCGCCTTTCAGTCCGGCCTTTCCCGCGGGACTGTCGGCATGGACGTCATCGAACAGGACGCCTTTGACTTCGCTTCCGAAATTTGGAACCGATCCGAAATATACCTTATATCCACTTCCTGAACTTGCGGAGGCAGAAGATGGCTGTTGATCGCGCACTTCGGTGTAGATCGGCCGCTCCGGAGACTTGGCCAGGCGCTCGACAGATTTTGCAACCAGAGTCAGCACCTGAATGGCGCCCTGACTGTTGATTTTGTCCGATGTGTCGGTTGGCCGGTGATACTCGCCATGAAGGTTCGAGAAGAAGAACATAATGGGAATATGTTTGGCGTTGAACGAAATGTGATCGCTGCCGTCGTGCCCCCCGGAGGAATAACTGATCTCCAGCCCAACCGTCTTGTCGAATTCCTGAATCCAGGATTTGAAATCCGGGGAAGTGCCGACACCGAGAACGCTGAGTTTCTGATTCCGGACCCTCCCGATCATATCCATATTGATCATGGAAGTAATGGAGCCCAGCGGGACCGTGGGGTGGTTCACGAAGTAACTGGATCCCAGCAGTCCCAGTTCTTCACCGGCGAATGTCATGAACAAGAGCGATCGTTTGAAGGCGTGCGGATGCATGGATGCCAGCCGTGCCAGTTCCAGTACACCGGCAGTCCCAGACGCATTGTCGTCCGCGCCGTGATGGATCTTGCCGATTGGATTTGGGTCCAGCGAATGTTCATCGCCAAGTCCCAGATGATCGTAGTGAGCGCCGATGACCACCCATTCGTTTCGAAGACCCGGATCCGAGCCTGGGATTGCCGCAATCACGTTGTGAATGGTCTTGTGGACGCGTGGAAGGTCGGCCACAAGGCGGCCTTTTGCCGCCAGGTCAAACGACTGCGGCTTCAACAGAGAGTCCATCTGTTTCTGGACTTCCGAAACGTTCTTCCCGATTTTTTCAAATAATCGCGATGCCCTGGCGCGAGTCATGCGCATGGCGACGATGCCGGCATCATCGGAGCCGGCTTCGCGGATCTGAGGTGTCATCGCGTCCGTGTCGTCCGGATGGTTGTTCGGATCCGTAATGAACAGAATTCCGATGGCTCCATGCTGCCGCGCATTGATAGCCTTATTCATGAACGTTGAGTGCGTCGTCATGTCCGTACCATCGAATCGGCTTTTGGGGTCCAATTCCTGCGGTTCGTGACGAAATACCAGAACGATCTTGCCGGTGACGTTCAGACCCTGGTAGTCGTCCCACTGCAACGACGGTGCCGTAATTCCATAACCTGCAAATACAACGGGACCCTGGACCTTGTCTGACTCTGAAAAGCTCAGCGGTTCATAGTCTTCATCGATCTGAAGTTTCTCGCCGTCCAGTTCCAGATCGCTGTTGTTGCCATATTCCAGAGTCGTGATCTGGAAATCCTGAAAGTAAGTATCCTTGTCGCCTGCCGGTTTCAATCCGAACATACGAAATTGATTTGCGATGTATTCGGAAGCGGTTTGCAGTTCGGGAGTGCCGTTCCCGCGTCCCTTCAGAGCATCCGATGCCAGGTAATAAACATGCCGGAAATAGCGCTGGACCGACAGGGAGTTGGTCCAGTCGGAAGACAACTTTTCGACAGTGATGGCGCCGGAAAGGGAGTAGAGGAAGAAAACGGAAGCAGCGAAGACCGCTGCGATGGTGATGCCGGCTGCAGTGCGTAGCGCCGGTCTAGGCGCGGACATCGACCTGCGCTCCCCTGCCCCAGAATGCCTTCAGATCGTGAATGCATGTCATCTGGTGGGGGCCAAAGTCCGGGCCCTGCAGGCGGATCTCGCCGAGGTTTTCGCGAATAAATCCGGCCAGCTCCGAAGCGCGTCTTCGAATTGACTTTTCTGACGGCCTGGCGGGCGTATCGAAGAGCAGAATGTCGACATCCTTTTTGGAATCGTTCCATTCCCAAACACCAATCACACGGCCATTTTGGATGATCGTTGCCAGCGGATCGTTGATCAGTTTGCCCTTCCATCGTGAGAATGGTTTGTCTCCGTGTTCCGGGCCAAGGAACCGGTCCACGATTTCACGCTGGCCTTTCAAGAACGTATCTCTGAAGGGAATGAAATTGATTGCAGATTCGTCCGGGGTGAAAGAGTGGAACTCTTCGAGGTCCGCTTCGTTCATGAAGTATTCGTCTTTGGACCCTTCGACGGCAATGAGTGCCAGTTTCGGCCGGACTTCTTCAATGCCTTTCATCGCATCGCTGACGTTGATCCCCGCCCACCACGCAAAATCCCGGCCTCGCGCCGGAGCCTCTGCCCGGAAGTAGGCTTTTGCCAGAAGCGACCATGCCTCTTCGTTGCGCATTTCAAAGGGATCGACCTCGGGAAGGAGATCGGAAAGAAGAGCATAGGAGTAGTTCGTATCATCGAGACGAAGACGGGTTTGGATTTTGATGATCCGGCCCTCTTCTTTCAGGAGGTTGACCGCAAGCGACAGCGTGTTGGTAAAGCCAATGCGTTTTAACTCCGGCTGGAATTCACGGACCAGAAGCGACGGAACAGACCGCATCAGCTGTTCCATTGTCCGGGAACCGTTCTCCATCAATTTCAGGATGGAAGTCTTCAGTCTTTCCATGTCGGAATCGGCTACGGCGATTTGTTGACGCGCCTGTTTGGCCAGTTCTGTAAATGTGCGGGTTCGGATGCGGAGTGCCACTGCAGCCTGGTCCCGGGGCACCAACATCGTACAGCCGCGTAAGGTTTCCAGCTGAACCAGCTTGCGATCGTCGAAAACGACACGGTTCAGGTCCTGTGTTTTGAACGATCCCATGCGCGCCCACAGCGAGAGATAGGGCGTCGAGCATCCCGGGGAATAGATCCAGCCAATGGATTTAATAAGTTCCAGAATGTTCTTGGAGGCAAAGGGCTTGTCCAGGGACTGTCTGTGCATGCGCCAGGAATTGAGGCGCTGTAATGTAACGGGCTTTTTAGGCTTTGCGATCATACCAAAAATCTAGCGCTCTCAGGTGCTGGCCAATCTCCATTTGAGGGTCTCTGCCCTATGCTAAACTCGCAGCGGACAAGAGGATTTAATTGTAGATTTTGTAATGGAGTGAAGTCAATGGAACCTCTCGGATTCTGCCATGTTGCACTGAATGTTCGCGACGTCGGCCGATCCGTTGAGTTCTATTGCAACGTGCTGGGAATGCACGTGGAATGGAAACCCGACGAGGAAAACGTCTATTTGACGTCGGGATCCGATAACCTCGCCATTCACAAACTACCCGACGAACAGAGCGCCGGGCCCGTCCAGAACGTCCATCACATCGGGTTTGTGGTCCGCCGCCCACAGGACGTGGATGAATTCGCGGCTCGAGTCCAAAAACTCGGAATTCCCTTCGCCCATCCCCCAAAAACGCATCGCGACGGCGCCCGCTCGTTCTACTTCAAAGATCCGGATGGGATCCTGATTCAGCTGCTCTACCATCCGCCAATTTCCGGTTGAGTGTGGTACTAAGACGCTTATTGTGTCGAAGGTATTGCCCGCGCCTCCACAAAAGCCGCTGTCTTGCCAAATTCGCTGACGATTGCGGAAATCAGGCCGTGAATGGCAGGACCGAAGTAGCGTCCGTTTTTCCAGGCGAGGCCAATTTCGCGGCTCAAGTGCAATCCTTTCACGTGGATTTCCTTCAATTCGCCGGATTTGAGAGCGCTTTCAACAGTCAGAAAAGGCAGGAACGAGATTCCCACGCCGGCTTCTGCCAGCTTTCGCATCGCCTCCGGACTTCTCATGGTCATGACAACACGTGGAGAGACTCCGGCTTCGGCAAATTTTTCATCGACAATCCGGCGGGACACGGAGTTCTCATCAAACAGAATGAGACGCTCGTGGGCGATTTGCTCCAGTGTCACAATTTTCTTCTTCGTGAAAGCGTGCGACGATCCGGCAACCAGTATCAGCTTGTCGCGAAACAGAGAAATTGTGGTGAGCCTGGGATTTTCGATCGGCATCGTAATAAGCGCAAACTCCGACCGGTTGGCCAGCAGGTCTTCCGCCAGATCACGAGAAGGTGCAACCTGGACAGACAACTCCACATCGGGATGTTTCGACAGATAGGCACGAAGAATCTCTGGCAGAAGATAAATCACCGCCGTGTCGATGGCGCCAAACTGGAAACCCTGTCCTGAGAGAGCTTCCCGCTTGCTCAATCGGTCGCCGGCTTCTTCGGCAAGGTCCTGAATCTGGCGCGCATAATTCACGAGGGTTCGGCCTTCAAGAGTCAGTTCCGGCCGTCCGGCCCGGTTGAACAGTTTTACTCCCAGTTCCGTCTCCAGCTGGGCAATGCCGCTGCTGATCGTCGGTTGCGTCACATACATTTGTGCGGCGGCACGCGTGAAACTGCCCGCTTGAGCAACCGCCAATAAATAGCGAAGGTGTTGCAGATTCATAAGGGTGAAGAC
>JBGPBY010000127.1:0-15550 GCA_041481485.1 Terriglobia bacterium
CCAGTTTCCTCACATAGGTGAGCAGTGCATCCTCAACCAGATCGTTCGACACGTCGCCCTGCAGCAACGTGCCCTCCAATTCCTTGTACAGATGCGACTTGTCGTCCCGGAATTCCGGTTCCAGCCAGTTTTCCGGAAACAGAAAGATCTTCCGGTTCGCTTTCGCCGACCGGCAGATTCTGCCCGTCCTCTGTCTCAAGTGCCGCCGCCAGCGTCGAGCCGAATTCGACGCTGCCCGGAGTTGGAATCCAACATAGAGTTTGCGCTGTGCAATCAACAAGAAGAGAAGCGATTTCGTTCGTTTGCATATGTTCTCGATCCGAAGGTTGAGCAGGCAGGAACTACTCTCTGCACTGCAAAAACCGTTCAGCCGAAACATCATCAAGCAACTTCTGCTCCAATGTCTGAAGCTCCTTCTCGTGAAGACTCGTCTTCTTGTCTTTGAGCTTCTCCACAATCTCTCGTGATTTTCTCGCCTGGATGAGCTTGTCCAGCTGCGTTCGCTTGTCTTCTTCAAGTTTCGAAATCAGATGTGAGGATTTGACGATTTCGGTTTGCAGCTTGTTGAGATAGGCCCCCAGATTTCTCAGCGAGTCGATGTCGATTGCGCTTCCCTGTGGAGTAGAAATCAATCGCGAGGTATTGGCCGATTCCTGGAGAAGCCGATTCTTTACTTTTTGGGCATTCTGCAAAGCGTAATCGACGCTCTGCAGCTTCTGCTGTTCGCCTTCTTCCACCAGCTTCCGGTAGTTGAGCACCGGTTCGAGCGAAAATGAGAATTTCGTCATGAGAAGAGACCGTTCACTGCGGCGATCGCGGCTTCGAGTGTGACTTTCTCCCGGCTGTCCTGACGCAGGAAACCCTGAATCGCATCGATCTTCTCAATAGCCCGATCGATCTGCGGGTTGCTGTTTTTTACATATGCTCCGATATTGATCAGATCCTCAGCTTTTCTGTAGGTGGCCAGCATTTCGCGAAGCTTGCCGGATGACGTCCTGTGCCGGTCGTCGGCCAAATCGCTGAACAACCGGCTGATGCTGCCCAGAGTATCGATTGCAGGATAGTGATTACGCGCAGCCAGGTCGCGGCTGAGAACGATGTGCCCATCCAGTAACGAGCGCACCGAATCCGCGATCGGATCATTCATGTCGTCGCCTTCGACCAAAACGGTATAGAAGCCGGTGATCGACCCTTTGCCACGGAAATTGCCGGCGCGTTCCAAAATCCTTGGCATCAGTGCAAACACGGAAGGTGTATATCCTTTCGACGTTGGCGGTTCACCGGCAGACAGGCCAACTTCTCGTTGCGCCATTGCAAATCGGGTAATGGAGTCCATTACCAGAAGCACGTCTTTGCCCTGATCCTTGAAGTATTCCGCGATCGTCGTCGCAATCAGTGCCGCTCGAATCCGGACCAACGGCGGATTGTCGGAGGTGGAGACAACAACGATCGATCGCCGCAGGCCTTCTTCGCCAAGGTCATTTTCCAGAAAACTTCGAAGCTCTCTTCCCCGTTCACCCACCAAACAGATAACATTGATGTCCGCGTTGGTGTAGCGCGCCATCATCCCAAGAAGTGTGCTTTTGCCAACTCCGCTGCCGCCAAAGATTCCCACGCGCTGGCCCTTGCCACATGTGAGCAAGCCATCGATTGCGCGGACTCCGGTTCCAATGGGCTCCGTGATGTTTTCGCGGGAAAGCGGGTTTTCCGGTTCACGTTGCAGCGGATATTCTTCCGTGTATTCGAGCGGTCCCAGATCGTCAATCGGATTCCCGAGTCCGTCCAGTACCCTTCCGAGCAGACCAGGTCCCACGCGAGCCATTGCGGGTTTATCCCGTGCGACAATTTTTGTCCCCAGCCGAACTCCGTGCAGGTTGCCAAGCGGCATCGAGAGTACCGTCTTCTCCCTGAATCCAATGACTTCGACCGTTGCCATTTCCGACGCCGTTTCTCCGACGACATCACACAGATCGCCAACCCGTACCGGTGGCCCCTGGGATTCAATGACCAGTCCTACCGCACGGTTGACGGCTCCGACCATCTTGACGGGTTCGATCCGATGAAGTCTGTTGTGGTATTTCGAGAAATCAATCGTGCTCAATCCAGAAAGCCTTTCTCGATTTCACGAAACTGTTCTTCGACGCGCGCGTCCACCAGGCCGCTTTCAGTCTCGATCAGGCATCCCCCGCGGCTGATCAGGGGATCTTCAGCGAGCCGGATACCATCGCTAAGAACGTCTGCCGCATTTCCCATGGCTTGATGGCGCTTCACAACGCTGTAGTCCTTCGGATTCAGACGCACCGTGAACAGAGTCTGGTCCGATACGCGCTTAAGCGCCACTCGAACCAGCGTGAGAATGATTTCTTCGTCAACAGTGATCTCACGCTTTACCACCTTCCGCGCGATTTCAAGGGCAAGACGGATCACTTCGTGTTCAGATGTGGAAAGAATTCCGCGGCGGAGGCTCCGCAGTTCTTCGAGACTTTTCGAAAACTGTTCGAGCATCGTGGCAGCCGCTTTTTCACCACTTTCGTTGATGGACTTCTGGCCTTCCCGAAAACCCTGTTCATACGCATTCTTTTCAAGCTGGGCAATGGCCTGGATGGAATTCTGTAAAGTCTCACCGCTGGTGTCTGACGCTGAAGCCAGGCCGCCTTCAGCGGGTGCCTCAATAACGGTGACACGTTCTGGAGTCGAATTAGAATGTGACACGGAGCGAACGGAGTCGAACCTGAAGGGGACGACAACCTCCGGAGTTTGGGTACCTCCCCGAATGACCCTAGACGACATATTGGTCTCCGCCGCCCCCGCCAGAACCGAGATTGATGACTCCTTCTTCCTCCAGCTTTTGAATTGCGGCGACCACTTCTTTTTGCGCCTGTTCCACGTCACGAACGCGTACCGGACCCAGCGCAAGCATGTCTTCCTTCATCATGTCGACCGCACGCTGCGACATGTTTTTGAAAATATGCTGTTGTAACTGTTCGCTGGTCCCCTTCAGCGCCATTGTCAGCGACTTCTTGTCGACACGCTGAAGCATTTCCCGAATGCCCGGGGCATCCACAAGCAACAAGTCTTCGAACACAAGCATCAGATTGCGGATATTCACCGCAAGATCCGAATTGTCCTGCTCAATCTTTTCCAGAATGACGCGGCCCGCCTCACGATCCATCTTGTTAATCATTTCAGCAACAGTACGTGCGCCGCCTGCCGTCTGGACTTTGGGTGGTCCCAGCGCGGCAAGTTTCTGCGTCAGTACGGCGGAAATCCGCCGGACGACATCCGGAGAGATTTCACCAAGATTGGCAATGCGAGTGACGACTTCGGCACGAATCTCTTCAGGGAGTGAACCGAGCAGGTTTGCCGCATGCGCGGGCGCGAGATGAGCCAGAACGAGAGCGATCGTTTGCGGATGCTCCTTCTGGATGAATTGCGATAACTGAACCGGGTCTGCTTTGTCCAGGGCTCCGAATCCAATTGACGATTCCAGAGACTGAGTCACCCTTTCCAGCACTCGTCTGGAAGTTTCCACACCCAAAGCTTTGCTGAAAAGTTTCTTGGTATATTCCGGGCCACCGGTGGAAATCACACTTCCGGATGACGACATCCGGTGAAACTCTTCCAGGATACCCCCGGCTGCTTCTGCCGGTACACTGCCAAGCACTGCCAGTTCCTTCCCGATTTGCTCGATCTCATCTTCCCAGAGAAACTTGAGAATCTGGCTCGATACATCTTCGCCTAAGAGTGCTATCAACGTCGCGGCCTTCCGGGCGCCGTTTAATTCCATATCGCCGGGCACTTATTTTCCTTTCTCAGTGAGCCACGCTCGAAACACCTGCGCGCTGCTTTCCGGATCTCGCTGAATGAATTCCGAAATCTGCTGCTTCAGTGTCTCGGTTTTTCGGGGATTAACGGACTCCAGCATTGCAGCAGTCGACGCTCCACCGGCCAGCTCCGCTTCCAGCTCCTTTACCGTTTTCGGCGTGGCCAGCCTCAATGCCGCGCCACCGGGAGCCGCCTCGATCGCTGCATCATTCTGTACCGACAGAGACGCCTGGATCGATTCGGTAACGCGCCGCGACACCGGTCGATACAAGAGGAGGTACGCCAGCAGGAACAATGCGAAAATCGCGACATACTTCCAGACCGGCCTCAAATTGTCCTGCAACTTTTCCACAATCGTGGGAGCCGGCAGCTGATCGAAGGAATTCTCCGGCACATCGAACGAGATGTTTTCCACCGTGAGCATGTCCCCACGAGTTGAATCAATGCCAATGGCAGCGCTCACCAGATCTTTCAGTTTCTGCAGTTCTTCCGGTGTGCGAGCAATCGATTTTCTAGTCGCCGTTCCGTCAGCGCCCTTCTCCGTGTGGACGGCGTCGTCGACCAGAACCGCAACGGACACTTTCTTAACATCACCGGGGGATTCGATGGTGTGTCGCTTGGTGTAGCTGACTTCGTAGTTCGTGGACTCCGTCTGGTGCGATGACGAGGAAGCGGTCTTTCCCGTCGGAATGAATGCCGGAGCGGGACCGTTCGACTGGGTTCCCGGAACGCCGGCAGAAGTAGTGCTGACCGGCTGATTCAGCTCATCGGATTTCTGCTGGCTTCGGATCACGCTTCCCTGCGGATCGTATTTCTCCACCGTCTGCTCACTGTGGCTGAAGTCCATGACGACGGAGGCATCGGCTCGTACCTTGCCCACGCCGACGACCGGCTCAAGAATTCTGGCAACCTTTGAAGAAAGGTCCTTTTCCATCTGAGTTCGTGCCGCCAGTTGGGTTCGATTCAGGGCTTCATCCGACGAACCCTGCAACACCGAAAGCAGCGTTCCGCTGGCATCGGTAACCGTCACGTTGTTCGGATCCAGCCCTTCAACCGCGCTGGCAACCAGGTGAACGATTCCGGAAACCGAGCTTTCGCTCAGGCGTTTTCCCGTATTGAGTTTCACCAACACCGAAGCCTTTGCCGGTTGAGTCCGGTCCTGAAACAGCGATTCCTTTGGAAGAACCAGGTGGACGCGGGCCTGGGATATTTCCTTCAATGAGAGAATCGTTCGAACCAGCTCGCCTTCCATCGCGCGCTTGTAATTCACTTGTTCGACAAATTCTGTCATCCCGAAACTCGTCCGGTCGAATATTTCAAACCCGATTTTTCCACTCATTGGAAGTCCATCGCTTGCCAGCTGAATTCTCAGTTCATCAACTCGGGCAGCGGGAACCTTGATGACTCTTCCGGAATCCTCGAGCCGGTAGACGACTTTCAGCTCCTTGAGCTTTGCAATGACGGTTCCCGAATCTTCGGTGCTCAGGTTCGAATACAACACCTGGTACTCTTCCTGATTCATGTAGTAAATCATCGTGGAAATTCCAGCAATGACCGCGATGGTCAGAAGCCCCAGGGTGAGTTTCTGAGACCACGAGAGCTTGCTGTTCAGCAGCTTGAGTTGAGTTTCCAGTGAACGAATGTCTGTTGCCATTAATAGTAAAGCCTGCGCGCTCTGTCAGAGTCGATCAGACCTGCATCCTCATGATTTCCTGATATGCGGAGACAATCTTGTTGCGAACCTGCATCATCATCTGAAATGAAATGTCGGCCTTCTGCACCGCGATCATTGCGGAATGAACATCGGTGATTTCTCCAGTAAGTACCTTCTGCACGTCATCACCCGCCTGGGCCTGAAGATCGCTGACCTGCTGCAGCGCATCCTGCAACACATCGCCAAACCCCGCGCCGTTCTCCGCGGGTTTATTCGCTGCCGGCTGGCCCGGAATGGACGTTGGAAAGTCGACGGAGTGAATTGAAAGATTGTTCATTTTCCGATCTCCATGGATTTTGCGGCGATTTCCTTGATTGCGTTGACAGCCTGAGCATTGGCTTCAAAGGAACGCGTGGCTGAAAGCAGATTCACCATTTCCTCGATGGGATTCACATTGGGATACAAGACGTAGCCCTCCGTATCCGCGTCCGGGTGATTCGGTTCGTACTTTCGCAGAAACGGAGACGCGTCCTCGTAAACCCCGATAACCCGGACTCCAGCTTCCTGCTCCATGCCGAGAGCCGATCCGAAGGCATGGGCAAACGTGCTGTCGGGAGTTGTGGATTCAAAGACCAGATCCTTGCGGCGGTACGGTCCGCCATCTGCCGTCCGTGTCGCACCGGCGTTTGCGAGATTGCTGGATATGACCTCAATTCTTTGCCGCTGTGCGGTCAAACCCGTGGAAGCGATATCCAGAGCTGAAAACACACTCATCGTTATCTCCCTTCGTTGATGGCGCTGCGGAGAGTCCGGAATTTTCCCGCAAGAAGCTGCGCCGCCATTGAAAACTTCATTGCATTGGTCGATTGTTGGGCCATTTCACGATCGATGTTCACATTGTTGAGGTCATTCCTTTCGGTCAGTCCTTCAACCGGAGTTACGGCCGCAGTGCCATTTCCGTTTTTGGAAGAAAAATGCCGGGAATTCGTCACCGCAAGACCGGCTCCAGGATCGACTGCCCGTTTCAGTTCCTCCTCGAAATTCATGTCGATGGTCTTGTAGCCGGGCGTGTCGACATTCACAACGTTGGCAGAAATCAAACCCTGCCGCTGAACGGCAAGATCGAGGGAGCGCTCCATTAGCTTCATTGAAGAGTCTTCAAAGAACACCTTGTCCATTTGTTTTCCTCATTTCGAAATTGACGGAACTGACCGGCGTTGGAACGAATGTGTTCGCTGAGCCGGGCTTGGCCGTTTCACTGCGATATTCTCGAAGTTTGTTTCGGAGAGTTCTCAGAGAGATTCCAAGAAGCTGGGCCGCTCGAGTCCGGTTTCCGGCGGTTTCAGTCAACGTAATCTCGATCAGCCGCCGTTCCATTGCGCTGACCGAAACACCGGCCTTCAAATCCAGACCTGCAGGAATTCCCGCAGCATTTGCGCTCATTTCCGGATCCATAGCAGTGCCCCTGGGCGAGTTCTCTTCTCCCAGTGACAAATCCATGGGAGTGATCGTCGAACCGTAGCAAAGCGAAGTGCCTCTTTGGATGGCGTTTTCCAGCTCTCGGACATTCCCGCGCCATTCGTATTGCGAAATCAGCCGGATGGTTTCCGGTGACAATTCCATTTTTCTCCCGGCGTTTTCCATTCCATATTTTTCGCAGAAGAACTTCGCTAGCAGGATCGCGTCCTCTTTACGCTTGCGTAATGGAGGGAGACTGAGGCGAATCACGTTGAGACGATAGTAGAGGTCTTCACGAAATGCCCCGTCCCGAACCAGAGTTCTGAGGTCGCGGTTGGTTGTTGCGATGACGCGAACATTCAATGGTATTGGCTTGCGCCCACCCAGGCGATCCACCTCCTGCTCCTGTAGAACGCGAAGCAGCTTCGCTTGCAACAGCGGCACCATTTCCCCGATTTCGTCGAGCAGGATCGTGCCGCCCTCCGCCAATTCAAATTTGCCGGGCTTCTGAGCGCTGGCACCGGTGAATGCGCCTTTTTCAAAGCCGAATAACTCCGCCTCCAGCAGATTTTCCGGAAGCGCCGCGCAATTTACCGCCACGAAAGGGCCGTCCTTGCGAAGACTCGACTGATGAATCCAGCGCGCCAGCAGTTCCTTTCCGGTTCCACTTTCCGCCTGAATCAGTATGGTGGACCTTCCCTTTGCGGCGTGTTCAGCCAGGTCCAGAGTCGCGAGCATATCGGGATCCTGGGTGATCAGAGGAAAGCGTTTGCTGGATTTTCCGACGGAATGGAAGCTTTCATTCTTTCGCAGGGCCCTTTCGACGACATCCATCAGATTGGGAGGAGAAAAGGGTTTTACGAGGTAATCGAAGGCGCCCAGTTTCATGGCTTCGACCGCATTATCGATGGTGGCATGAGCCGTCACCAGCAACACCTGGGTCCGCGGTGAAATGGACTTCACTTCCCGGAGAATGTCGAAACCGGTAATGACAGGCATCCTCAGATCCGTAATCACCAGACGGAATTGCGTTCCCTTTAACAATTGCAACGCCTCGCTGCCGGAACTGGCCGTCGAAATTGTGTAAGAAGTGCGCTTGAGCGTTTCGCTCATCGCCATTCGCATTTGAGCGTCGTCATCGACGATCAGGATGTCCGTTTTCAGCATGTGAGTTCCTTCGCCGCTACGGGTACGGATATGGTGAATCTCGAACCCTTACCAAGCTCGCTGGTTGCAGTAACTGCGCCTCGGTGTTTCTCGACAATCTGGTGGACCAGTGCCAGTCCCAAACCGGTTCCCTTGTCGCTCGTGGTGAAAAACGGGTCAAAGATCCGGTCCAGATTTTCAGGGGCGATCCCAATTCCGGAATCGTCAATTGCGATGACGGCCAGACCTTCGGATTCGCCTACCTGAATCGAAAGTGCACCCTGATCCGGCATTGCCTGAAGCGCATTCATCATCAGATTGATGAGTGCCTGCCAGAACATCTGGCGATCGCCTTCGACAAGAACGGATTTACGCTCCGGTCTATTTACAGCAACGTTTCGCTGATGGAATACCGGATCCATAAAATCCAGGGTTTCGTGAACCAGTTCCACAATATCGAGAGTTTGAAACTCGGGAACCGCGGAGCGGGAAAACGTCAGCATGTTGGTCACGATCGTGTTCAAGAACTTCACCGACGTCACAATCTGGTCGGACCATTGCCGAAGCCGCTCGTCGTGGGCCAATTCACTCGACAATAGCGAGGCAAACAAATCGATGCTGCCAAGCGGGTTGCGAATCTCATGCGCCAGTTCAACAGCCATTTCTCCCATCGCCTGGAGCTTCTGGTCCCGCTGAGTTTTCAGTTCCAGGTCTCTCAGTCGCGTGATGTCGGTAAATATGACGACCAGGCCGGATTCGCCGTCAGGATTTGCCAGACGAGTTGCCGAAACCATCACATGCCGCTTCGAGTCACCGCACTTCACGACGGTCTCGAACTCATCGACGCGGCCTTCAGCGGCAAATGCACGTTCCATCCATCTTCGGAGTTCGGACGAAACCTGCAAATCGCCAATGCTGCCGGTCAGCTGGTCCTCTTTAATGCCAAGAATTCGTGACGCGTTGGGGTTGCTCACCTGAACGCGCCGGCTCGAATTCAACACAAGCACACCGTTGCCCAGGCTTTGCAGAATGTTTCGGAGATAATTTCGAACGCGCTCTTTTTCCGCCAGCGTTCGCTGAAGCTCTGAGTTTGTTGTGGCCAATTCCTCGGAAAGGCGTTTCGCTTCGAGCTGCAGTTCGCGGTAAGAATTTTCGAGTGCGGCCGAGGCTTTACTGAATTCGCTGAAAGCCTGCTGAAGAATCCATGGACTTGCCGTCGAATGTGCCAAATCCGGGTTGACGTCTTGAATCATAGTTTCTGAAACCTGTCGTACGGGCGGCGAAAGAATGGCACATGGGCTTCCAAACCCGAGTTACCACTCAAACCTCTGCAGTCTTTGGTGTTGCAGACTATAGGAGCGTTTCCGTCTCGCGAGATTTCCGTTTCCAGCGTCAAAAAAACCGGAGGCCTCGTCAATATTGAAGCGCCTCACCGGGTGCGCGGCGCCCGCAAATTGCTCTATTTGCAATCCAGTTGGGCCGAAATTCTACGATTTCAGTTTGGCGCTAAACGTGTAGAGGGCGTCGCATGACAAAACTCAAATCCGCATCATCCGTTCCCGGTTTTCACGTGTTTCCCATGGTGCTGATTCTCTCGGCAGGCAGCTTTTTCACCGGTTGCAGTTCACAGTCGGCAAATTCTGCCGACCTGTCCTATAAAAGGTTTTTGTCGATCAGCGGCGTACAGTCCTACTACTACAAGGAACCGGGAACTAAGGAAAGTTATCCTCTGGTGAAAGGATCACTCTCCAATCTCGGACCGGAGTCCCTTGGCGTAGTGGAATTCACACTTCGATACAAAGACAACCTCAATCGCGAGATCTACCAGGAGCAGGCATATCCGGTGTACGTGAGCCGCTTCGCGGGAACGTCATCCACGGATCCTCTGACTCCCGGACAGAAACTGAAGTTCGCATTCCGCTGCTATAAGTGTCCGCATACGTGGGAGGCCGGCCGGATCGACATCGAAATTACAAAGACCGCGCTTTTGGAGAAGAAGAGTTCGTAGCGGAGGAATTTCCCGATCACGCTCCGAACAGGGCTTCCTTCACCAGATCGTCCGCGCTGCGCACAAACCCCCGCACCTGCGGTAGCATCAACGCGACGTTGAACGAAACCAGAATCCGTTCCAGAAGAGCAACCAGAGCATAGGTGGCCCGTTGCTTCGGACTCTTGTCCAAAAGCCACCACAGAATTACCGAAAGATGGAGCAGATAGAGAAGACGACCCAGAGAATCTGAAACGCCCGCTGCCGGCGCGTCCGATGCCCCAGAAACGACATGGAGGAAAACGTTTTCGACCCTCTTTCGCGAAAAAGCAGTATGTGCGGCAAACAGGCCGTTGTCCGGATCCGCCACCAACACGGGTGCCAGGGAAATCAGAGTCTTTCGGTGCGGACCCAGCACGTCAAGACATATCTTCATCGCCATTGCAAATCGGTTGCGCCACTTCCCTGCTGCCATTTCGTCCGCTCTCGCGGCGTACTTCGCCGACAATTCATCGTAAAATGCGAGCACCACGGCCTGCTTGCTGGGAAAGTACTTGTACAGTAGGCCGGCGCTGACTCCGACGGTGCCGGCGACCTCACGAAGTGTTGCAGCCTCGTACCCTCGACTCGCAATTAGATCGATCGCGGCTTCGTACAACCGTCGACGAGCTTCAACACCCTGCGGCGTCGTCCCTTCCGGACGCCCCCGCCGCTTCATGCCTGGATTGACTTTTTTCGTGAACATGTTTACAAATAATAGACGTGAAATCCCCTGAAGCGCAAGACCCCGCGAGACACCTTGTTATGTACGATGGAGTCTGCGGCCTGTGCAATCGTCTCAACCAGTTCGTGTTGCCGCGAGACCCCACCGCGGTCTTTTTGTTTGTATCACTGCAGAGTGAGGCTGCCCGGTCCGTGTTGAAGAAATTCGGGAAAAATCCGGACGATCTCGATACCTTTTACGTGCTCGCGGATTACAAATCCGATGCCCCCCGGCTTTACGACCGATCCAGGGCCGCTTTGTTCGTCCTCAATAGACTGCAAACGCCATGGAAACTCCTGAAAGTTGCAGAACTTCTCCCGAACTTTGTTCTGGATCTCTTTTACAGGTTACTCGCCCGCAACCGTTACCGGATTTTCGGCCGATCCGATCAATGCCTGCTACCCAACGCGGAATACGCGAACCGCTTCATGGAGACTCGCACTCATTCTGACGGCGAACCCCGACTGTAGGCGCGGGCGCAGGCGGTCGCAGAAGGTGTGAATAAATTCGAATTGAGCGACTGTAGAAGCGGTCGGTCCATGAGCGGAGCGAATGCAAACCCGATAGGGCGCAGCCATCAAGAAATGACTGCCCGCAATTTCAGGGAATGCAGTTTTGCAGATTGTGGGCGGTCATAGACCGCCCCTACAGTTGGGCGCCTACAGCTTTTCCCTGATGCATTACTATGCCTCCAGTGAACCGCAGAGTGCCACTTTGCGCCCATTAGGCGAACATCCTGGGGTAGCCGTTTTACGTATGTTGTTCAAAACTATGGGCAATGACTAATGGAACAGATGCTGCATTAGAAGGCCGGTTGCATTTCCGGCGACCCCGCCGGAAGATCCCATACGGCAAAGGCGCGGTCCACCTGGGTGAGAATAGCATCAGCAACGGTTGATGCCTTCTCAATGGACCGCGCCATTCTTTTTGTCATCAAATTGCACGGATTGCGATCACACCCCACGATTAAGCCGCCTGAATTGTGACCTTCCGGGATTTTGCATCCGGGGAAATTGGAGCAGTAATGGTGAGCACACCATGTTTCATGCCCGCTTTGACTTTGTCCGGGTCGACCTTTTTGGGAAACTCGATACTTCGAAACAGAGCTCCCGATTGAAACTCACTGGTATAGACTTCGCCCTTCTCTTCCCTTTTCTCTGTTCTGGTTTCTCCTCTGACCAGTAAATCATTTTCGGTGACTTCTATGATCATGTCTTTCGGATCGACGCCTGGAGCCGCAATCTGAATTTCGAACTGATTGTCTTTCTCTTTCAGCTCCATTGCGGGTTTCCAGATCACTTCACGTTCCGCGGTCAGCCAGTTTTGCAGTTCGTCTCCAATCTTCGAGCCATTGCCGCGGAAAATCTCATAGGCGCGGTGTGTGATTCTCTCTTCTATCTTTTGAAGCTGGTCCCAAAGGGACTCGGTTTTGCGAATTCTCACTTCGTCCATTGGTTTCTCCTGTTCATGGTTTTGAGGGCAGCCTTGCCCGGCCGTTCATCCTTGTCATGACGACTCTGCATTTGAATCTCCAAAATCATCCGGTGCACCAAGTGCCGCGATGACTCTGTCGTGCAATAAAGAATTTGTTGCGACAACTCCGTTAAGATTTCGAACATCTTCGACGTCGTACCGAATTGGGGTGCCAGTTTTGTCGGTAATTCGTCCGCCGGCTTCACGGAGAATTGCCTCGGGACCGCAGGTATCCCAGAGGCAGGTTCCTTTTCCCTGCACATACAGATGCGCCAGGCCTTCACTGAGGAGTCCCACTTTTAATCCAAGACTGCCAATCTGAATGGTCTTCTGAATTCCAAGCTTTATCCTGAGATTCTCGACGGACGCAGAAAGGTGCGATCGGCTCAACGCCATCACGGATTGCGAAAAGTCTTGTTCTTCTGAAACCTGAAGACGGCCGAATACACCGTGATGACGCAGGTACGCCCCGCTTCCCGCTGCGGCGTAATACATCTTTCCCGAGTTGGGTTGAAAAACTACCCCGAGGCGGGCCTGTCCCTCAATGGCCAATCCAATCATCACGGCGAATTCGGTTCGATGCTCGACAAATTCCCTTGTTCCATCCATGGGATCGATCATCCAGACTCGCTCTGCATTGAGACGACTGTAGTCATCCTGCTCTTCCTCGCTGAGAATGGCATCCTCGGGAAAACAGGAATGGAGTTCATTCACTAGGAAGCGGCTCGCCGCACGATCTGCTGCAGTGACGGGATTGTTCTTACCTTTCCATTCCACTTCAATAGCCGGTGAAAAGTATTCCAGCAGAATGTTTCCGGCACGTTCGGCAAGGGTGACCGCAGCTTCAAGTTCCCGATTCAGCGGAGACGGCAAGACTTTCACCTTTCTGGAACGCGTCGTGCACAAAGGATTTCCATGAGCCGCGCTATCGATACATCCGAACTGCAACGTTACCTGAAATCCCTGGCAGGATCATCCGCCCGCATTGTGAATCAGGTTCCCCTGGGCAAATCCGGCAATCAGGATCTAAAGGAATACGGCTATGGAACTCCCGTCCTTATTGAGTATGAAGCGGATGGGAAGCACCGCAAAGCGGTACTGCATACCATCAAACCGGGCCCGTTCGGTCACGAGGACATGTCCGACCGTGCACAGAGTCTCCTTTGGGAACATGGGGCATTCAATCGGCTTCCAAGGCACGTGAAGTCTATTGACGTTGGCGCGATCCGCCAAAACCGAACAGCAGTATCTCTCGGGGATGCCGAAGAATTTTTTTCGCTGACCGAGTACGGTGAAGGTTCGCCATATGCGGAAGATCTCGAACGGATTCGGGACACGGGAAAATGCAGCGAATTGGACCTGCGGCGTGCGGAAACGTTGTGCGATTATCTGGCCGGTATCCATCGCGAGCCTGGAAACGCCGCCGGACTATATGTCCGTCGAATTCGCGAACTGGTGGGCCACTCCGAATGCATCATGGGGCTGGTGGACAGCTACCCGGAAATGGGAGGCCTTTGGCAACGCCAGTTACAGGATATTGAAAGGCTCTGCATTGACTGGCGCTGGAAGTTGAAAAGCCGAGTTCACCGGCTGCGGCAGGTTCACGGCGATTTTCATCCCTGGAATGTTCTTTTTGATGACGAAATTGATTTTTGCCTGTTGGATCGATCCCGAGGAGAATGGGGTGATCCCGCAGACGACGTCACCTGTCTGACAATGAACTTTATATTCTTTTCACTTCAACGTTCGGGGCGACTTGAAGGTGTATTCAGCGATCTCTTTCATGCATTCTGGAAACGCTATCTCGACAAAACCGGCGATACCGAAATGCTCGAGGTTGCGGCGCCCTTCTTTGTCTTTCGCGGGCTGGTGATGGCTCATCCGGTCTGGTATCCGCATCTCAACGATGATGTACGCAAGAAACTCTTTAGTTTCATGAATGCGGTTTTGAATTCTTCGGCATTCGAGCCCTTGAAGGTGAACCAATACTTTGCATCCTGATATTGAGTCCGGATTTGCAGTCTGGCTTACAGGCCTGCCGGCATCTGGAAAATCTGCAGTCACTGCCGAACTCACGCGGCAACTTCGCCTGGCTGGAGTCCGCGTAGCCGTTCTGGAATCCGATGCAATGCGTCTGCAATTCCCGGCTCCAACCTACGATGCCAGAGATCGTGAGTATTTCTACAGCGCACTCGCGTTCATCGGCAGCGTTCTGGTCCAGAGCGGAATCCATGTAGTGTTCGACGCGACCGCAAACCGGCGTAGCTTCCGAGATCGAGCGCGGCTCCAGATTGGAAACTTTCTGGAGGTCTATGTCGATACTCCACTGGAAGTGTGTATGCGCCGCGACCCGAAGGGTATTTATCGAAAAGGAAAGGCAGGAGAACTTCACGAAGTCCCGGGACTTCAGGTCGAATATGAACCGCCGCTCCACCCTGACCTTGTCATTCATGGAGACCTGGAAGATCCGGAGACTGCAGCGAATCGAATCATTGGCCTTCTGAGGACTCGCCAATTCCTGCCGCCACTGTAGGGGTTCGGGCTATTAAGAAATCCCTCTCCCAACGGGAGAGGGCGGCCGAAGGCCGGGTGAGGGGTACCTCAAGTAAATATTGTTACGTGCGGTACCCCTCACCGGCCGCTACGCGGCCCCCTCTCCCGTTGGGAGAGGGCTTTTCTTGATAGCCCGACCCTACAGTGGGCGAGCAGAGTTCACTCAATTCTCATTTGCCGGCGGGAGCATCATTGTGCATCGGGTGATCCATTCCCTGCATCATGCCGCCCATCATCGTACAGTCGCCCTTCTTCATGAGATTGATGTGCGACTCGATCTGCTTCCGGAATTCCGGCAGTTCCGCGGGGTTCTTCGGCTTGAAGGTCAAACGTGCGCCGTTTGCCAAAGGTTCATAAGCCACCTCTCCGGCCGGCATGTGGTTTGGCATCGGCATGCTAGCCGAACCAACCATCATGTTATGCATGCTGGCCATCTGCTCCACCCGCTTCTGAAGCTCCGCAACATTTTCCGCTGCTGCCGTGAATGTTACCGATATGCCGGAAATCGTGTTTGCGGTGGAGATTTCAACTCCAGGCAAACTGGCCGGACACATTCGCCGCATATCCATTTGGCCCATTCCGCGCGGTATATCGACTGGATTCTCCACACGGCCCGCAGCCATGAAATATCCGGACATCACGAATAAGGCAATTCCAGAAATCAATGGCTTCATAAGAGCGCCTCCCCAAA
>JBGPBY010000128.1:0-15214 GCA_041481485.1 Terriglobia bacterium
CCGAGACGGTGGATACGACACGGTTCGGGCAAAATCTTCATAAACCCAATTCTATGCAGCAATTCGAGTTCGAGGTAGGAATTACAGTCGGGTGCTGCTCGGTCCAGACGATTTACTTTTATCGACGTCGGGCCCGTGAGTACAGTGCCTTTATGGGATCACGACGAGTTCCGTCGTCAACTTCAAATTCGCAGAAACATTTACAGGGACTCCGCGGCCTTCATACTGCCGCATGAAATCCGCATTCATATAAGCGTCTGGCTTCACGTTCTCCCAGGCAAAAAGCGCATATAAGCCCGGAGGAACAGGGTTCATTGAGAAGTGTCCCTGCGCGTCAGTGGGTGAAACCTTGTAGAGTTCGGGATTCTGACGACGGTTCTGCGGAGGAACCAAAACAACGGAGCTTCCTGCCGCAACAGCCTTCCGGTCTGCGCCGAAAACCGTACCCTCGATACTGCCGCCATCCGTCTTTATGATGACTTCCAGGGGACCCGCCGATTGCGTGTCCACTACAAGATCGTTGTCATAAACGCTCTTGCCGTCCTGAAGAATGTCGAAAAGATACGCCCTTTCGGGTAGCCCACTGATCGCCTCATAAAATCGATACCTTGCTGGTGGAAGGTTTGGAAACAGGAAGGACCCGTCTGCTCCGATTCGAGGTGAATACCTGAAAGGCTGGGCAAGAATACTTCCCAGTTCATCGTCCGGACCTCCTATCCTGCCGTCGGTGTCGCCGAAACCAAAAGGCAAATGGAGGTCCGGCGGGAATGGCTTTCCGTCCACCGTGATACGACCTTTAATATCCACTCCGGAAGTCACCAGGATGTTGACATTGCTCACATTCGAACCATGAACATCCACGGTGGTTCGGCCAATTGCCCACGGTTCGATCAAGCGTTCCGGCGGATTCGGTGTGTTCGCTTCTTCCGCAATCGGCATACGAACAAACAAATCGTATGTGCCCGGCATCACATTCGGAATTTGAAAGGTGCCGTCGGAATTTGCAGTCAATTTGGCGCCGCCCACAAAATCCGCAGTTGCATAAATGTTGTTGTGCGGCATCAGCGAAACGGTTATCGGACCTGGCGGCAAGGAAGTGATCGCCTTCCCGGATATCACGACGGCGGACTCGGAGATCACTTGAAGATCCACGCCTGTCCGATCTTCGCCTCCTTTAAGAACAATAGGCACCGCTTGCGAGATATCCGTCACTCCGGGATAGAAAGTCTTCACCGGTACTGCACCGGAGACGGCTGACGCGGCATCTCGCGCCACTGCAAGTGGGGATGCGACGACGAAGTATTCCCCGGGCGGCAAGCCAAATATCCGGAACGCGCCGCGGTCATCACTATTCTTTTTATCGACGATGTGAAAAACGACTTTCCCTTCGTAGTAGTCGGAGCGCAGCACAAAGATCTGTAAATTGGAAATTGGTTTCCGACTGGAATCCGTGACGCGGCCGCTAATGGCGCTCCAGGGAATCATCGATATGTGGACGTCTGCCGGCTTTTCGGCGGTAACCGTTGCAGGCAGGAATACAATACGCGGGTAGCCCCCGAACTGCAGCGAACCGAAATATCCTTGAAGCTCGGCGAGGACATTGGCGGCTCCGACGGGAACACCGGAAATCAAAAAGTGACCGCTGCTATCCGTGACAGCAGTAAAGCTGGGCGGCTTCACACCTTTTGCGGCATTGGCAAGAACGTCGCGCGCCTCTTGAAGAAATTCAGAGGTATAGCCCGCGTCACGACCCGCAAGATCGAGCACTTTTCGAGCAGAGTCTTCGTCCAAAGCATTCGGTCCAAATCCTTTTCCAGCCAACGTTATCTGAACGCCGGGAAGCGGATCGGTGGTTCCTTCCCGCGTTACGGTTCCCTGGACGACTCCGATGGACGCAATCTGAGCCGCGTTCTGCAATGACAGTGTGGTAGTGAGAGTCACAAGGAAAAGGAGCATCGCCAGCAGAAATGTCTTCCTCGACATGAGTGTCCCGTTAGTGGCCGGACGCGGACTTTGAATGTTTGTCGAAAAACGCGAAGATGCGGGATGCGCCATTCTCGATGGCATCGTGGTGGCCAACGCCTGGCATTTCGTAATACTCGTAAGCCATCTTCAATTCGCGCATCTGGTCGACCCAGGGCAGGATTCTGGCAAGCGCTACTGTCGTATCGGCATCGCCATGGACGAGAATTACGGGCATGTCCCTAATGCTGTCCAGCAGCACGGGCTGCTGAGTCGACATAGCAGGAGCGGACAGGCCGAGCGCCGCCCATATATTGCTGTACTTCACACCGATGTGCATCGCGCCGCCACCGCCCATCGACTGCCCAAGAAGATAGATGCGGCGATCGTCGATATTGAAATTCTTACGCATGAGTTCGAGAACGTTCATAACGTCCTTCTCGCTCAATTCCACAAGGTTCGGAGGAATCGTGGTTGTGGCCCTTAATGCGCTGACGCCGAATCCGCCGTCAAGGGTATAGCCTGTCGGCGCGGCGACAATGTAACCGCCTTTGTCTGCCGGACCGGTGAGAGAGCGCATCAGTCCCATCGGCTGTTCGTTCGCGCCATGCAGCGCGATGACCAGCGGACTCGGTTTTTTCTTGTCGACTTTGCGCGAGACGTAGACGTCGTACTCGATCTTCTCGTTCGTTTCCGGGAAACGATAGGAGCGCTGATCCACTCCCGGCACCGGCGGCGGAGCGCCTCGGCCACGCTGTCCGTCGCCGCCGCGTTGCGAAGATTCGCGTTGCGTCAGCCCATCCGCTGCAGTGCCCAAAACGGCAATACCGAATGCAGTAATCGCTACCGTTCTTAAAAGTGTCATCCCTCTGCGCCTCTCGACCTGCCGGGAAGGTCTTATGCCGGAACTTATATTCGACAGCTTACTCCTGAATGAGCCAGGAGGATGGCTTCAACTTTCACATTAGCGCTGGAATATTACGACAAGTACTTCGAACTGTCGCGGTATCATCGGCAGGCGGCACATCACGAAATGCCGGTGATCAATAATCCTCGGCGAAGGTCCGTTCAGGCAAATCGGTCGCAGGCCGAATTAATCTTGGCTAGACGAGGAAAACCAGGCCCGATGAATATCGCGTTGCGCTTCCACTCTCGAACGAAATGAGAGCCGCGCGTAACGTTGCCTTCTGGCGTGCACTGCACAGCCTTTCGCATGGCGTGTGTGTCCTCGCAATTGTGACGTTGCTGTTGAACGATCACTTCCTCCGCGTCTACTTTCCATCGTGGGTAACCGGCAAGCTGGGTGATTTCGCATGGCTCGTGTTTGCCCCGTTCATTTGCGCGCTCGCGTGCGCCTGGTTGGCACCGGTGCGAGTCCATGAAAGAGGCATCGGGATCGGAGCGTTCGTCTTCATTGGTGCGTGGTTCGCGCTGGCCAAGACTACCGCTTTGATTCACGGATGGACCATCGCTGCTTATGGGATTCTGATGGGTTACCACGGAACGCTGCGCCTCGATCCCAGCGACCTCCTCGCTTTGCCGGCGCTATGGTTAGGTTGGAAAATATGGAGCAGTGCGGATAGCCGTCGAGAAACCGTCAAGCCGCGAGTGTGGCTGCTTCTCACGCTTGGAGTGATGGCAACGGTTGCGACGTCGGTCGCGAACCCTTTACACGGCATCGTCCACCTGTGCGCAGAAGGTACGACGCTTTATGCGTTCGAATATCCGGTTCCGCCCGCACGCGCTTATCGCAGCGAGGACGGCGGTCTCACCTGGGTACAGGCCGATGTCGCGGGCCTGACCGGACAATGTGGATCGACCCGGAACCTTGAATGGGGACACTTCGATCATCTTACCTGGAAGATTTCCGATGGTGTCCGTCTCTATCACGAATCACCGGCAGACAAGATTGAGAGTTCACTGGACAATGGCAGCACCTGGACTCCGGAAATCGATCTCGCTGAACTTCGAACCGAAGTCCGCGATGGTCTCTATCGGAGGGAACGCGGCACAAACTCGAACGCGGGCCCACAGGACGCCGTGGTGAGCGAGCAGGGAAATCTCGTCGTGGCAATGGGAACCGACGGTGTTCTCGTCCGCAAGCGGGACGGCATCTGGCAATGGGTACCCGCAGGTCCCTTTCACTTTGAGCAATATGGTACCGCCGACCGTCTTGCGCTTTTGATCCGGGCGCCCGACCTCGCTTTTCAGGACGTCCCGGTAGTGCTGGCTGTGTTTGTTGTCCTATCCGTTCTGACAATAGGAAGACCCATCACCACAAGCACTACGCCACATCTCGCCTTTTTCCGGATTGCGTGGATCTTATTCGCAGTGTCCTGGCTGCCGACGCCGGTTGCTGCAGTCAATTTCGTTCTGCCGCTGCTTGTTCCGATTGGAGCGGTGCTGGCTGTATTTGCGGGGATCAAAATCTATCGGATCGAACCCCGGGCGTTGCTTGTTCTCTCCGGGTTGTGCGCTGGAACGTCGCTGCTCTTCGTTTTCCCATTCTTTCTTTGGGCGTTTGATACGGTCCCATATTTTTTTCTCGCTCAGATCTACGCACTTGGAATCGGCGCATCCGCGGTTATCACATCGCGACTGTATATCCGGCGAAAGTATTCCCACTTGTTCCTGACCAGAACGTAGTCCGCTAGCCACACAGTGAAGGCTTCCTTCGAAACTCTGTTGATCGATTTGGTGGAGATGCCAACTCCGAATTGAGCATGGGCAGGGGCAACGATTATCAACGGATTGGACCAGACCTTTGGGCGGCGGACTCTCGATGCTCGCGGTAATCTTTGGCGGCATAGATGCCAGCGATGACGTCTTTAGCAGCAATAGCAATGTCATTGGTAATCATGGCGCGGAATTCACCCAGATCGGCAGCAGTCGCATGATTGATTGCAGCATCGACATCCGCTCTCGCCTTTTCTCGATAGCCAGATTTATTGTAATCGGTGGCTCTCTTGAGAGCGTCAGACGCTCTCCCCAAAGCGCCTCGTGTAGACTCCAGGTTACTCCGCCAGTCTAGATGCGGTTACCAGTCAAGGCCAGGGATTTCATGTGGAAATCGGTGCCAAAACGGCCACTAATGCGCGTTTGTGCGCACGGTCCACTGGTTGTCAAGCCGCTGCGTAAGATCAATCGGGTCACCGATACCTACGGAGCCGAGTGTCACTTGATAGGCCCAAACGTTAAAATAGGTCAGCGTCGCGCCGCCGTAGATTGTCGAAAACGCTCCATCCACCGCGTCCTGCCCGCAGGCGACATTAATGCGACCGATGCGCGGGATGTGGAAACGGGCGTCCGTTGTGAACCACGTTCCGCCGATATAGACCTCCGCGTAGGCGTGGAAATCCATGTGATTTTCCGGGTCGGGAAAACCGATGTCGGGCAAATGGCCGGTCACATAGCGCGTTGGAAGGTTAAATGTGCGATTGAGCGCGATGGCAAGATGGGCGAAATCGCGGCAGACGCCATAACCGCGTTGCAAGACGTCGCATGCCGAAATATTGGAACTGCCCGACATGTAACGATACTCGATGTTCTCGTGCACCCATCGACTGATGGCCTGAACTCGCGGCATTCCATGCTCGACGTTACCGAACTTGCGCCAGGCGAAGTCGGTCAACTTGTCGGAATCGCAGTATCGGCTCGGCAGTGTATACCGTAGCAGTGAGGCCGGGAGATCGCACGGAGCCTGCGGAAAGGTTGCGACGATGTCATGATTATCCGGCTGCGAGGAAACAGACACAATTGCATCGTGCCGGAAGCAATTCGTTCCGCGCTCGAGTTTCACGCGAGTGATGCAGTTCCCATGGCTATCGATGAATTCCTCCGCGTGCAGGTTATCGCCGAGCGCCAGGGCCTCCGAGACGACGGCATAGTTGCCATCGGGACGAAGCTTCAAATTAAGGATCAGCGATGCCTCGCCAGTAACTTCGTATACGAGGCTGCAACCCACACGGACGGTTACGTTGTAATCCGGAATTTTCGGAGTTGATTTGAAAGAAAGCATTACAGTCCCATCGCGGGCAAATGGCGGAACACGGTGCGGACACCTTCGCTCCACTCTTTACTGAGGGTAGTGAAGTAAGGGTCACCCGACTCAAAGCGGCGACGAACAGCGAGCTTCAAACTGTCTCGTTCATAGAATATGAGGTCAATAGGCATGCCGACCGAAAGATTGCTGCGCATGTGGAGTCGAATGAGACCAATACGCACTTGATTGCATCGCTGAGGTTCGTTTCAGGAGTGATCACTCGATCGATAATCGGCTTTCCGTATTTCGCCTCGCCTGTCTGAAAGAAGGGGGTATCGCTACCGGCCTCGATGAAATTGCCCTCCGCAAACGTCCGGAACAATCGTGGCGGTTCGCCCTTGATCTGTCCACCGATGATGAACGAAGCGTTGAACTGTACGTCACTACTCGCCAGATACTTGCCGTCGCGGCACTCGATGTCTCGCACGGCATCAGAAACGAGGTTGGCAACGTCAAACATCGTGCGAGCGTTCCAAATGCTGGCGACGCCGTCTCTTTCCGCTTCCCCGCGCTGCTTTAGGACGCTGACGACGGCTTGCGTACCGGCCAGATTTCCCGAGCTTAGTAAGACGATCAGCCTGTCGTCCGGGCGCTCGAATACAGTCATCTTGGAGAACGTCGCAAAATTATCGACTCCCGCATTCGTGCGAGAATCCGACGCGAGCACGACTCCTTCGTTTAGAAGGACGCCCACACAATAAGTCATGTCGTGATTTCTTCTCTAGTCCCAGCAACGAGGCCCGATTGACGAGATGAGGACACCAGGTGCATCGCAATCTTAAGATCCTGCGTCGATTGCATTGCGACAACCTTAACACACACATGTAATTTAAACGCGAGTAAACGCCGCAGTGTTTGCATGCGGCCTTGCCACATGGGCGAGTCTGCAAACCGGACATTGAAAGTGAGACGCGACCATGCCGGTCGAGGTGGCGGGATGCCGACAATACGTAGATTGAGGTTTCTGTTCGTCTTCAACGCTGGTGCTATCGCAGCCGATATTTTGCAGGTTCGATCGCGTCTGGACGGGGGCTTTTTGGCGCGGTCGTTGCATTCGATTGCTGGCGTGCTCGTTCATGCACGAGTTTACTCGATGTCGGCTCGACGCTCATCTTTAGAGTGTCACCGGCTGCTACGTTTGCAGCGTCGCGCAGGCCGCTGTCGATGATGATAAAAAAGCGATTCCACCGTTCTCCGATGTAGCCGTCGAACTTGACGCCGTTCGCACTTCCGACAATGAGCCATCCGTGCCGGCGCCCTTCCAGGCGAATGGGCTTCCTCGACCACTTTTCTTCTGGATCGAAAGGAACAAGAACAACCGTGACGCCCTTGTGACCTTCAATCAATTCGGCTTCGAATTGCACCTTGTTCATATCCCCTGCAATCCTACGGTCGGCAGAAGTTGAAGGGAAGCCATCTTCAGTGAATCAGGTCCTGCTTCATTCTAATTTAATTTAGTCCCGCCATCGCCTTGATATTCCCTTTCACCGGTCGTCGGGAAGTCAGTTCAATAGCTGATGCCGTCTCACGGGGAACCAACCCGGAGATACTGTGATCCCTGGCAAACGACAACTTTTCTCTGGATGGTCTCAGATCGATATTGATGACATCCCCAGCTCGAATCTGTCCGGTTGCGATAAGGTTCGATAGTGGATACACCAGATGGCGCTCGATCGCCCTCTTGAGATGCCGGGCGCCGTATTTCACGTCCGTGCCTTCCCGAAGCAGAAATTCCTTCGCATTCGGCGTACAGCGGAATATGAATTGATTGTCGTTTTGCAGTGCCATGATCCGCGTCTGGACTTCGTTCAATTCGATCTCGAGAATCCGCCGCATGCTCGCCGCCGTCAGCGTTCGAAACACGACGACCTTATCCAGGCGATTCATGAATTCTGGAGAGAACTTCCTCTTTGCTGTATCCAGAGCTGTCCGATACAACTTGCGATCGAGGTCTGCGAGTTCTTCGTCAGAGTGGTTGGTGTGCGATGTGAAGCCAATACCACCGTGCACAATATCGTTCATCTCCATGGCGCCCAAGTTCGAAGTCATGAAGATCAGGCAGCGGGACAGATCCACCTTTCGGTTGTCACCGAGAGTCAGCGTGGCTTTGTCCAGGACTCCCAAAAGCAGCTGCCACACGGCGTCGTTCGCCTTTTCAATTTCATCAAACAAGATCAGGCTGAGCCGCAAATCCTCCGTCTGGTATTGATCGATCGCTTCCTGTGTCAATATCGGCGGCGTTTCCCGGTGGCCGAGATAACCCGGAGGTGATCCGATTAGTTTAGCAATCTCGTGGCTGTGCTGAAATTCCGCACAGTCGATTTTGATATAGGCACGAGGATTTCCGAACAGTATTTCTGCCGTCGCTTCAACGACGCGAGTCTTGCCGGATCCTGTGGGACCGAGAAAGAGAAGGTTGCCAACCGGGCGCCCCGGCGAAGCCATTCCCGACAGGTAAATCTGATACATATTGACGATTCGCCGAACTGCACGATCCTGACCTACGACTTTGCCAAGTAACTGGCGCTCAAAATCGAGAACTTTGGCACTGCGCATTTCCGGGTCTAACATGAGTTCCTTCGAGGCATATGGCTTAACCATCAATTTGTCCCCCGTTTCCGAACCTGCCTTGAAACTTCAGGTTCAAACGAACCATTGGAGCCCTTCGCCGAATCCATCCAGCGATTCCTCGTTTTCTTACACGACTTCTTACACGACGTTTTCGAGCCTCCTTAGAAATAAAAGAGTCCAGCTGTAATCTGTTTGCCCTTGACCATATGAAGTTAATCTCACTGATTGTGCACTCCTGGTTTGACTAAAAAGCAATTTGCGGTCCAGAGTGCTCGTAATTGATCTTGAAAACACTTACAGAACTCACGTTTGTCACAAAACTCCGGAAGGTCATGGAAGTTTTACCGCACCTGTCTCTTCGAAGAGTCTGGGGATCGAACTCTTTAACAGACGCGGATTGAAAGGCAAATTTTCAAGCAAAGCTCCACCACAACTATAAGTAAAGTGTGTATTTGCGCCGAAAAGTTCCCCGATAAGACACCCAAAGGCGTACTGAAATACCACTAGTGGTCTTTCTCGAAACACAGTCTCTCCGACAGTGGTCACGCAGAATCTTCTGGTTTTTTCCCGATTCACGTGTAAAAACTGCCCAAACGGCACAGGAGCTAAAAATGGCAGCACTTCGAACTCTTCTTCCAGCTTTCGCATTTTTGTGTCTTGCAGGGTTTTTGTTGGCAGCGCAGCAGCAGCCGCCGGCAGCGTCAGTTCCCGCCGGTATTACCGCGCCTCCAGGTGGCGCACGCGCGACAGGAGTGCAGCAGATAGATCCGCCGCTGCCAGCTCAAGGACAAGGTGTCGATCTGACCGTGCGCATCGTGGATGCATCCACGGGGGGAGGAATGTCCGGAGTTGCAGTTGTATTGCGGCGCAACCCAAATCCACAGAATCTCGCGTTAGACCTCAACGTGCCTGCCGCGCAATTGCGCGGACAGCCCCAGTCTGTTGACAATCGCCGTTGGTCTTACATGGCGACTACCGACACCAAAGGTTCCGCAACAGTGACGAACATGATGGCAGACGCCTACACCGTTGTGCCGAGCGTGGCTGATTATGTTCTGGCCAATGGCAGCCCGAATTC
Source organism: Terriglobia bacterium (assembly GCA_041481485.1). Taxonomy (GTDB): domain Bacteria; phylum Acidobacteriota; class Terriglobia; order 20CM-2-55-15; family 20CM-2-55-15; genus JBGPBY01. Next base: position 9,654 of record JBGPBY010000128.1, read on the forward strand.
GATCACGCTGAGTCCAGGCAAGAATCCACCTCCGGTGTCTTTGCGAATGTGGAGGGTATTTACTGTTGAAGGAACTGTCGTCGATCCCGATAAAAATCCAATATCTGCGGCGACAGTGGAATTGCTCACGGAAGGATGGGTCGGTGGACTCCGCACGATGGCATTGGCGCAACCAGCCATTAATACAGGTCCTGACGGAAGCTTCTCTTTTCCTTCCGTCCCGCCCGGAACGTATTACATGCGAGTAAAAGCCCCGCAAGCTCTTGTGCAACAGCAAATGAAAGCGACGGCTGACCATCCTGCGGCGCTTGTCGATACCATGTATCCAGGTGTTCCTTTTATTGAACAGGCCGCTCAGATTTCCGTTCGAGACGTCAATCTGTTTGGACTCCGTGTCGAGATGCAGTTCAGCAAGTATTTCACTTTGACGGGCCGTGTTTTTGGAATCCCTCCGGAAATAAAGTCCTCGGGACTGGTGCTGATGCGCCGTGTCAGTTTGGATTCGCCGTTTCCATTCCTTGCTGCGGATCCGTATAACGGGGCGTTCTCAACCAGACTGATGCCGGATGGTTCTTTTGTTTCTCCTCCCCTTCCACCCGGACCCTATTGGGCCGGATACACGCCTGCAGGACCAGTCCGTGGAGGCAACCAATTTCTGATTGTCGATCGCAACGTTGAAAATTTCAGCGCTGAAGTGGTGCAGGGATTGACGCTCGCAGGCCGTGCCATTTATGAAGATGGAAGCGCAGTGGAGACCGGCAGAAGTGCTTCGCTGAGTATTTTCGTTCCCAATGTGGGTGTTTATGTCCGAAGTTTTGCGATCGGACAAAATGGGGAATTCAGCGCATCCGGCCTGCCGGCGGGTTCTTACCGCATGGACTTTTCCGACGGACGCGTGATCAAGAAGGCCGAGCTGAATTCCAGAATTTATCCAGGCGGAGACTTTGATCTCGCTTCGAACCTTCCCGCTCCTGCAATTGTGACGTTGAGCCGCAAAGGCGGCGGAATTCAGGGGAATGTGGAGCTGCTGGAGCGGGTGAAGTCGTATCCGCGTGGACTCGTTACAATCGCGAAACAACCGTTTCGCCCCACAGACACGGTGAAACGCATTTACCTCAATGGTACGCCAGCCTTTAATGCAGAGCATCTTGAGGCGGGACACTATCGAGTTTGCGCGTGGCTGGAGGAAGGTACCGATGTCGATCGCGTACTCGGAAATCCCGAATACGAAAAGCGACTCGCCATCGGCTGCAATTCCGTCGAGATTGCTGGAGATGAGGCAACAGAGATCCTGCTAAAACAGCTCACCTCGGCCGACTTTAAATGATTAGGAATCAAGGTCAATTGGCCTGAAAATCCCATTGAGGCTATTGCCGCATGACTGAATCCGAAAAAGAAATCACCGAACGGCTGAACAAACTTTGGATTCAGGCCACCGCGAGCTGTGGCACAGCAACACCTCAAATTGTCGAAGAAATCCGCGAGCTTGAGCGGAAGCTGGAAGAACTGAAATTGCCAAAGTAGATCCCATTCACTTACTTTCCAGTCTGGCGGATTGCAGGCAGAGGCTCTTGACGAAGCCCGCAGGAATTTCGAATGTTTAATCTGTACAGAAATTACTGTACACTTTCTGCATGCCCATCAAGAAAGTTCCCTTTACGGACGCGCGGGAAACATTGAGTTCCCTCATCGACGAGGTCCAAAGGTCGGGACAGCCAATAGCCATCACGAGGCATGGAAAGGCAGCGGCGGTTCTCATGAATATGGATGCGGTTCTACAGAAGATCGAAAAACTCGAGAAGCAGCCCTGGATGTTGCGGGGCTCCGGAACATGGGTGGGCGATCCCGCCGATATCGAGGCCGCCATCGGAGAGATTCGACAACAATTTCAATCGTCCCACGAAAAACGTCGGAAGAAACTCGTGCGGGGACTTTCGGATAGCTAGTGTACGTCGCGGATACGCACGCCCTCGTTCAGTACGCCTTCAGCCGGAAGCTTCTGTTGGGGAAAAGCGCGAAACGAATTTTCGAGAAAGCCGAGTCCGGTGAGACTATCGTCTTCGTTCCCTCCGTTGTTCTTTGGGAAATTTCACTTCTGGCCGAACTCGGAAGACTACGGCTCTCTCAGACTTTCGAACACTGGTGCCGTTCGCTGGATAACAAGCCGGGCTTCAGCATCGTTTCCCTGGAATGGCTCGACATCAAGGAAGCCCGGTATCTCCCCTTCTCTGACCCATTCGATCGCTTTGTGGCCGGCACGGCGCTTCGACTGGATGCCGTCCTGATCACAAAGGATCGGGAGATTGTCGACTCCAATCGAGTACAGACTGTCTGGTAGCTCCAGAATCCAGTCTTCTTAGGTTTTGACCGGAATCCTACTTAATAACTGGAGGAACATCCCCCTGGAACATCGGAATACTGAATACATCCTGATATACCCGGATGCGGCCATCTTTGAAGGCGGCAAGCGTTTCCGGTATCGATGCCAGTTCGTTTGGCGGGCGCGATACGCCGTTACGCGCACCGCCGCCAATAAGTCCGCCCCCGCTTCTGGAACGAATGAAAGTGCTGGACGCGTCCAGCGGCAGTGTTGCGACATTGTTATAGAAATTGGCGGCGCCGCCATTCGGGTTTCCCGGACCGCCCTGATTTTGGAACAGATAGTTTTCAACGTTGGAAAGATAGAAAGCGCTGACCGTCGCCTGGTGATCCTTCAGATACTGTCCTACGGCGCGGATTGCCTTCTTACCGCCGAAATCCCCGGTGAGCGGAATCAGCATATTCCGGCCTTCAAATTCTTTCAGGAAGCGGAAATTCTCCTCTGTTGCGAGAAAACTTCGTTCCTGGCCCTGCGGATCGGTCGCGGTCATCACATCGATATAGTTCGGCATGCCGCCCGCGCCGCGGCCGCCATTCAATGTTCCGGAGTTGTAATTGATCTCCGGACCGTAGTCGCGAAAGACAGTGAACACGTGCTCGAGGTTATTCAAATCGTCACTGCTGAGACCAAATTTGTGCTTCTTCACCAGAAGATCCTTAATGGACTGAAGATTCTTCCGGAAGACATCGGCATCTGGCAGCTCCGCGTTGTAGGCATTCAGCATGTCGCCGGGCTTCGATCGCTCGCTCAGTCCGGATGGACGCTTTCTCGAAAACAGGATCGAAAGAAAATCCGCGCGGTTGTCCGACATTTCAAATGCAGACTTGTAGATCATGTGCTCCAGCATGTTCTGGCGGCGGATATCGACAAGGAATGCAATCTTCGGATGAATGGCCGCAATGTAGGTAAGGTTCTGTTCAGGCCCCACCCCCATGTACACACCACCCGGATTGACGATCTGATTGAGCGCAGGGATGACCATTTGAAATCCCGTCTCGTTGGAAAGGAAGTTCTCCGATTGAAAGCTGCCGCCCGGCTCCGACAAACTCCCGATCAGATTCCAGAATGCCTCGTCGGAAAGTTGCGTGGGAAGCGTATCGGCGGACCGCAAACCCCGCGAGGACCAGACAATCATCACGAAGGCGAGCAGTGCGATGCGAAATCTGGATTTCAACATTGGCGGCAAATCCTCCTCGTCAAAACGAAATTACCGGAAGCACCCAATAAAGGGCTAGTTGTTCAATCCAGCCTCATTGACAGTGCGAAAGATTTAAAAAGGATACTGTTCTTCAGTTTATCCGGACTTCGATTTTGATGACCTGAAAATCCTTTGTCAGCGTGACGGAATTCGGTTTACACACTTGGCAAACGCGAGCGGTCATACCCTACAGTTGAATTTATTCAATACCTCTGCTAAGTCTCTGGATTCAAATTCCGACAGGACGCCAGTGGTATTCAACATCCGGTTCGGATTCCGGAGGCGGGCTGGTTCCGAACCGAACTGCCAGAAAGCCGTGCTTTTCATAAAAACGGCAGGCCGCGAGATTCTTCTGATGCGTGTGCAGTTCAAGTCCTGATGGAAAGAACTTCTTCGCCTGATCGATCAGTGCGCTGCCAATGCCCTTTCGCTGATCATCGGGCGACACATAAAGCCGGTCAATGTAACTGACGTCTATTGCGAGGAATCCACGCACCGACCCTTCAAGTTCCGCCACCCAGATCTCACAGTGCGGAAGAATCTTCTGAGTGAAGAACGCGTAATCCTCATCAAATGTTCGCGCCTGTTCCAAAGGCAGGTAGGTATACGCCTTCTTTTTTGCAGCGTGCCACAGCTTCACAACTGGCGTTGCTTCCACTTCGGTCATTCGCCGAACTCGGATTCCTGAGAGAGATAATTCCAGCTCGATGTCACCATTCAGCTCAACCCGGCCTGTTGGAGTCCAGCCGCGCTTCAAATAGAAACGATGGGCTTGAGTGTCCATACCGACCGCCAGCCAAACTCGATTGAATCCCTGGCAGGATAACCATTCCACTGCAGCCGCAAGGAGTTTCCCGCCGAATCCCCGTCCCTCGTATTCCGGCCGGACATATAACGCGAAGACAGAACCCTCCTGCAGATCGGCAATCGAAAAGCCCACGGCATTGCCTTCATCCTCGGCAATCCACCCGCGGCCTTCAGTGGAGATTGCCGCACGCACGGTCTCTTCGTTGATCCCCAATTGTTCGAGTTGCAGACGTGTGGCACCGTTCTCACGCACGGATATTCGAATGTCGAAAATCGCGGGAATGTCTTCTATCGTCGCATCTCGAACAGATGGCATGTTGGTCATGATAGATACTGCAATCATCATTCACCGAATTCGACGTCTGCCTTTAAATTATCGAAGCCGCAGATCAACCGGCTTCATCACACCCGTGAATGCCAATACCCCGGCAAGCGACGATCATGCGTGAATGCGAGAATACGAATGGTGTCGGAGACTTCCAGATACACAATGTGGAAAGGAAACCGCCGTACTGGCACCCGGCGAACGGAAGAGTCCTTTGGGGCGCCGGGCACAAACGTACCGGCTTGGGGAAAACGGCTGATGAAGTCCAAAGCAGCGTCAATCTCTCCCAGGAATTCAATACCAAGTCCGGAACGTTGTTGTTCGTACCACAAAGCTGCTTCAGCAAGCTCGACTGAGGCTTCCGGTTCCGTCCGGAACCGTTGCATCATTGTTTCGACAAAAGACGTGCGATATGGTTGCGAACGTCATCCCAGGATTCCCCCGCGGATTCGCCTGACAAAACACGACGCGCTCGCCGCTCAATCTCAGCAGCCCATGCCGCCTGCACTTCATCGGGGTTATCTGTCGTTTCATCGAGACTGGCTAGCAACTCCGCGGCCACGTTGGCACGTTCGCGTGGAGTGAGCGTTAAAACCTCACGGAGTAATTCTTGCGCTCGATTGTCCATACAGGCATTGTAGCCCCAGGCGAATAGCCGGACAACAAGGGGAATCAAGCTTCCGAAAATCAGCATTTGCAATCAGCACTCGCCGATTTGGAACATCCTTTTGCACTATTCTTATAGATAAGGTCCGCTTACAGGCTTTTATAGCACTGTTGCAAAATGATCTTCCAGATCGGCGAGTGCTGATTGCTAAGTGCTGATTTTCGGAAGCTTGATTCGTCAAGTA
>JBGPBY010000129.1:0-15208 GCA_041481485.1 Terriglobia bacterium
AAATTGTGGGCGGTCATAGACCGCCCCTACATTGGGGAATCGCGTTCATTCACAGCTGAAGGAAAGTAGTCACATGCCATCAAGAAGAAAATTGTCAATGAAACTCAAAACACTATCAGCGATCGTCATTACGCTCTTGCTTGCACAAACCGCGTTCGCCGGCCAGGAATCGTTCAGTGCCTCGAAATCTCTCGAGCAATACATTCGGGAGGCGGAAGCCAGCCAGCCGGCCCTCGCGACGACACAAGGTTCGCTTTATAACCCGCAATTCGGCAACTCTTTCCTGTTTACAGACCTCAAAGCCCGGCATGTGAATGACCTCATTACCATCAGTGTGGTGGAATCGACATCGGCGGAAAGCAGTGCGAATGCTCAGACGAATCGATCGAGCTCCGTGGCCCTGGGTGCTCCAAATCTGTTCGGAGCCGAAGGCATCACTTCAAAAGTTCCATTCGACAAACTGGTCACTACAAACAGCGGCCAGCAGTTCAAAGGCGACGGAAGCACCCAGCGCAGCGGCAGCGTGTCGACGACGCTTTCAGGGCACGTGAAAGATGTCCTTCCGAATGGGAACATGGTGATTGAAGCCGTTAAGGAAGTGAAGGTCAACAATGAACGGCAGGTATTGCGGCTGTTCGGTGTGGTACGCCCGATGGATGTCGCTCCAAATAACGTAGTGAGTTCCGCTGCAATCTCGAATTTGCTTCTCCAAGTGGATGGCAAGGGAGAGCTTTCGGACAGCATCAAGCAGGCTTGGCTCTTCCGCATATTGACGAAAGTGTGGCCGTTTTAGTGAGGAACCTATGAAGCGTTTGTTCGCGTTCTTGCTGATTCTTCAGTTGCCATCATTGGCATTCTCACAGGTACGTCTCAAGGAAGTGGCACACGTTCAGGGAGTCCGGGACAACCAGCTGGTGGGTTACGGACTGGTTGTCGGACTGAACAAAACCGGCGACCGCAAGCAAACCATCTTTTCGACGCAGAGCCTGATCAACATGCTGCAACGTATGGGATTGACTGTGGGAAGCAACGACATTCGCGTGGAAAACGTCGCAGCAGTCATGATCACGGCAACGCTTTCACCATTTGTGAGGGGAGGCAGCCGCATCGATTGTACCGTTTCTTCGATTGGCGATGCCCGGAGTTTGCAGGGCGGAATTCTCGTTCAGACTCCTCTGATGGGAGCGAACGGGGAAGTGTACGCCGTTGCTCAAGGGCCGGTTGCGATCGGAGGTTTTTCCGCGGGCTCGTCGCAGAACGGAGTTCAGGTCAATCACCCGACGGCCGGGCGGATTCCGAATGGCGCCATCGTCGAACGTGAAGTGCCGACACTGCTGGTGCAGCAGGATCATCTCGAACTCGTACTGAACGACAGCGACTTCACAACGGCCAGCCGCGTAGCCCAGGCCATCAATCTAAAATTTGGGGAAGGCGTTGCGCAATCGGAGGACGGGCGCAACATCCTGGTTCGGGTTCCGGCCGAGTACAAACCGCGCGTGGTGGATCTGGTCGCGCAATTGGAGAACATCCAGGTCGAAACCGATCGTGTATCGAAGGTGATTCTCAATGAAAGAACCGGAACGGTCGTCATCGGCAAAGATGTGAAAATTTCGTCCGTTGCGATTTCGCAAGGGAGCCTGACCATTCAGATCGGTACTACTTTCAACGTGTCGCAGCCAAATCCGCTTGCGCAGGGCCAGACGGTCGTCACACCGGAACAGAATGTCACGGCATCGGAAAGCCAGAAGAACCTCGTCGTTCTTAAGGACGGCACCAACGTCGAGAGCCTGGTGACGGCCCTCAACGGACTTGGTGTGTCACCGAAGGAAATGGTTGCGATTTTTGATGCCCTGAAGGCCGCAGGCGCTCTTCAGGCCGAGCTGGAACTTATCTGATGGACGACATCACTTCCAGTCTGCCCGGTGTTTCACCTCTGCTGCGGTTCAACCAGCAGTTGGGCGGAATTCAGGAACGCATCGAGAGTTCCAGGAAAGCCACGGGCAACGCGCGTCTTCATGAACTAAAGAACGCAACGCAGCAGTTTGAAGCATTATTTGTCAGTTATCTGATGAAAGTGATGCGTTCGACCATCGATGAAGCCGACCCGGAAGCGACGTCATTTGGCAAAGAAATCTATACGGAAATGTTCGACAGCGAAATCGCGAACAACATTTCTCAAACGCAATCGCTGGGAATTGGCGATCTGCTTTATAACCAGCTGGAGCAATTGGAATCGGGCCGCCCGGAGAAATCTTCCGATCTGCGGATGCCCACTATGCCGTTCCCGATGGCGCAGCCGAGCGGTGCCGGCGTCAGCTCGCCTTTACCGGCGTCGTCACCGGCAAATGATGATTTCCCCGTTGGGGCCAGCGTCATTCCGGTTTCATCGGCGTTTGGACCGCGCATGGATCCGATCGATGGTTCGATGCGATTTCACCAGGGTATCGATCTGGCGGCGCCGGCTGGAACTCCATTTCGTTCCGTAGATTCCGGAACGGTCGTTTTTGCCGGGATGCTGGGCACTTTTGGCAATGCAGTCATAGTCGATCATCCCAACGGTGATCGGACTCTCTATGCCCATGCTTCCAATGTTCTGGTTCATGTCGGACAGGAGATTGAGCCCGACCAGGTACTCGGCACGGTCGGGAGTACGGGGCGTGCCACCGGACCTCATCTGCATTTTGAACTGCGGCGCAACGGCGAAAATGTAAACCCCAATGAAATCCTGGCCTTACGATCTCCATTTTCGAAAAATAAGTCCTAAAGTCTGGCTGAATAAGCACGATAAGGAGGTGTCCGAAATTTCTGTGACCGGAGTCTCATGGCGATCAATCGCATTTCAGGCAACAACAGACCGATGGAGGTACCCCCATCCCGCTCCAGCCGCGCAGACGGAGCCAGGTCGAAGACCGTTGGCCGGGAACAGGATCGCGTATCGCTTTCGGCCCGGAAATCGGAGTTCAGTCATTTCCGCACACTGGTGGATGCAGCTCCAGACGTCCGGTCAGGCCGGGTGGAAGAACTGGCACGCATCATTGACCGGGGCGAGTACCACGTGGACTCTCTGGATGTCGCGGACGCCCTCATTCAGCAGAGTTGGAACGAACTCAAGTCATAAACACATCGAGGTAGTGCCAAATGTCCGACGCTATCCGGATCGCAACTACCGTCACACCCCTCGAGTCGCCAATTTCGAAAACCCATTCCAATACGGAAGCTGGCCCAAATCCAAGGGATCGCAGGCTGCCAAAACGGAAAACGAAAATGGCGTCTGAATTGCACATTGAATTAAAGAACGAATTAAAGAACGACTTGACGAACGAATTCGTGGATCCGCGGGAAAGGGAAGAACACCAGCTGGATGTGCTCATATGAACTCAACGTCGAAGACATCACCGCCCGAACCGGAATCTTTCGCCGATCTGATGAAACGCCACATTGAAGTGACTCAGCGTTTCACGGCAGCGCTGATCGCACGAAGTCTTCCGGAAATGGAACAGTGCATGGAAGAACAACGCCAGTTGGCGTTTGAATTGAAAGCGAAGTCGTCGCTTGCGGATCCATCCATTCGCGCACTTGCGCAAATCGTCAGGGATCTGAATCGAAGAAATTCCCGTCTGATTGAAAACGGGTTCGAGCTATCCCAACGTGTGTTGAACGTCATTTGTCCTCCGGTAACCTACGCTTTGCCCGGGAGTCCGCCGGTGTCAAACGGACTTCCCTCATCTTCAGGAATGTCCCTGCAAGGGTAGCAATGCCTGGACTCACTGGGATTCTCGATATCGGCAAGCAGGCGCTTTTGACGCAGCAACTCGCGCTGCAGGTGACGAGTAACAATATCTCCAACGTTAATACTCCGGGCTATTCGAGACAGCGCGGCGCACTTCAGGAAAGGCTGCCGGTTCAAACCGAAGCGGGGCCCATTGGCACGGGAGTTCAGATGACATCGGTGGAGGCGGCGAGGGATCAATTCCTCGAAGCGCGTCTTTCATCGGTAATTCAGACGACCGGAAAGGAAGCAACCGTAACCGGATATCTGAATCAGGTACAGTCCGTGTTCGGGCTCAGTCAGGCCGGGGTCGGAGACGCATTGAGCCGCTTCTTCAATTCGTTTTCATCCCTCGCCAATGATCCGACGTCTGCCCCCCTTCGCTACGGAGTCATTTCCGCAGCAAAGAATCTGGCCGTCATGTTCAACGACGCCACAAAACAACTGAGCGATATTCAACAGAATGCCGATACGGCCGTCATCGACAGCGTGAATCAGATTAACAATCTGTCTGCGAAGATTGCCGCGTTGAACGTTCAGATCAACAACACCGAAGCCGCCGGCGTCCATGCCAACGATTTGCGCGATCAGCGCATGGAAGCGGTAAAGGAACTTTCATCACTGGCCGATATTCACTACTACGAAACCAGCGATGGCACGTTTTCAATCTCGTCAGCGGGAACCACACTGGTCACGGCGGACTTCCATGAAAACCTGAGCCTGACGCGGTCCGGTCCGATGGGATTCAACCAGGTCATTGTGAATGGCAGAGACATCACGGCGTCCATTCAAAACGGACGGTTGGGCGGACTCCTGCAGGTGCGGGATAGTCTGGTTCCGAACTATCAGTCGGACCTGGATACTCTGGCCGAGAGCGTGATTGGCGAAGTCAATGCCGTCCATCAGGGTGGGAAGGACCTGCAGTCTCCTCCTTCTGCGGCGACGCTGAGCTTCTTCACACCGGTTGCCGGCGTTGCCGGGGCAGCGCAGGCATTTGCGGTCAATCCGGCCGTTGCGGCGGATCCTCGTTTCGTCGCGGCGGGCCAGTCGGGAGCACCGGGGGACAACGCAAATGCGCTGGCACTGGCAGATCTGGCAAGTCAGAGATTGATGGCTTCCGGCACTCAAAGCTTTACCGATGCCATCACGGCCATGCAGGCACGAATCGGTACCGACGCGCGAAGTTCCGAGATCGAGACCGATACCAATAATGCGATCAAGACTCAGCTGGAAAACAGCCGCGACCAGATTTCCGGAGTGTCGCTGGATGAAGAGGCCATCGACTTGATGCGCTTTCAGAAGGCCTATCAGGCCGCCGCAAAACTCATCAACGTCGTCAATCAACTGATGGACGACGTTCTGAACATCGCAAGGTAATCATCGTATGCGTGTCACCCCTTCCATGCAGGACAGAAACTTCCTCGAAAACATCAACCGGACGAAAACCCGGCTGGATAAGGCACAGGAACAGATCACCACGGGAAAACGCGTGAACCGGTTCTCGGACGATCCCTTTGCAGCGTCGCAATCCAACCGGATCGCGGCGCTCACAAGTACCAACGACCAATTCATTGCCAATAACGAATTGCTTCGAGGCAAGCTCGAATTGACGGATTCCACACTGCAGTCACTGATTCAAACCATGGATTCCGCAAGGACCGCGGCCGCACAGGCTCTCTCCGGAACGACGACTCCCGAATCGCGAGCGGCGTTGGCAGAGTCTGTTGGAAGTGCGCGGGCTGAGGCATTGTCCAGCGCGAATGCAAAATTCAACGGCCTGTATCTGTTTGCCGGCACACAGTCCACCGATCCTCCGTTCGTCGACTCGGGAGGTTCGGTCTCTTACATGGGGAATGATGATCCCGTGTACATGCGCCTGGACGCCGCCACCGTGATGAAAACGAATCTGACCAACAGCGATGTGTTTGCCGGTCCTCCGGCAATGTTCGATACGCTGGATGCTTTGAAGACCGCAATCCAGAACAACGATACTGCCGGAATCCGTGCCAGATTGGGCGATCTGGAGACGCTCTCGGACGGGCTCAATACTGCGGATACGATAGTCGGCGGAAACCTGCAGCTCGTGGATCAGGTGCAAAAAGCCCTGAAAGACCACAATAACGCATTGCAGTCGGAATCATCGCGTCTGACCGACGCGGATCTGGTGAAAGCGATCAGCGACATGAATCTGGCCAATGATGCCGTCAGCGTGTCGCTTCGATCGCAGGCCCAGACTCAGAATCTCTCACTGATCGACATGATGGGGTAGTTTTATGTTAATGGAATTGACACAGTCCGTCGTCGGACCGTTACAGGTGGAAGAAACTTCCGTGATCGAATTCCCGGAAGGCATTCTTGGTTTCTCAAGCCTGAGACAGTTCGTCCTCGTTGAATATGAAAACAGCGATCCGTTTAAGTGGCTTCAGTGCCTGAGCGATCCTGAACTGGCATTGCCCGTGGTCGATCCGCTTCGGATCTTCCCGGATTATTCCGATTCGCCCGCAGCGGAAGATTTGGCCAGTGTGCAGGCGGAGAGCGCGGCAGACGTGGTGACGTTCGTCGTCGCAATCATCCCCAAGGATCCGCTGGAATCCACGGTCAACCTCAAAGCTCCGGTAATCGTCAATTTCAAAAAAATGATCGGCCGCCAGATCATATTGGAAAGCTCACGGGAAGTTCGGACTCGTATTATTGCGAAATAACGCAGACTGAAAATGCTCTATATCACCCGCGACGAAACCGAAAAAGTAATCATTGATGATATCGAACTGCAGATATTGAAAATCGAGGGGGACTCCGTACGCATCGGCATTAGTGCGCCAGCGCACATCTCAGTGTACCGGCATGAGATCTTCAGAAGAATCACCGCCGCCAACGAAGATGCTTTTGCGTCCAATCGAGCGGCCGCTGGCTCGCTGACAGTCCTCAAGAACAGTCTCAAGTGATGGAAGGAATCCCAACTCCCCCAGCCGCGTTAGCGTATGTCGCCGCTGAATTCGGTATTTGATCCCAATTCCCCAGCCGCGTTAGCGGCGGCAGTTCGCTATACCACCGGCGTAAGCCGGTGGTATAGCGACGTGGCGGCGAAATTGATTTCCCGCCGCCATGCGATCAATCCGCTATGCAGCGTGTGAATACTCGAGCTTCGTGTAGAATTCCCCTCGGCCCTGCCGCGTGAGATCGAGGATATTCCATATCGGTACCAACTCGTCGATGCCGCGTTCCTTGATGTCGCTCGACAGCCATGGATGACCGGTATACGAGTGATAGATCGCACCGTCATTGTCGCGAGTGAAGACGGATATCGCCGAATCCTGGTTTCCTTCTTTGTCTTCGCTTCCCAGGTCATATTTGAATGTGCTCGAACCGGCGCTCAGAAGGCGCAATCGGTCCCACCCTCGCGCGCGGGCATGGCTTCGCAGCGCCGGTAAATCCGCTGCGGCGATGACCGCAAAATCGACGTTAGGCGCGAGGTGATGCGCGATGCCGTTGAAACCATCGATCCAGGCCGTGCACATTGGGCATGGCTTTGTTTGTTTTTTTGCCGTACATGAACTGATAGAGAACGACAGAGCGGTTCGATCCGGTGAATAGCTGGCTGAGGAGCACCGTTCGAACCGGTGAATCTCCAGAATCCAGGCTCGCGGCTACCTCTTCAAACATGTAATCCTGCACCGCGGGACCTTTGGGAAGCTTTCGCCGCAGCTCCGCGACACGCTCCCGCTGATTTCTCAATTCGATTTCGGCGAGGCGCAATTCTTCCCGCTTTGAAAGATATTCATCACTTCCGTTCGGCAAATTGGTTTGTCGAAATGTACCGTTGATCGTCTGCTTGACCATGGCTGCCTCCTTTACATGACTTTGCCGGGAATATCCCTGGTAGCCGGAACGCTGATAGTGACACTCTACAAGTGAGATAACCTTTACGGACACACCGTTCGGTCAGCCTCGCCGCGCTGCCTCTATTGTGGCGATGTCGATCTTCTGCATCGGCATCATCGCCTGGAAGACCCGCTTTGCCTCAGCGCCACCAGCCGCAATCGCTTCAGTTAGCACGCGCGGGGTGATCTGCCAGGAGAGGCCCCAGCGGTCCTTGCACCAACCGCACTGGCTTTCCGTGCCGCCGTTGCCGACAATCGCTTTCCAGTAGCGGTCCGTTTCCTCCTGGTTTTCCGTCGTGATCTGGAAAGAAAAGGCCTCGCTTTGCCTGAACGCCGTGCCGCCGTTGATACCGAGGCAGGGAATGCCCAGAACCGTGAACTCCACTATCAGCACATCGCCCTCCTTGCCGCCCGGATAGTCACTGGGCGCCGTGTGAACAGCGGTCACGTTGCTATCCGGAAAGATGGTGGCGTAGAAGCGGGCCGCATCATGCGCGTCCTTGTCGAACCAGAGGCAGATCGTGTTCTTTGGGTTCATGTTCGTGTGCTCCTTATCGAGTTATCAAATTTCTGTTTTCAGGTCACTGGGCCCTTTCACAGATGCGAACAAGCACGCCTTCCGTTATGAAGAGCAATGCAGAGGCTCAACCTGCTTACGATGGCCATCGATCGATCTCCAGACCGAGTACCTTGACTATGTCCAGCACGGTATCAGTCGCCAATGAGGTGGTGAAAAATAAGGTTATGACCGCCTGGCCTGGATTAGAAAGCGGTGGGATCCGATTGTCAGCCGCCCGCGTTGCTGGATCAACTCGTGGATCTTACGAAGTGGTTCGCGATATCGGTCGACGCTAAAATCATCGATTTGCCACGGCGTCACCTTGAGCATGACGACAATGGCGCCGACGTCATAGATGTGCGTCGGCACAAACGCTTCCAAGGCTTCGTCGATTTCGAAACCGGCAGACTTCATCTGCGCCATGACGAAGGCCTTGTCGTAGAAATCGAAAAGCCCATGTGGATTGTCCTGTAGTAGCTGATTGATGTCCATCATGTCGCGACCGCCCACCTGTTGGGTGATGAACCGGCCTCCGTCTTTCAAAATACGAAACACGTCTGCAGGTTCGAACGCTTCATGACGATTCATTACGAGATCGAATCGTTTCTTCGGGAATGGCAACGAAGGACCGTTTGTCGTATCGATGACTTCGGTGCCCAACGGCTCTAGATTGTCACGAGCAACAACAACATTGGGTCCGTATGCTTCCGTTGCCGTGGTGTTTCGCGGCAGCGGGAGCAAGGAACGGAGAAACTCACCGCCTCCAGTTCCCATGTCGAGCATGGTGAGCACTTCCGGCAAGAGTATTTTGATCCGATTTCTCAGATCCCAGGGCGTCGGTTCTTCCGCCCATCGACCTTTAAGGAAAGAAAGGTCCCAGCCGTCCATTACAGTCTGGTCGGCTTTGGCGATAAGGTCGTCGAAACTCTCATTGAGCCTCAGAACGTCTCCTTTGAATTGGCGAGAGACAATTTGGCAGGGCCTTCTACCTATTCGAGCTGTTGGGAAATCCAGGATGAAGTCCTTTCAATCGGCGCTATTCGATAACTTTTGGGCCCGGCCATGCGTCTGAACTCACCCAGCGCCACCCGTCCGCAGGGCGTCGCACTTCCCACAGAACAGCCACAACACGGGAGTCCGGATTGCGGGCTGGACTCCCCACAATTTCCAGAATGTCGCCGGCTTTGATGGTTTCCTCACTGAGTCCGTGACGCTTGAGACCGTCCCAGCTCGTCCACTCTCCTTCCCAGGTGCCCGAATTCCTGGTTTCGATGGTCAGCGTCGAGTGAGGATTGCGGAAGGTTACCTTTGCCACCCGTCCCTTGAGGATCACCTGTTGATGGAGGTCGTAAACCGCGCCCCAGCTGTGGTGGGCGAAAAGCGAGCTGGCCGTGAGCAGCAGCACTCCTATGACTATGGGTGTGAGTTTCTTCATTCCGAAATGCTCCTTCGATGGAGTTATCCTACGGTGTATCGCTCAAGTTTCCCATACTCTAAAAGATAGCGAGGCAACCTGACTCTGTCCCCATGATCATTTTGGAACTACTACTCGCGATCTACGCAACTGCCGGCGGATTAATCCTCATCGTTTGGCGCAGCGCTGGCCGCTCTATATGGCGGTGGATCGCCGTCATCGGCAGCGTTCTCACTCTCGCAGTCGCCGCAGAGGGCAGCCACCGCATCGAGGCTGTACCGATGATCATCGTCGCCGTTATCGTTGCTTCGTTCGCGTTCCGCAGGTCGCGTCGACAGAGTCCACCGCCGCCGAATCGCCGCAGAGTTCTCTCCGCTGCACTACGTTGCGTGGCGGCCTTGCTCGTTGTCTTCGTCGTTGTGCTCGACGGCGCATTCATCCGGCGGACACGACGTAGTCCTGGAAACAGCAGTCGGGACGTTAATTGCTCCCTCGCGCGAATAGGACGCATCGCGAAAGTTCCCGGAATCTATTTATGCCTCTACGTTTCGGCGTTTGCAGATCTATTCTCGGAAAATGCGGTTACACGGCAGCTGGAAATTCTGATGGTAAGATCGCGCTCATCATGCCTCGAGGAAACGGGAAGGTAGAGAGATGGCACTTGATGGCGTAACGATTTCTCAACTTGCTAACGCGGTTCAGGCCGATGATCTGGAGCAAGTGCGCGCAATTCTTCAGGTTCGTCCGGACCTCGTGAACATGGACACGAGGAACAACGAGCATCGGGTGCTCCACTACGCCGTGTACAACCGTTCGCCAGAGATGGTGCGTCTTCTGATGCAGTATGGCGCGGACGCGGGCAAGGGAATCTGGCCGATTCGTGAAGAGACGACCGCGTTCACCATCGCGGTGGAACGAGGCTACGACGATATTGCCAACATCATCCGTGAGGAGGAGCGGCGTCGGCAAGCAACATCGGGGACAATCAACTTCGGGAACGGGAGCCACCGAGAGGATGCCTGGCCTGCTGCGCTGTCTGAGGCCGGTCGATCGTCCGACGAGACTGCCTTTATCGCTGCGCTCGAAACGAATCCGTCGGCGATAAACACTTTCTTCTATTCGATGGCGCCGCTTCATGCCGCGGGCCTCAATGGCTGGGATCGCGCGGTGGCGTGGCTGCTGGAGCACGGAGCAGATGTAAATGGCCGCGATGAAGGGCTGGGCCCGTCGCCCCTGGAGGTTGCCCTATTTCGCCAGACGCCGTCTTCCCAAATTGTAAGCACGCTGAAAGACGCCGAAGCGGAGATTTCCCCGCGAGCCGCCGTTGCGTTGGGCGAATTGGATACCGTTCGACGAATGCATGCGGACGGTAAACTGCAGGGCCGCCTGCCTGCGAGGCAGGGCGGACGCAGTTTCGTTGATGTCGCCGTCGCGTATGAGCGCCCGGAAATGATCTCTCTGCTTTTCAATCTCGGTCTGCCACTGACCCCGAACGCCGCGGTCATGTTGGGCAACGGTGACTGGCTGCGGGAACAGCAAGTCGCTGGGACGCTGGAAAACCCGATCGATCATGACGGAGGATTGATTTCATTTGCGATCACACACGATCGTCCGGATATGTTGGCGGAACTCCTCGACATCGGGCTCGATCCGAATGAGCGCACTCGCGTTGAGAATTCGGAAGATGCCTATGCGTCGGGTTTTCCGCTGCATCATTGTGTCCGATTGGACAAGGTCAAGATGGCGGAGATGCTGCTCGCACATGGGGCGGATCCCGCGGGTGAATACTCTGACCGCGGCACGGCGTTGTACGCGGCATATGGGCAGAAGCGCTGGACGATCGTCAAGCTTCTCGAGAGTCACGGCTCTTTTCTGGATGCAGAATCGGTGGGTTACCTGGGCGACACGGAATTGGCCCGGCAGATGTTCGTGGACGAAGAGGCCGGACGACTGAAAGAAGGAGTGATCGCACCGGGGAGAACGGTGGCGGAATCGTTCATCGGCAAGGGACACCTGGACATTGTGCGCATGGCGATCGAGCGGATCCAGTGGCCTCGGGACGACCCGCGTTGGCACTGGCCGATGTTTCAGGCGCTGATGTCGAATGACGCAGAGGGCAGGGACCTGGAGTGCTTCCTTCTCTTGCTCAATCGCGCGGATGCCAGCGTCAGTTCGCATGGCAGAACACTCCTTCATCATGTAATGGCGTTGGGGCCCGTTCCAGGCTTCGGCAAGGACCTGACACCCGAACGAAGGCTGGCGTTCGCGAAGCCGCTGCTCGATGCAGGTGCGAAACTTGATATTCGCGACGACCTGCTCAAGAGTACACCGCTCGGCTGGGCATGCCGTTGGGGCCGTGTCGAAGGAGTGAAACTACTCCTTGAACGCGGCGCGGATCCCGAGGAAGCGGACGCCGAACCCTGGGCAAGGCCTCTGGCGTTGGCGGAAAGGAAGGGCCATCGAGAAATCGTCGATTGCCTGCGGCAGAGGAACTCCGGATGAGGGAACAAGGTTGGCGAGACTCAGCCCAACAAAATCAAAGGTGCAGTGATCGAGGAAATGCAGCCCATTGGCTGTTCGTCGAAGTATGCTGTTTATGAAGAAGAACGCAAATAAGCAACCCGAGAATGACGAAATGAGACCTGAGTGCGACCTCCGCGGAGGTGTGCGAGGAAAATATAACGAGCGCTACAAGCAAGGTACGAACGTTGTCTTACTAGAACCCGACATCGCCAAAGTGTTCCGAGATTCGGCGACTGTGAATGAGGCGCTTCGTCAGTATCTCTCCGAACATGGTGCGCCCCCGGTGCGAAAGGGGACGGGCTAACAACGCTGCAACCGACGATCGGCGAGTTACGAATCGCGGCTGAACGTTCAGCCGCTAGGCATCACTATGCCTCTCCTATGAGTCTTACTTCGGAAACAATGCGGCGGCTGGAACTCCTGTTTGCAGCGGAGAAGAGAGACGAGGCTGCTTCACTTCTAGACCATGAGTGCAGCAACAACCTCCCATTTCTCGACAAGGCATCGCCTGAAGAACTTCAGCGATTCCATTTCGCAGCCTTAAAGTTGAGCGGCGGCAGCCTGGAGCGACTTCGCCAAGCCGTCGAATTGGCTAAGCAGGATTGGAGAGACCTTCTGGTTGCGGCGGGGTTTGCAAATTCGTGCGACGCTCATCTACATTGGAATCCGCGGAAAGATGGGAAGCCATACGAAGACCATGACGGCTAGCCGTCGCAGCAACCGGCGGCCTCGCGCCGCTCGCGGTTGAGCGTTGAGCCGTGTCAATTTGAGAGCCGGCTAACATTAACTTCTACAGATCTACATCCGCGCAGTCCGAGCAATTCAACCGGCCTTTTGTCGGGGATAACACCCAATCAGGACTTAGATCTCTGCTCCGTGAAAAACGCAGCGACAGCTTCGGAGTAGTCCTGCCCGGACTCCGGTAACGGCATGCCATGCTCGACGAGGGCGCGGGCGCAGCCGACCCAGTCGCGTTGCAAGATGGCAAGTCTGTACTGACCGCCGGAAATTTCGGAGTACGCATATGTCGGGGGCTCGTTTCGAGAAGCCCAACCGAGGACGCCGTTCACGTTGTCTCCAAAGCCGTGACGTTCCGTCCAGCTTGCGCCATGTTCGAGAAGAAAACGTGTGAGCTCGGGGTCGCCCTGATAGACGGCGAGGTTTAGAGCGGAGGCTTGCCAGTCGCCGCCGGTGACAGCGATCGGCCAACCCAATTCGACCATCAGGCGAACCGCGGGGAGATTCCGGGACTCAGTCAGATTTGGAAGCTGCCGAAGCTGTGCTTCTGAAAGACGGGTGAACATGTCCGGATTTTCGGCGAGAAGGCGTTCGGCTTCGGGTTTGTCGGCGATTGCACAAACAACAATATACCGGTCTTCGACGGAAAGCGTTTCCGAGGCGCCACTCTTTCGAAGAAACTCCGCAACGTCCCGAAGCCCGGATTGAAGAGCGAATACATACGCGCTGATGCCGTCCTTTGTTTTTGTACGCGGATCGGCGCCGGCTTTGACAAGCGCCTCGACGTGAGAGAGGGACCGCCGGCGACGGATCGCCCAAATCAGAGGACTACCCAGTGCGCTGCCGGTGTCGTTTGCGTCTTTTGTATGTGCCAGCATCAGGCGCAGACGTTCCAGGTTCTCCATGTCGAGTTGGTGATGCAGCGCGTTCGAGCCCTCTACTCGAGCGCCCGCATCGAGCAGCAGAAGGAGGCATTCCCGCTCGACGCCTTCCACAGCATGGTAGAGCGACTCGCCGTCGTTCGGATTTGCCCCGGCATCCAGCAGCATCTTCGTCAACGTGGCATCGTGATTCTTTCCGGCGGCGCCGTATAGTGCGGTGACGGGATGTCCCCAATTCTTATCCTCCCAGGATTAATTGGGGTCGGCGCCCGCGTCGATCAGTAGCCGTGCGCATTGCCGCAGACGATCGCGGAAGTCCGGTAGTCGTAGCAACGTCGAGTGCGTTACTGCAAACAACGGCGGCATGCCGAGGTCGTGCTTGCAGCCGGGACAACGCCATGAACTGTTGATGCGATTCACACAAGCAGGATCGGTAGCGATCGCCTGTCGCACGGTCTCCTCGTCACCGATAGCGCAGGCAAGGAAGAGATCGCCTTGAACGAAGTCGGGAATTTCCTTGAGGCGCTTCGCCGCAAGCATTGGATCCGCGTGTTCTGTGTCATGGCCGTAAGCCTTGTGCACCCAGAGGGGGATGATGTCTTCCCGAGCTGTCGACAGCTTGCTCTTACTTATGCAATCAGGAGACAAGTGGATTCAACCCTTCCCGCGGACCCGGATGCGGCTTGTACCCCGGGCGCGATAATAGCAGAACTTGAGAATCCAATCTTTGTTTTGCGCGTGTGGTCCAAAACTTTTATCCTTATCCCATTCGCGATGGTGGAGATTCCAATATGAAGATCCCAATCACGTTGGATTGGCGTGCAGCATTGCCCGCGATTGCCGCCGCAATGCTGATCAGCATGTCTGCTGCGATGCCCGCGACTCCCGCGGACACGCTTCCTTCGCAGATTAGCGACGCCGAGTTCTGGCGATTCGTGACAGAGTTCTCGGAACCCAACGGGCCCTATCCTTACGAGAATTACGTCGGCAACGAGGTCATGTTGCAGCGCGTGATTCCTGCCGCAAGGAAGGAGGCAAAACTGGGCGGAGTATACATTGGAGTAGGGCCAGAACAGAATTTCACCTATGCGTCCGCGCTCCAGGCGAAGATGGCGTTCGTGATCGATATCCGCCGGCAAAACATGCTGGAGTTGTTGCTCTATAAAGCGCTATTCGAAGTTACGGACAACCGCGCCGACTTCGTGTCGCAGTTATTCTCCAGGAAGCGGCCGCCGAATTTGGACGCGAAGTCGAACGTGTCCACAATGCTTGCCGCATATAAGGCCGTCCAACCGGACGAGAAATACCAGCAGGAAAATCTCAAGACCATCAAAGGTGTTCTGGCGAAACACGGATTCAAGTTATCCAGCGAAGATCTGCAGACTATCGACAGGGTGCACGCCGTGTTCTATCGCGCCGGACCTGCCATCGACTACACATTCG
>JBGPBY010000130.1:0-15176 GCA_041481485.1 Terriglobia bacterium
CTCAGCGCCACACTCCGGCTGTTCTCGCCTTTGAGGAGCATCGCGATGCCCAAAACGGTTTCGCCCTGGCCATCCTTAGTCGCCGCACCCTGCCGAATCTGCGCTCCGATGTTCACTTGTCCAATGTCACGGGCATAGACAGGAATGCCGTTATGGGCGGTGACCACAATGTTTTCGATATCGTGGGTGCTCTCGATCAAGCCGACTCCGCGAATCAGTTGCTGTTCGCCGCGGTGTTCCAGATAGGCGCCGCCTGTATCGGAGTTGTTTTTTTCCAGCGCTTCGAATACATCGCGTAAGGAGATCTGATAGCTCACGAGTTTTGCTGGGTCGATCAGCAGTTCGTATTGTTTCTCAAGACCGCCGAAGCTATTCACTTCGATTACGCCGGGCACCGTTCGAAGCTGCGGCTTAATCGTCCAGTCCAGCAGGGTTCGCAGATCCATCAGCGAATAATGGTGCTCGCCGTCATTTCCGTCTTCGACTGTGAATTGGTAGATCTCTCCCAAACCTGTACTGACCGGCGCGAGTTCGGGAGAAACATCGCCGGGTAAATCCTTTTGTGCCTCCAATAGCCGTTCGAGGATCAACTGGCGCGCCCAATAGATGTCGGTGCCGTCTTCGAAAATAACCGTGACCTGCGACAGCCCGAACTTGGAGATGGACCGGATTTCCTGTTTCCGCGGCAGGCTGCTCATCGCGAGTTCAACAGGTATTGTGACGTACTGTTCGATCTCCAGTGGAGTGAACGCCGGGGCACGTGTGTTGATTTGAACCTGGTCGGTCGTCACGTCCGGTACGGCGTCGATCGGGAGCAACGTAGCCGCGTAGACACCTACGCCCACCAGCGCCACCGCCAGGAGTGCCACAAAGAGACGCCATTTGATGCTGAACTGAACAATACGATCGATCATGCCAGTCTCCTTATTTCTCGTCGCCGCCAATCCGATCCTTCAGCAATGCGGACTTTAAGGAGAAGCTGCCTTTCGTGACCACCTTGTCGCCCGCCGCGATCCCACTTAAAACCTCAACGACATTACCGTTGGCTGTTCCCGTGGTTATTTCTTTTGGCTCAAACCTGGATTCATTCTCACGAATGAAAACCACACTCTTCCCATCGATGACCTGGACAGCGGACTCGGGAACGGTCAGTGCCTTATGTGTTGTGGCTGAATTCAGACGAATCTTTGCGAACATATCCAGCTTCAATCGATCGGTGGGATTGGATACTTCGCAGCGTATTTTCGCGGTT
Source organism: Terriglobia bacterium (assembly GCA_041481485.1). GTDB lineage: Bacteria > Acidobacteriota > Terriglobia > 20CM-2-55-15 > 20CM-2-55-15 > JBGPBY01. The sequence continues at coordinate 1,253 of JBGPBY010000130.1, forward strand.
CGTGTCTGCGAATCGAGCGAGTCGCTGATGTAGGTGATACGACCATGGAATGTTTCACCGGGATATGCATCTGTAAAAACGTCCGCTTCTTGTCCGGAACGTACTTGCTTGAGATCGTGCTCATAAAGGTCACCTTGCACCCAGACTGTGGAGATATCCGTTACCGTCAGTAGCTCCTGGGCGGCATCGACGATCTCGCCTTCCGCGACGTTTGCTCCGGTGATGACGCCGCTGAATGGTGCGCGTAACGTGGTCTCGGCGATACTTGTCGCATCAGAGGACGTGCGCGCAATCGGTTCCAGATCCGCTGTGGTGACGCCCATCCGGTGCAATTTTGCGCCGATCTTGTCCACGTCCGCCTTCGACACAGCGAGCGATGCCGTCGCCACGTCAAGAGACGCACCTGCTACATCGGCGGTGGCTATAGCGCTCTTGTTATCCGCCGTGCGCCGGTCGACCTCCGCCTTAGACATCGCGCCGACTCCGACGAGTCCCTCCGCGCGATCCAAGGATTTCTTTGTTGGATCAATGGCTTTCTGCGCCGCATCCAGCGATTTCCTGGCTTGGGCTGCTTCTGACGTGGCTTTGTCCATTTGGGCCACTGCACTGCGGTATTCGCCAATCAGCTCTGCGGCCTCGACATTGTTATATGTCAATAATGGCTGTCCCGCGCGGACGCGGTCGCCAAGGCGAACCTCCAATTTCGTGATTTGGCCCCGCGACAATGGCTTCAGGTGGGCAACCCTGGTTTCGTTTGGTTTTACAACGGCGGTGACGAATATGGAATCGTCGATGGGGAGGATGCGAGCCTCTTCCATTTGAATTCCGATGGAACGCTGTGCGGCCTCTTCAAGACTCACACCGGAAGCAGTGTCTTTGTCGGGTTCTGTGGTGCCGCTTTTCGCCTCCGGTTTTTCTTCCGTTACAGGCTTTGATTTATCAGCGGAACAAGATGTCAGAATTGCCATCAGAAGCAGCAATAGAACTGGAATGATTTTTCTCATTGGACCGAACCTCCGGCGGCACGCTCCATTTGAGCGCGTGAAATATAGAGTTCTTTTAAAGCGTCGATATAGGAGCGTTGGATTTCGACAAGTCGTCTCTGTTCAGATAGAAGATCGAATACCCGGAGTTCCCCGGCCTCATAGGCAGCGCGGACCGCTGTGAGATTCTGTTGGGATTGGGATAACAGGGACTTGTCAAAGATGCCAATTGTCTTTTGTGCTGCCTCATATCGACTCGTGGCACTGCGGACGTCCCGCTCAATGGTTTGTGTCAGCGCCTCGCGGCGATAACGTGATGCTCCCTTTCGCGCGATGGCCGCTTCAATCTCTCCTTGGTTCCGGTTTGTCTTCTTCAGATCAATGGATATTCCGGCATTGAGGATGTTGTCGTGCTCTACCAGCGGAGTTGTGGCCCCGCTTGCCGTCAAGCCAAGCTGGTCGAAGTGTGAGGCCTTGTAGGAATATCCAAGGAATCCAGTGACATTGGGAATACCTTCTGCGCGGGCTAACTGAAGGTCCACATTTCGGGACTCTTCATCGAGTGTTGCTGCCTTTAGATCCGGCCGATTGGCTAGCGCACGTTCAATCAAACCCGCCGCCGTAAGGTCGATGGGTTGCAGAGTGAGATCACCGTCCAAAGTAATCTCCCGATCGAGCTTCAACCCCGCAAGATTCTTCAATACCAACAGCGCACGGCTCGACTCCGCCTCTAAGCGAAGCCTGTCGGTTTCAATTCGACTGAACTCGACTTGTAACAAGCCGCGCTCAAGAGGAGCCGATTCCCCCTGATCGACACGAGCCTGGGCCACGCGCAAATATTCCTGATTCAGGGTCGAAAGCTTTTCGAGTGTGTCAAGACTGAGGCGGGCGGCTAACGCGTCGGCGTATGCTTCAGCAACTTCACTTCGAATGGTCCGTTCCCGATCCGCGCTCTCCAGGCGTGCAAGCTCAACGGCAGGCTCGGCAGCGGCAATACGCAAGCTCCGCTTATTCCCAGTTTCAAATGTATGGGCGTAGCTAACCGAGAAGTCGTATTCCCCCCGGCTGCCAAGGATAGTTCCACTGCTTCCTTCCACTTGGATTGAGGGACTTGGCCGCACTCCGGCCTGACGCACGAGTCCGGAGGCTTCTTGCTGTTTCTGGCGGACGGCGAGAATGTCTCCGTTGTGCTGTAACGCAGATGCGACAAGCTGATCGAGACTCAACCGATCTTGCCCGAAAAGAGACTGGCCGCTCACAGTCAGGAATGAAAATAGAATGCACAATCGCACTTTCATCGACGGAACTCCCATGAAAGAGATTTGGATCAACGAAAAAGTTAAAGAGGGTTTAGGCTGATTTCGGAGGGTGATACACGGATATCCGGAACACACTGGAGACCAGCACTGGAGTAGAAACGAGCGAAGAGGGTTGAATTCGCGGTTCTTCGATGTGTACGGTGTCGTGTGGCGTCAGAAGCGTCGAACAACAAAAGCAACGTTCGGCAGAATGCGGGATGTGAGGAATGCAGGGTTTCGTTAAGTTCTGAGTATGAGACAGACCGAAGGGAGCCTGATCATCTTCATCGTGACAGCAACGTCCGGTCATGCTCACATCCGTAAGAGTAAACACAATCAGAAGCAGCGAAATGAGGGTCTGCCTTTGGCGGAGTATAGTTGTGAACGCCACGATCATGGCAGAAGATCCTGGATATGACGGAAACCTTCCTGCAGAAGGTTGTCGATATGCTCATCGTCGAGCTTGTAATACGCGATCTTGCCTTCTTTCCGAAATCGAACGAGCCGCATCTGGCGGAGCGTGCGCAGGGAATGGGAAACGGCCGATTGCGAAACGCCCAGTAGATTTGCAAGATCACATACGCACAATTCTTCGTGGGAGAGCGCAAACGCGATCTTCACACGCGTTGCATCGCCAAGGACCCTGAATGTTTCCGCAAGCGCAACGGAAGCCGCGTCTGATTTCATGCTTCGCCTGACCCTATCCACCTTGCGTTGATCGATGAACTCGATCTCGCATGAATCTGAAATCGGCTTTATCGCCCGCGACATGGAGCTCCAATAAGTGAATGCATGCTCATATGAGTCTATAAGACTAGATTTGGAAGGTCGTGAAGTCAATGAAGGATTTCCGACGTTGTCCTGTTCGCATTTACGTATATAGAGGTTGCGCGAGCGGGAACTATTCTTATCAGAATCCATGAAGTATTGGCGTTGAGCGGTTGAATCCGATCTGGCCACCAACATCTGGAATAGACCGGTTTCACCTATTCCGTCGAGGCGAACATTTAAATACCTCGAACACAGTACGTTTCTCTATGGTGCACGTTGCGGGTTCGAGGTATCTGTCGAAGATTGGCTTTCGAATTATGTCAGGATGTGTAGATGGATGTTCATAACGTTTGCTCATTGACTGAGAACGACCATTTTCAAGCCTATTGGGATCCTGGCGAAAACGTTCGCGACCAAACGAAGCTTGTATCTGGGTGTCCTAATTGCGAGAATGCGGGAGATGTATTCGTTTCGACGGGTCCGCAAATTCATCGCTTTAATGTTCATAATCTCGACGGTTATAGACATTGGCGCCGATGTTTCACCGACCCTTCGCTGCCGAGATGAATCTGACTTTGCCTTTGTTCAGGTACATACTGCTGCTCAATCGCCCCTCATGATCGAATCACAGACCGACGCGAAAGGGCCCGACCAATCGGGATTAAATTCATCCGAAGATTGTTTTTGTTGCTGCTCGCACCTTATCCCGTCTTCTGCGGTAGTGCATGTCGTCGTGTTATCTGAATTTGGGAATCCGCCTCTGAGGGGTTCCGTCCTGGTCGAAGCCTCGTCTCCTACTTCATTTCGTCCTCCGCGTTTCGTCTAATACCAGCGGGTTTAACCGCATTTCATATTTGGACTCGGACCATCGGGTCTGATTCCGTCACATCGAAAATCCAAATATCTGTCCGGAGATAAGCATATGTTCTCTCGCGTTAGCGCGATGTGCATCGCAATTGCCACACTCGTATTCGTAGGAATTCCATCCTTGACGAAGGCGCAGATTCAGCAACAACAACAAATACCGTTCGATTTACGCCCTGTAGCCGCCTTCAAAGATGCCGTTACAGGTTTCAATTCAGACGACCTGGTACGCCGTGCAATATCGACGAACGGAGAACTAGCTGCGTCACGACTGGATTTGGAACGTGCTCGAGGCCGACTGCGTCAGGCGGGCCTGCTCCCCAATCCGATAATGGACATCGGTCAAACCACGGGCCGCTTCACTGGATCAAGTGGGGAAAAAGAAACTGCAATTGGTGTGACGGTGCCACTGGAACTGGGCGGAAAGAGGGCCAGACGGGTCGATTTGGCTCAGGCGGAACTTGAAGCTGTCGAAGCAGAAGTTGCCGACCGGGAACGCAGATTAGCGGGAGACGTGCGAACGGCATATGCCGACGCTCTGTCCGCGCTTCGCGAACTCGAAGTCACTTCAGATATCAATGATCTGGACCAACAGACGATAAAGTTTGTTCAAGCTCGGGTGACCGAAGGCGACACCGCTCCGCTGGAGCTCAGTCTGCTGCGGGCGGAAGCCGACCGCATTCGGTCGAGACGGATTCTGGTTCAGGGCCGGCTCGAAGCGGCTGTCCTGAAGTTGAAGAATCTTGCGGCGATAGGCGTAGCCGACTCTCTTCAATTTCGGGAAGACCTGGTGGGCGCGGGATTGCCCGCCCCAGTTTCATTGAATCAATCCGTGACGTTTGCATTGGCCGTAAGGCCAGATCTGAAACTGGCGCGCCTTACCGAGGAAATCGCCGCAGCGGGTCTCCGGCTGCAATACGCGCAAAACGTTCCGGATCTCGGCCTGTTTGGTAGGTTTTCCGCAAGCTCGTCTGTATTCGATAACACGCCGGTCGGAATTCTTCGCGACCGTGACAAGTCTCTGTCTTTTGGCGCCTCGATTACCCTCCCCATTCTGAATCGGAATCAAGGGGCAACCCGGGAGGCGGAAGCATCGATTCGCCAGGCACGCCAGCGGCGCGAATTCCTGGAGCAGGTGATCCGCACGGAGGTTACTACCGCTTTCGGTCGATATGAAGCTGCTAAGGCAGCCGTAGACATTTTCGAACAGGGTGTGATCCAGCGTTCTGTTGAGAATATCCGCGCCGTCCGAGGCGCGTATGAGGTTGGAGCGTTTCGAATTACGGATGTGCTCGCAGAACAGCGCCGCCAGGTCGACTACCAGGGCGAATACATCGAAGCTCTCAAAGAAAAATACCAGGCTCTGTCGGATCTGAACATGGCCATCGCGGCACCGGTTAATCCGTAGGAGGAGGAAATAATGATGCGAAGAAGGAATACGTTCGGGAAAGTTAGCGATTTCATTATAGGGATTCTCGTCCTCGCGGCGGTGGCAGGAATGCTGTGGAGTTGTGGAAAAGCTGGGCCGTCCGAAGATGCCGGCAAACAGCCCGATACTGCGGGAAAAAACGAAGAGCGCAAGGCAGATCTCCTCCAGCTCTCCGCCGGGGCCCTGAAGGCGGCCAATATCGAAACGGCGGTCGCCGAGGAGCAGGAGAGCACCGCTATGATCGTTGCGACGGGAACGGTCGAAGCCAATCAGGAAAAAATTCAGCAGGCTACCCCGCTGGTATCGGGTCGTATCGAGCGAGTCCACGTGGCGCTTGGCGATCATGTCGAACAGGGCGATGCGCTTGCCGTGATCGCCAGTTCTGAAATTGCAGAAATGCATGGCAATTTCCATCAGGCGGAAACCCGTCTGAGACTGGCTGAGCAGGCTCTCGATCGCGTTCAACGCGCAGAAAACCGGGCGGGCGTTCTCCAGGCCAAAGCGAGGCTCGACGAGGCCGACGCTAATTTGCGGCGAGCGCGCCGGCTCACTGAGCTGGGTGCAGCCGCAGGGAAAGACTTAACGTCCGCCGAAGCCGCATATGCATCGGCAAAAGCTGATTACGACTACCAGAACAACATTTCCATCAACCGCGAAGTACAGGAAGCGCGGAGTCAGGTTGAAACGGCACAAGGCGATGTGTTCCAACTTCGGAATCGCCTGGCAGCACTTGGAGCGGTCGTATCCCAGGAAACGACGGGCAACGCTCCTCACGATACATCCATGGTGACCTTGCGTTCGCCGATCGCCGGAACGATTACGGAACGACTGGTGAACGCGGGCGCTGGCATCGACTCCGGAAAACCCATGTTCACTATTGCGGACACTTCCACCGTTTGGGTCATCGCCAACGTGCCAGCCGGACAAGTCAGCAGCCTCCGAACCGGCAGTCCTGCGGAGATTCACGCCGCCGACCTCGGAGAACAGGCGATTGCAGGTCACGTAGCCTATATCAATCCCATACTGAATGAAGAGACACGCACCGGCCGCGTGCGTATAGAAATCGTGAATCCACGCCAACGGCTCAAGATCGGTACGTTCGTGGATGTGCGTTTCAAGACGTCGTCGACGGAGCCGGGCGCAAAAACTATCCGGAGCCTGTTCGTTCCCGATAGTGCCGTACAACGTGTCGGTGACCGTGCGATCGTCTTCTTACCTTCAGCCGGGAAACCCGGAGAATTCACCGTTCGCGATGTGGAGCTTGGAGAACCAATTGGCAGTCTCCATCAGATTCGAAGCGGTCTCCAATCCGGAGAGCGTGTGGTCACCCGCGGCAGCTTTGTCCTCAAGACTCAATTGATGAAAGGGGAACTCAGTGGGGAGTAACGCCAAGGGGCGCGGGAGAACAAAATCATGATTAACGGAATTATTCGCTTTGCGGTATCTCAACGCCTCCTGGTGCTATTGATGGTGGCAATGATGATTGCGGCGGGCCTCTATTGCCTGGAGCGGCTTCCCATCGACGCTGTTCCGGACGTCACGAACGTCCAGGTGCAGGTGCTTACCGCAGCACCTTCTCTGGCGCCGCTGGATGTGGAGCGGCAGATCACGTTTCCCGTTGAAGTTGCAATGAGCGGTCTGCCCAATATCGAAGGCATCCGCTCGGTTTCCAAGTTCGGTCTGTCTGCGGTGACGGTTGTTTTTGATGACAGCGTCAGCATCTATTTCGCACGGCAGCTCGTTCAGGAACGGCTATCGCAGGCGAAGGAACAGATTCCCGAATCGATTGGGTCCCCGGAAATGGGTCCGATCTCCACCGGTCTTGGCGAAATCTATCAATACGAACTGCATTCCACTGCCGCTGCTGGACTCGATGCGACCGAACTGCGAACGATTCAGGATTGGAACGTCCGTCGTCAGCTGCTGGGAGTGCCTGGCGTCACTGAGGTGAATAGCTTTGGAGGTTTTGAAAAGCAGTACCAGGTGCGGCTGGATCCCTCCAGACTGCAATCGTACGGATTGACTCTGCGCGACGTTTTCGACGCGGTATCGCGGAACAACGCCAATGTCGGCGGTGCCTACATTGAGCACGGCGAAGAGCAGTATCTGCTTCGCGGGATCGGTCTGGTCGAATCGATAGCGGACATTGAGAACATCGTTGTTAAGACTGGCAAGGAAGGCATACCGATTTATGTACGTGACGTCGGGGAAGTCGTTGCCGGCGCCACGGTCCGTCAGGGTGCAGTGACGGCCGACGGCAAGGGCGAGATTGTGGCCGGCATTGTGATGATGCTCAAAGGTGAGAACTCGCGCACCGTTGCAGCAAATACCAAAGTGCGGGTCGAGCAGATCCGGAAAACTCTGCCGAAGGGGGTTGAGCTAAACCCGTTCTACGACCGGACGGAGCTCATCGATCGCACCATTCATACTGTGGAAAAAAACCTCGTCGAGGGCGCGATTCTGGTCATCATTGTATTGGTGCTGTTACTCGGAAACTGGCGCGGCGCCCTTCTGGTGTCGAGCGTTATTCCCCTCTCCATGTTGTTCGCGGCGATCTGCATGGTCGTTTTTGGAGTTTCGGGCAATCTGATGAGTCTGGGTTCGCTCGATTTCGGCCTAATCGTTGACGGTGCCGTGATCGTCGTCGAAAACGTGGTTCGAAAGAGGGCGGAGGCGCAGCACGCGCATTCTTCCGACGCGCCGGAGCGGACAATTCTGGAAGCTTGTATCGAAGTCGGCAGGCCCGTCGTTTTTGCCGTCGCAATCATCATGATCGTTTATCTGCCGATCCTGAGTTTGACAGGCATCGAAGGCAAAATGTTCAAACCGATGGCGCTAACCGTCGTCTTCGCTCTTGCTGGGTCCCTTATCCTATCGTTGACATACATTCCCGCTGCCATGACCCTTATCCTTCGCGGACGCGTCGCAGAATCGGAAAGTTTCTTTATCCGCTATGCCCATCGCATATACAAACCTTCCCTGAACTATGTCATGAACAATGGGAAGAAGGCTGTCGCACTGTCTCTCGTATTGATTGCGGCAAGCGCAGCGCTTTTCCCCTTTCTCGGTACCGAGTTCATTCCACGTTTGGAAGAAGGCTCCCTTGCGCTTCAGGCCCAACGGCTGCCAAGCGTGTCTTTGACTCAATCCGTCCAAAACACGACGCAACTCGAACGAGTATTGAGAACTTTTCCCGAAGTGACGAAAGTCATCTCGAAAACCGGACGCGCTGAAGTGGCGACCGATCCGATGAGCGTGGACCTCAGTGATGTGTATGTGGAACTGAAGCCGCCAGCCGAGTGGACAAGTGCAAAGACGCGTGAGGAACTGATCGGCAAAATGTCAGCAGCGCTCGAAGAGAATGTCCCAGATGCCGCTTTTAGTTTTTCTCAACCGATTGAGCTTCGAGTTTCGGAGTTAATTGCAGGGGTAAGGTCAGACGTTGCAATTAAACTGTTTGGCGACGACCTGGCTGCTCTGAAACAAACCGCCGACCAGATCGCCAGAGTGGTGAACGGCATTCCAGGCGCTGCGGATGTAAAGGTGGAAGCGGTGTCCGGGCTGCCTCAGCTTCAGATCAAGCCGCGGCGTGCCGCAATCGCGCGCTATGGCATCAATGTCGAGGATGTCAACGATGTGGTGGAATCGATTGTGGTGGGCAAGCCTGCGGGCCTGGTGTACGAAGGGGAGCAGAGGTTCAATCTGGTTGTTCGGCTTGCCGACAAAACAGGCCAGGATGTCGAAACGATTAAGAACCTGCTTGTGCCAGCCCCGAATGGGGTCCGCGTGCCGTTGGCCCAGCTAGCCGACATCGAGACAATCGAAGGCCCGGCTCAGATTTCCAGAGAGGACACCCGGCGGCGGATTGCGGTGGAGCTAAACGTCCGGGGCCGTGATATCGGGGGCTTCGTCACAGATGCAAAGGCTGCCATAGAAAGGGATATCCATCTTCCGACCGGCTATTACCTGACTTGGGGTGGACAATTTGAAAACCTGCAGAGGGCTTCCGCTCGCCTTCTGATTGTTGTGCCTTTGGCGTTGTTCTTGATCTTTGTTCTGCTCTTCTTGACGTTCAATTCGGTGCGGCAGGCCGCACTTATCTACACGGGAATTCCATTCGCCATCGTTGGAGGGGTGTTCGCACTGGCGCTTCGCGGCATGCCATTCTCCATTTCTGCGGGCGTAGGCTTTATAGCGCTATTCGGTGTAGCCGTTCTCGATGGCGTCGTGATGGTCAGCTATATCAATAAGCTTCGCGAAGAAGGACGTTCAGTAAAGGACTCGGTCATTGAAGGAGCTCAGATACGCCTCAGACCAATCCTGATGACGGCCCTCGTCGCCAGCCTCGGATTTGTTCCGATGGCTCTCGCCACATCGGCCGGAGCGGAGGTTCAGCGCCCGTTGGCAACAGTTGTCATCGGAGGTTTGATCGTATCCACGTTTCTGAAGCTTCTGATATTGCCAGTCCTCTATGCGTGGTTTGTGAAGGAACCGGAAGAATTCGAAATCTAAGAAGGAGCGCATTACCATGAAGGAAATCAAAGCCATCGTCCATCCGTCGATGCTTGAAGCAGTCATTGCCGCCTTGAAACAGATTCCGGAACTGCCCGGCGTTACTGTGTCCGAAGTGAAGGGCTTTGGAAGGAGCCACCTTGCGGGCGATTCCGGCCATGTGACGGAAGGAAACATCCACTACGATAGGAGGGCGAAGCTGGAAATTGTTGTTCCCGACGGCCTGTTGGAACAGACCGTCAAGTCCATTCAGATTCACGCGCACCGGGGCCGGCCCGGCGACGGAAAGATTTTCGTCTACACGGTAGACGAAGTAGTCAATATCCGGACGGGGGAGCACGACAGGGAGCAGCCATAAAAATGAATTCTGTCATGCCAAAGCTTGCGTTAAAGATTCACGGAATGGACTGCGCGGAAGAACTCGCCGTGCTGAAGCGGGAGATTGGTCCAATGGTCGGGGGAGCGGACAACCTCACCTTCGACTTGTTGCGTGGAAAAATGACGGTCGCCGGCGGCGTATCGATTGCCGCTACGGACCTCATGAAAGCCGTCAACCGAACCGGAATGAAGGCGGATTTGTGGACGGAGAATTCGGCAGGAGAAGGTGAAGCCAGCTTCTGGATGAGGCAGGGACGGACGATGATGATGGCGCTTAGCGGCGCCTTCACACTGGCCGGATTTCTGGCCCATGTCCTAACCACTGGAAGTCTTGACGCAGCCTTCGGCTCCGAGGGTCTCGGTATCACACATGCCGTTCCCCTAGTTGCGCGTCTTTGCTACACGTTCGCGATAATTTCCGGCGGTTTGTTTGTCGTGCCCAAGGCTTTGCTTGCCGCTCGCCGTATTCGACCTGATATGAACCTTTTGATGACGATGGCGGTAATTGGTGCATTGATCATCGGAGAATGGCTCGAAGCCTCGTTGGTTGCATTCCTGTTTGCACTGAGTCTCGCCATCGAGTCCTGGAGTATTGGCCGAGCCCGCCGCGCGGTGGAGACCCTTCTCGAACTTGCACCATCGACAGTTCGTGTGAAGGATAAAGATCGCGAAGTTGAAGTTCCCGCTGAAAGCCTTGCTATCGGCACGGAATTCCTTGTTAAACCTGGCGACCGCATCCCGCTCGACGGCGAAGTGCTAAGCGGATCGAGCAATGTGAACCAGGCCCCGATCACGGGTGAAAGCGTTCCCGTGCTTAAAGAACCGAGGTCGCAGGTATTTGCTGGATCGATCAACGGTGACGGCGCGATGACAGTTCGCTCAACGAAAGCAGCTGGAGACACGACGCTGGCTCGTATTATCCAGATGGTCGGGGCCGCTCAGGAGAAACGCGCCCCTTCAGAACAGTGGGTGGAAAAGTTTGCCGGTTATTACACTCCGGTAGTTTTTCTAGCTGCCACTCTGGTTTTCCTGATTCCCCCTTTGCTGTTTAGTGGAAGCTGGCAAGACTGGACCTATCGCGCGCTCGTGCTGCTGGTTATCGGTTGCCCTTGTGCGCTGGTTATATCGACGCCGGTGAGCATCGTGGCGGCCCTGGCGGCGGCAGCGAGAAATGGAGTGTTGATTAAAGGAGGTATCTATATCGAAGGTCCGGCAAACCTGAAAGCTATCGCGATGGACAAGACGGGCACATTAACGGAGGGCCGACCGCAAGTCGCAAAAGTGCTTCCAGAGACAGGAACTTCCGAACAGGAACTACTTGAAATCACAGCCAGCATGGAATCCCAGAGCGATCATCCGCTAGCGCGGGCGATTATGGATAATTGTTACGAAAAGGGAATCACCTCTCGACCGGTCTCGAATTTCACCGCGATTCCGGGTATGGGCGCAACCTGCACGATTTCCGGCAGGAACTATTGGCTCGGTTCTCATCGCTATCTGGAGGAAAGAAAAGAAGAGACACCGGAGCTTCACGAAAGATTGGAACAGCTTTCTGCGGACGGACATTCCGTAGTAGTCATCGGAAATGAACATGAGGTCATCGGTATGATCGCTCTTGCCGATGCGGTTCGCCCCGCAAGCCTTCGATTGGTGAAAGACCTCCGGATTGCGGGCATCGAGCACATCGTCATGCTAACCGGTGACAACCGCCCGACTGCCGATGCCATTGCAAGAAGCGTGGGCATCGATGAGGTGTTCGCGGAACTGCTGCCTCAGGGTAAAGTCGACGCAATCCAAAGGTTGGTGGAGAAATACAAGCACGTTGCAATGATCGGTGACGGCGTCAACGATGCGCCCGCGATGGCCCTCGCGTCGATTGGAATCGCGATGGGGGCTGCCGGAAGCGATGCCGCCATCGAAACAGCCGACATCGCGCTCATGTCCGACGATCTCTCTAAGCTTCCTTGGCTCATTGGGCATTCGAAGCGCACGCTTTCGATCATCCGGCAGAACATCACATTGTCCCTTGTCGTGAAAGCGATCTTTGTCGTGCTCACGTTCGCGGGGTCGGCTTCACTATGGGCTGCAATCGCCGCGGACATGGGAGTATACCTTCTCGTTATCTTTAATGCGCTGCGACTATTGAGGGACCATAGTTTGAATCATATTGCGAGTAACAACTGAACACTAAACGTCCATTGCTGATATTTGGGTTAGGTATGTTCTTGGTAATTTCATGCCTCGCGTGGTTCTTGAACGGGATCGGCGAAGGCGGCGGCGAAGCACCAATTGCTGGTATGGCGATTGGCATGGTTCTGATGATTTGGACGGCAGTAGCCGGTTTCGTAAATGCAATAAAACGTCACAAGAAACATTCAAGGACAGATTGACTTAGGATCGCGAGAAACTTCGTTGGCTCAATGCGGACAGGAGTTTCGGTTGGATGTCTGCAATTCTCTCCGTCCCCTGCCCTGATCGAACTCGTCAAAGCAATTCAATTCCTTCTCCATCTGTCATTGATTCCCGATTCAAAGTTTCTCGTTCTGTATAGAGGAGCCCATGTTTTCTTCTACGGTAAAACTTGCTGCAAAACTGAAATCAGTCGGGTCCCTGATTGGCAAGAAATGATCCCTGCTGTCTATCTCGCAATGAGGCTGGGCCAACCGTTGTTGGTCGAAGGGCCACCTCGTTCTGGAAAGACGGAGTTTGCAACTGCGGTTGCGAGAGCAGCAGGTACGGTTGTTGAAGGACTCCAATGCTCCGTCGGAATTAATGAGGAGAAGGCGATCGGCATGTTCGACCAGACGTTCCTTTTTTTCAGTGCTCATCGTGCTTCCTCCTAAACTGCTATATCGCCGTCTTGGTGAAAGCAATTCGAGGGCCGAGGGACCAGATCACTACGCCGCTTTGGCTCTCTTGGATTTCCGAACCGCGGCATTGAGGGTATCTACCGTGATTGCAAACGGATCCATCTCCATCGAAGCTGCCAGTTTCCTGCGCGTGCAACATCTATATATAGGAACTCCGAATTCGCCGCGGTTTTTGTGCCGTCCTTTGTCGGAAATCGCCTGACGGATGGCTTGTTGTTCTTATTTTTCATGGTTTTGAGTTGGATGGAAAAGCGAGGATTGCAGTACCGTACACGTGTACGGTACCCTGCCGGGCATGGTCTTTTGTCGCGCCTGCCAAAAGGAAGTCGAGGATTGCGCACATTGCGTGTTCCCGATCCAAGCCCGCCACATTCCCGTCGTTGACGCGAAGGTCGAGAGCCTGGCCTACGACGACAAGACCCGAACGCTTGAGATTGCGTTCAAGGTCGGCCAGGTTCGGCAGGTCTTCGAAGTCCCACCGGATGTGTACCATGCGCTGGAAGACTCAACGATTACTTCATTTCTGAAATTCATGGCGCACCGGTACAAATCCGCGCCTGTGAAGACCGGGAAACACGCGATCCCAGTGCCGGCGTCGGAGAAATGCCCGAAGTGCGAAAAGCCGATGACCGTCCGGCATCGGGTCGGGAGCGACTTTGAGAAATACGTGCGTGTGCTTTGGGAGTGCTCTTGTGGCGGTGGCGAGTGGCGGCAGTACGGGCTGGGACCGTTGACGGAAAAGCGGGGTAGGCGGCATTGATCAGTTGATAATTCTCAGGGCCCACCGCTCTGCTGCGTTCGCAGTAGGCGGACGTGGAG
>JBGPBY010000131.1:0-15118 GCA_041481485.1 Terriglobia bacterium
ATAGACCGCCCCTACAGCGGGAACCGCATGCAGCCCCTCAACTCTTCCACGCCCCCGCCAGGCGGCGCAAAAGCACCAACTGGCCGATGTGATAGGAGTTATGATCGGCGATCAGGAGCGCCTCGCGAAGGATGGTCTGTCCGGTTCCGTGTGAGATTTTGGCATGGAGATCCGTCTTCGGGTTCGCAATCAATTTCTGCATGGCAGCAAGGTCTCTGCGGATGGCAGCGACGGATTTCTTCCATGCCGCATCGCTGGCAGGTTTCTCGGACTTCGGCCAATATCCCTCCGGCCAGCTTGGCGAGACATGCTTCGGATCGCGGCTGAATTCCAAAATGTCCCACTGGGCAATCCGGAGGTGCTCCAGGATCTGCCACGCCGTATGAGGAGAACCCGCAGGCTTGACGCCTCGAAGTTTTGCCGGAAAATCCTTCACCGCATCGTCAAAAGTGACGTGGGCATGGCCGCCCTGAAGCATATGGACAATCTGTTCTCGAAGTGGATCGCTCATGGTGTCAATTTAGGCTCGGTTGGCGGCCTCGCGCAATCCAAATTCTTGACTGCCGGCCGGACTGATGTTATTTTTATACACTATGGCACAAAACGTTCAATCCAAATTCAGCCGGCGCGAGCGCCAGATCATGGACATTATTTATCGTCTGGGCCGCGCAACCGCCAACGAAGTCATCGCCGGGCTTTCGGGCGAGCCTCATTCTTCTACGGTACGCACACAGCTGCGTGTACTTGAAGAGAAGGGGCATCTGCGGCATGAGGAGAACGGCATGTTGTATGTCTACTATCCGGTAACGCCGCGCAGCGTGGTCCGGCAGGGCGCTCTCCGTCATATGATCGAGACTTTCTTTGAAGGTTCAGCCGAGAATATGATGGCGGCGCTTCTCGGCGGCGGCAAGCTCTCGGAAGAGTAACTGAATCGCCTGGGCAAGCTTATCGACAAGGCGAAAAAAGGAGGCGTCAAATGATCGTCATTCTGATCAAGTCGGCGCTCATCCTTGCCGTCGCCTTTGGAATCGCCACCGTGCTTCGCCGTCAGTCTGCAGCAATGCGGCATGCGGTTTGGACGGCGGGTTTGATCGGCGCTCTGATCATCCCATTCTGCAGCCTGACTTTGCCGGCATGGCAGAGCTCCTTTATTGGAGAGACCGAGCATTTTTTCGATTCCTTTGTGCCGGCGACGCACCACACACCGTCCGAAGTCCAAACTCGAACTGAAACGGCGCCGCTGAATCCAAATACTTCGTTGAATACGGGTTCCGAATCCGTTAGGGAATCCCACAGCACCACACCCCCGGTCCAGTCCTGGTCTCTGTCCCGAATTGGAATTGCCATTTGGCTTGCCGGCGCAGCGCTCGGAATTCTGATCATGCTTCTGGGTGCACTCCGGCTGGCATGGGTCGCGTTTCATGCCGAACCGCTCGATGATCCCCGATGGATTGCGATGGCGGAAGATGTTCGCCGCTCGCTGGGACTCCGGCGTCCCGTTCGCCTTCTGCAAAGTCCAGGCCACTTTCTGGGTACGTGGGGAATTCTGACACCACGCGTGCTGCTGCCCGCGGATGCTGCAGAATGGTCGGATGAGCGCGCATGGATGGTGCTGGGCCACGAGCTGGCCCATATACAGCGCCATGACTGGGTCGTTCAGGTACTGGCGGAAGCGGCGCGGGCCATCTATTGGTTCAATCCTGTATTCTGGCTGGCATACAGCCGGCTGCGGCGCGAGAGCGAGCACGCGTGCGACGATACCGTCGTCCGCATGGGCGCGGCAGGGACACGATACGCCGAGGAGTTGCTCGAACTGGCTCGTACGCTTCACGACGAACCGCACGCCCGCTCTCCAATTCTGGCGATGGCGCAACCATCGCATCTCGAGCGAAGGCTGGTAGCCCTGCTGAATCCTGCTCTGAACCGGCTGGCGGCTACTCCGTGGTCGGTGATCGTTGTTGCATTTGTCGCCGTAGGACTGACGCTTCCTCTGGCTGCCATTCGTTCACCGGAAAAGACCACGGATTCCAAAATCAGCCCGCCAATCTCGGAACCCGCTGCAACATCGTCCATTCCTGCAGCACCCCCATTATCAGAATCAGACAACAGCAGGAAATCAACTCCTGAAACGGTCCTAAATCAACAGCGCACTTCCGAACCGGAAACTCCGAAAGTTGCCAGAGTTGAAGTTCCGCCTTCGCTCGTTCAGCCAATGAAAATTTCGGGGGAGACAGGGACATTGCCCGTTTCGAAAGTGTCTCCTGTCATCGTCACAAAGATTTCGCCTCCACCGGTACTTCAGCCGATTCCGGCCGAATGCAACGTGACGCCCAGCGTCCAGGAGACGAAGATGAAAGCGACCAAGGAGGCGCTGGGCTCCGGCCCCTGGCACATCAACGATGACCGTACGATATGGACGTGGGATCAGCGCTTCGTCGCGGGAGTAGCGGTGAATACCATGTGGATGAAACCCGCCGACTCTGATCTCTCCATCACCGCCAGACGGCTGGATGGCGAATCCGCGCCATTGCAGACACACATGGCGAAAGACGCCACTGCCGGATACATTGCCACGACGATGACTTTTCCGAACGCCGGCTGTTGGGAAGTCACAGCCCACTCCGGCCCCAGTTCATTGACATTCATTACAAGAGTCGAATCCCAATGACCGCATTTTGCGGAGGAACGCATGACTAAACGCATTGTTCCGGTTTTTCTTGTTCTTGCATTGACTGTCATCGGTGGCCGGAGTGTCTTGCCGGCGGCAGCACCGGCAACGCCTCTTCAGGCTGCTCACTTGCTGAACCGTTCTGCGTTTGGACCCCGGCCGGGCGATGTGGAGGCTGTCGTCAAGTCGGGCATACCGGCATATCTGGACAGTCAGCTGCATCCGGAACAAATCGACGACTCCGCCATCAACGGCCGCATGGCGGCCCTGGAATTCCCGGCCTCGGGAACGTCCGGCGCTGCCCTTCAGAATGCGCGCCGGCAGAATGACCCTCGGCCGATTCTGGAACAGATTCAGGCTCAGAAGCTCATGCGGGCCATCTATAGCAAACGCCAGTTGCAGGAAGTGATGGTGGATTTCTGGTTCAACCATTTCAATGTCTCCTGGGCGAAAGAGGGGATGACCAATCTTGTAAAGAAATACGAGAACGAATCGATTCGGCCGCAAGTGTTTGGAAAGTTCAAGGAACTCCTGCTCGCCACGGCGAAGAGTCCGGCCATGCTGGTTTACCTGGATAATGCGTGGTCTGCCACACCCGACGTGAATGAGAACTACGCGCGCGAACTCATGGAACTGCACACCATGGGAGTGGACGGGGGATACACGCAAAAGGACGTGGTCGAAGTTGCGCGCTGTTTCACCGGCTGGACCATCGACAAAAGCAATCCCGAAAATTCATTCGTGTTTGACTCGAAGATGCACGACAACGGCGACAAGGTCGTCCTCGGTCACACGATTCATGCCGGTGGCATAGCGGAAGGCGAAGCGGTGATTGATATCCTCGCCCACCAGCCCGCGACCGCACGCTTCATCGCGACAAAACTCGCGCGGCGATTTGTTGCTGATGATCCTCCGGCTTCGCTGGTGAATCGCGCTGCGAAAGTCTTCACCGACACCGATGGCGACTTGCGCGAAGTCGTGCGTACGATTCTGATGTCTGAAGAATTCTCCAATACCGCTGCATTCGGACAGAAGGTCAAGTCGCCCTTCGAAATGGTGGTCTCCACGATGCGTGCCATCGAAGCGGACATTCAGCCTGCGGTGGAGCAACGCCAGGTCGTGGCAACCATGCGCGCCCTGCCTCCCGGCTCCACGGAGCTTACGAAGGCTGGCGGCGCGGGCGTGCGCGTGAGCCCCGCAGTGATCATTACTCAAGCCATCGAGCAGATGGGGCAATACCTCTATCGATTTCCAGATCCCAACGGACTGCCGGATCGCGCCAGCTATTGGATGGGCGGTTGGGAGCTCATGCACCGCCTCGATTTTGAAGAAGGCTTGCTCCGCAACGAAATTCTCGGAACGACTGTAGACGTCCAGCGACTGATATCCCGATTCAAGGGAGACCCACTCGCGCCGGACGCCTGGATGAACGCCCTGTCTGTGTTACAGGGAACCGGGAGCGGCTCTCCTCCCTTGCCTGAAGTCGGAAGCAAATCCGCACCAACGGCATGGAGTGCGGAAAGAATACTGGCGCTCGCCGCAACGGCAGCCTCGACAAAAGACTCCGCTGAGCTGCGTGCATTTGTGCTGGCTTTGGGTTCGCCGGAATTTCAACACAAGTAGATTGGATACGAGAACGTGCCGCTGGTCAGTTTTAAATCTGTAGGCGCGTTCTATGACCGCGCACGATTCCGAATTAAGCTTCCTGCATGGTCCCCAATGTAGGGGCTGTCTATGACCGCCCACAATTGAAAGGCATGCAATCCTCCGAATGGCGGGCGGTCATAGACCGCCCCTACATTGGGGAATCGCATTCAGGTTTTCAGACTGGGATTCCTCGCACTTCGTATCCATAACAGGCGATTGTGCGCGGTCATAGACCGCGCCTACCGTCAATTCAGCTGTCCGATGTAGTCGCTGTAGCTGAGCCCAAGGGTGAGGATTTTTTGCAGTAGTGGGCAATAGCTCAATCCGCAATGCGCCGCCGAATCGGCGAAATCTTCGTTGCGGGCGATCTGTGGATTGGGATTGGCCTCCAGCAGGTAGAACTCGCCGTCGTTGGAGAGACGGTAATCCAGACGCGCATAACCGCTCAGGTTGAGATGCCGGTAGATTCGCTTTGAAAGAGCCTCCAGCTTTCGCCTCAATTCCTCTGTTAAATCCGCGGGCCGGGTAACCAGCCCCACCTTCTTCTGATAGTCGGCGTTCCATTTCAGCCGCCCGGTTGCAATATTGAGCGAGCCCTCCGACAGATTCCGGATCACCAGTTCCCAGGGCGTGTACGTCTGCAGGCGCTGGTTTCCCATGACGCTGACGTATATTTCGCGGCCATCGATGTATTGTTCGGCGATGGCATCGCTTTCCGTGGTCCGGTGAATAAACTCGACGCGTTCGGCGAGTTTCTCGTCGTCATGGACAACCGAAGCCTGGGAGATTCCGGCGGAGCCTTCCTCAACCACAGATTTGACCAGCAGCGGAAACTCGAGGCGAGACGGTCTCAGAACTTTGTATCCTCTGGGAAAAACGCAAAATCCCGGGACGGGAATGCGATGGTAGGAGAGGATTTTCTTCGTCAGCGCTTTGTCGTGCGCGAGCGTGAGCCCGCGGGGATTGCATCCGGTATAGGGCTGCTTGAGCAACTCCAGGTAACTGACCACATGCTGGTCGAACAGCGCGCGGCCGTCGAATTCTTCGAGCAGATTAAAAGCGACATGCGGTTTGTGTTCTTCGCGCGCGTTGCTGATGACAGAAAGGTCACTTTCCAGGCCAACCGGATAAACGTCGTGTCCCATGGATTTCAGAGCCGTAATGACGTCGTATTCGGTTCTCCAGGGCTGCCTTTCCTTTTCCACTCCTTCGGGAATGGACTCCGGAGGCATGAGCTCCTTCGTGAGCAGAACCAGAATTCTTAATCGAGTTTTCGCCTGGAATCTCACAATGGAATCCTGTGATAGCCAGAATGCAGGAATTCCATGACCTGCATGGTCACGGCGGCTATGCAATTGGGTTTGGCTTCCTCTTCGCGATTGGTCAACCGCAGGTTCAACTCGCGGCAGCGCGCGATCATCAGCCTCACGACATGGTTGATCGTGTAACGGTGAATACCGGTTCCATCCGCCACGCTTTCCCCGATGCTGCTGCGGAGGCGGCGCAGAAACTGAGCGGCGTTGGGACGGAACCGATGGCGCGAATCTGCCGAGAAAATCCGGTAAAGATTCTGTTCCAGCAGCGCCGGCCAGTGAATCATGTAGTACCGGCGTTTCCGGTGATAATGTTCGCGCAGCGTGGTTCTCAATGTGCGGAGCGGATCGATGTGCCGTCTGGAAATGTGCCGCGGTGAACGACGCGGCAACTCGGACATCATTTGCTCCACGTACTCGATTTTGCGCAGTGCGCCCCATTCCCGGTATTGCCGGCGCCACTGGGATCCGGGCTTGAGCCAGACCGCAAATGTCTCGGCGAAATCCTCCGCAGGATGAGACTGGGCGTACCATGCATCCAGATTCAATGCATAGTCCCGGCTGCTCGGTATGGGTTGGTACGCCCTCGGATATGGAGTTCCGTAGGAACCGAAAGCATCCTTCCAGCCTCGGCGGGCATGCAGCAGGAATGCATTGTCGAGCGCATGTCCGGCCTCGTGCCTCAGGATTCGCATGCACTCGCCATCGCCCGCCCCTTCCACTTCCAGCATCTGCGTTCGCTCGAGCTTCATCAGCCGCGGATGCGCCAGATAAAACGGAATTGCGAATCCCGTAACACCGTCCGGCGTAAACCACTCCTCGCCGAGCCAGACATGAGGCTTAAAGGCAATCGACCTTGCTTGCAGTTCCCGATAAAGCTTGTCGAGGAGAATCTCCAGGCGAGAGCCTTCAATCTTCAATGGAAGATCGCAAATCCGCATCCCGAGCAATTGCCTGTCTGTGAGGTGGTCGAGTCGAGCCCGCACCCTGAAATTGTAAGTTGGGGACATTTGTCCAGCTGAAATTGAAGAAAAAAGTGTGTAGCCTAGCAGCCGCTGCTGGACTGTAGGCGCGGTCTATGACCGCGCACATTCTGTAACCGAGACATCGTGCGCGGTCACAGACCGCGCCTACAGTCATTGAGTCATTTGGTAATTTGGTGATCGAAGCAAGTAGATTACACATCGCACAACAAATCATCGGACAGCTCACATTTGCCTGTCTCCGGTGGCTCCATGGAGGACCTTATGCGCAGAATGCTCGTGACACTCATGACCATACCCTTCATCGCCACTGCCTGCGGATCTTCAAGCAACTCCCCTGCTCCCGCTGCGAGTAATACCGCGCCGACAGTTGCTCCCCCCAGCGTGGATGTATGTTCTCTGGTGACCGCTGAAGAAATGAGCAAGATCGTTGGGGAAGCCGTGACATCCCAGCCCAAAACCCTGCAGACTGGAATCCCGGCATGCGGCTATAAGGCGAACTCGCGTAATCCAGTTCCAGGCGTGACCATCGCAATTCACAAGCCTGACGGCAAAACCACCTATCAAAGCGCTCAGTCGATGTACAAAACGTCGCGCGGCAGAAGCGATGTCAGCGGAATTGGAGAGCAGGCATTCGACAGCGGAGACGGCACCTTTTACGCATTGAAGGGCGACACGTGCCTGGACATCGTTCTGGCGCAGAACCCGGATTTGAGGCTGGAACAGTTCAAGAAGATTGCCACAACCGCGATGGGTCGTCTGAACTGAGCGCAGAGGACTTCATGCTTCCAGGACCTGCGTGACGGCGGTAACAATGCGGTCCCAGACGCGCTTCTCCGCCGTGAGCTGCTTTTTCCCGGTCGAGGTCAGCTTGTACGACTTGATTCGGCGCGCTTTCTCATTGGTTGTCCACACACCGGCGATCCAGCCTTCCTGTTCCAGCCGATGCAACGCGGGAAACAACGATCCCGCCTGAATGTGGAATGCGCCGTGCGTTGCCTGCCGAATACGATCGGATATCGCGATGCCATGAAGCGGTTGAAGTTCCAGGGTCCGGAGGATCATCAGATCCAGAGTTCCTCGAAGGAGGTCCATCTTTTCTTTGCGAATTCCGGACATACAGGTCTTCCCATATTATAGAAATCCAATATCGGAACCATATAAGTTTCTCAGAGGATCCGAGGAAACGGGGACGGAACTGGGCCAGGCTCAGTGAGTCATGGCGTAGATCGCGTAATTGATGCCGAGTTCCACGGCACGGCCGGATTCATGAAGGGAACAGGTTCCGACGTCGAGCGCCTGCCAGTATTCGCTGATGTCGTTATTGAAATCGATCATCACCTGAATGCGGCCCTTCGGGTCCGAGATCGCCAGAAATTCCACTGGTCCGGAATCGCTGTTCTTATAGGGAGCGACCATGTCGTGCGGGTCAATATCGTAAAACGCGCTGAAGATCGGATGATTGGCAGGCACGGTTTCGATCTGGCGGTCCGGGAATACTTTGGCCATCTGTTCGGCCATATTCCGATACTGTTCGTTATTTCTTTCGTTGCCGCGGAAATCATCCATTAACATGAAGCCGCCGCGATCAAAGTATTCCCTGAGATTCTTGACATCCTCCGGCCACAAATCCAGGTACCCCGGCTCCGATATATACACGAACGGATACTTGAACAGTTCTTTGCTGTCGATGTCGACAATCTGAAACTGATCTGGATTTGTCAGAACACTTGTGAGTCTTCCCATATTGTCGGGGAACATCGTGTCGCCATCCGGGTAATCATGGTGCCATGGGGCTTCGCCCGCCCTGCGCCAGTCCGGCTGCATATGATATTTCACCCGCGCATAAACGAACTGCGCGCGATTGATGTCACGCGGAGCCGAGGACTCATCGCCGCGGCTATTTGGGGAACCCTGAACGATGCAGCCACGATCATTGTTAAACCGGAATCCACCCCCGCCGCCTCCACCATTGCGTCCAACGCCGATGCCGAGCTGTCCCAGATCGATGGGCCCGAACTGCGCATACGCAGTCGTCGCCAACGCAAGGATGGCAGCAACAACGAGCTTCTTTTTCATCTTGAGTGAGAGTTTACACCGATAATTCGTGCCCGGATTGAGGAATATTCGCGTATCTGGCAGGTATCCCTTCTCACCGGCCGCTGCGCGTCCCCTTCTCCCGTTTGGAGCTGATTTTTACGCATAGGACCGTGTTGGACACAGGAGGCAGGAAAATGTGAGCGGTCAAATGATTTGTCCGCCCACATTTGATGTGATCTGTTGTTTTTTTCAGAATCCGAAGCAGGCCGGCGTAATCCTCATTTCTTTCGAAAGATGTCCAGCGCGTTGGATATACTTTTCGCCATGAATATAAAAACTGTTCTCTCATTTGCAAGCTCGTTGATCATGGCGGCCACGCTCACGTCCTTCGCGGCCGGCAAACCAGTCAAGGTAGAACTCAAGGACGGAACGGGAAAGAGCGTCGGCACGGCCGAGCTGACGTCCGAAAAAAAGGGCGTCAGTATCAAACTCGATCTTAAAGGCCTGACACCTGGCGAGCATGCCATTCATATTCACGCGGCCGCAAAGTGCGACGGCCCGGCATTTACGTCAGCGGGCGGCCATTTCAATCCGGAAATGAAACAACACGGACTCAAGAATGCGATGGGACCTCACGCCGGAGACATTCCCGACTTCATGGTCGATGCGAAAGGGAGTGCGAAAGCTACCGTTGTGGCGTCGAACGTGACGATGGGAACGGACAAAGACTCCATTTTCAGCAACGGCGGTACCGCGCTGGTAGTCCATGCCAAGGCGGACGATATGAAGACCGATCCGTCGGGAAATGCCGGGGACCGAATCGCATGCGGAGTGATTTCGCAACCAAAGTAAATTCATAAGGAGGCCATCATGAAAAGCTCCCTTCGAAGTTCAGGCTTCGCTGTCTTTCTTGCTGCCGCACTTTCCTGTACCGCTGCTGCCCAGCAGCAGGCGCCAGCAGCAGCCAGAGGAGCCGCCGCACCCCCGGAACCTCCGGTGAAAATGGAATTCATCAAAATTCCCGCCGGGGAATTCATGATGGGCTGTTCGATGGGCGACACGATGTGCGACGCCGCGACAGACTTCTTCAAGGGTATGAACCTGGGCACGCTCAAAGAAACGCCGGCGCACATGGTGAAGATCAGCAAGCCGTTCGAAATCGGCAAGTATGTTGTCACACAGGGCCAATGGCAGATGATGGTGGGAAGTCCGAGTCCCAGTACATTCCAAAAAGGCGATAACTTCCCCGTGGAAAACGTCAGCTGGATCCAGGTGCAGGATTTTCTGACCCAGATCAATTCCAAGAACGATGGTTTCAAGTATCGTCTTCCCACCGAAGCAGAATGGGAATACGCTGCCCGCGCCGGAACGACCGGACCCAGCACCGGCGACCTGGATGCCGTCGCCTGGTACGATCAGAAAGGTGGTCCGCTAACGAAGCCAGTCGGGAAAAAGGCTCCTAATGCATGGGGCCTGTATGACGTTCAGGGAAACGTGTGGCAGTGGGTGGAAGACGCCTACAGCGATTACAAGAAGAATGCGGTAACCGATCCGACCAATACCAAGGGGGATAACAAAGTACTGCGGGGCGGTTCCTGGGACATGCCGGCCTCGGTAGCCCGGGTTTCCGCACGCCTGGCCATTCCGGCTAAATTCAAGAACAACAACACCGGACTCCGCCTGGTGCGTGAAGCGAAGTAATCCTTTCGCTCTTGTCCTTCTCTCGTTGATATTCGCCGGTTGCGGGTCAACCGAATCGCCCCAACCGGCGGAACCACCTCCAACCGACACGCCGTCAGAAACCGCGCCGTCTCCGGCACCGGCAGCTCGTTATGATTTCACCGGCACCTGGACCATGACCAGGTCCGTGTCTTCCGGCATTACGCGCGAAAACTCCGATGGTCTTCGCGGTGGAAAAACGCCGAGTGATCCGTTCGACTGGGTCCTTACCATCTTCATGAGCGGAGACGGGATTCGTCTGTTCTCGGTGCAAGGCATCGATCGTGGCGAAATGAGCGATGTCACCATCAACGCAAAGGGAGAAATGCAGTTTCAACTGGAAAGCAGTCAGAAGGCATTTCGCTGCATTGCGTCTGATCCGGCAAAACTGGTATGCGTCTGGAACGGCCACGAAAGCCAGATGCGCGCAGAATTCCGAAAACGCGGGGGGTAGCGGCTCCGCCGGCACGGAAAGAAACTCGATATCATTAAAATTCGGATTGTTTCAGCCGCGTTAGCGGCGGCAGCAAATAGCCACGGGCGTAAGCCCGTGGAATACCTTGCACCACATCCTCTTAGCCGCAGCGCGGCGGCAGTTCCCATTTTTTCAGATCTGTCGCGCCTCCGGCGCTCTAACGGGTCTTGATTCTGGGCCACCGGCTGACGCCGGTGGCTAAGGGAAAGTGCCGCCGCTACGCGGCTCGGAATCCCCCTTATTCGTTTCACACATGCCGAACTATGACCACCCCCACAGTCGGAACCTCATTCATTCTGCGGAATTCAAACTGAGTCACCTTAATTTTGATTTACTGGCAGGCAGAATGGGCTCGATGTATGATGCTACCGCCGAATCGAAACAGTGGTTAAAGTGCGCATGAAATCCGAGGAATCTGCTTGTCCCCAGTTCCGAAAAGGAGCTGGAATTCTGGCTATTTTGAGGATAAAAGGTGAGGCCACATGAAAGCTAAATGGATAGTTGTTCTGTGCCTGATCATCGTGACTGCCGCGTTGGCTCAACAGGCTCCCGGAGGAAGAGGCGGTGCGGCGCCGGCACAACAGGCTCCCGGTGCAGCTCCCGCAGGCAGAGGTGGAGGGGCGGGCGGAGGCGGGAGAGGCGGGACAACGGCCATTCAGGGACCGCCGGCAGGAATACAGCCTCTGGAAACGGACTTGTTTACCTCCAAAAATTTCTACAAGGATCAGGCGAACTGGCTGGATAAGCGCTACTACCGGTGCAATACGCCGCAGGTGCTTTCCGAGATTTGGAGCCGGGGCCGGATCGGAACGAATCCTCCTGCTTCTGCGACGTGGGGCGATTGCAATCGGGACCTCACGCGGGAAAGCATCCTGAGTCCCTATCCCTATAAAACCGCCAAGGAACATTACGCGGCGCTTCTTGCCGCGGCCAAGGCCAAGGGCGGGCCCACCGTTTATACCAAGGCAACGACGCCGGACTGGGACGGATACTATCAGCGCGACGCACAGGCCGATCATGGCTCGGAATGGATCTGGGGAGTCAGCCAGGCCCCCACGGTGCTTGCTCTGCTCACGCCGGAGTATCAGAAGCGGATGGTCCAGCTGATTTATCACGAAGCCAACACGAACTCGCCGCAGTGGAGCGCCTCATTCTGCTATCCGGAAGGATTCATGCGGTGGTGGGCCCAGCCGTCGCGGGCCGGGGATTTCCAGCTCACGATGACCCCCTGGATGGTGCAAACGATCTCAGGCATCGCGGATAACTTCCTTCGCCAGATCATGATCGGCAAGGAACAGCATGTTCAAAAGGTGCCCCAGTGGTACGGAGAATCCATTGGATTCTGGGATGGGACGACTCTGGTTTTCTGGACAGCGAATATTCAGGGCTGGACACTGACGCATTCGATGTTCGAATTCAGCGACAAGATGGAGACCGTGGAAACCTTCAAGCCCGCCTACGATGCCGCCGGCAAATTCGTCGGGCTGGATCACGAAGCCGTGTTTTACGACCCCGATGCTTTCGTCGCTCCGGTGCGTGCCACCTATCGCTTTGCGCGCAGGGCCACGGTCGACGATCAAAATCGCCGGTACACGTATATCGAGTGCCTGAGCAATATCCAGAACACCGATGGCCGGCCGAAGCAGCTCACCAACGCCGATCCGCGCTATGTCGATTACTATGGCCGGCCCTGGGCCATAAACTGGGAAAAGAATTTTGAAAAGGACTGGGATAAACCAGCGGCAGAAGTTCCGAAGGAAATACTCGATATTTTTAAATAGGGAGAGGGATCAATCGATGAAATCTAAATTGTGGCTCATCACCGCCGTTACGATTCTTTGCACAATTGCGTCAGTCACCCCGGTTTTATCGCATCATTCGTTCGCCATGTACGATCAGGACAAGACCGTGGTGTTGACGGGAGTGGTGAAGGGGTTTTCCGCTCAGGCTAACCACGCGGAAATCCATTTTTATCTGGTCGCGCCCGATCGCAAGGGAGTGGCGAAAGGTCCGGACGGAAAACCGGTAGAGTGGGGTGTGGAAATGGCCGGCGCAGCCGCAGTCGCCCAGCAGGGAATCACGGCGGCCACCTTTGCGCCCCCTACGGTATTCAGCGTCAAGCTGAATCCGCTGCGGGACGGCACCAATTTTGGCTCGCGGATCGGCGCCATTGCGAAGTGCCCGGTCGATCCGGCCACGAACAAACCGAAATTGCCTGCAGCTGACAAACACTGTGATTCGGTTCCCGGTGCTACGCTTCTCGGCGGAAACACTTTCTAGAATATTCGTCCATCTCCACTCTGTAGGCGCGGTCTATGACCGCGCAATATTCATACGTTAGAAATTGCGCGCGGTCACAGACCGCGCCTACAGGTTCCTACTCGTCGACGATTCCATCTTCCTTCGCCGCTTCCTGAGCCCGCTTGTCGTTGGGATACCAGTAATGCAGATGACAATTCTCGCAAGCCTTGTCGATTTTGTCGTTCGCTAAGAACAGGGCGTCTGTGTCTCTGGCCTCCACGGCCTTCAGCGCCACCGCCGCTGCATCCTGTAACCGCCGCGCGCGGCGGATAAAGGCGGGACGATCACTGTCCAGCTTCTGCTGTATTTGTTCGGGCTGAAGCTCGACGTTCGGATTTTTTGCCTTTTCTCCCTGTTGGGCGACCTTGCGCCCCTCCATCACCAGAAGATTTGGAGCTTCAAGCAGAACGAACACATGCTGGCGAACTTCATCCCACTCTTTCGGAGTATGCGGTGCCTTTTCCCGAACTCCTTTTTCATCGGCAATCTGGACGACGGACTCGAACATGAAGTCACCGCTCGGATCGACCATGGAATCCATGATGTCTTTGATCGTGGCGGGCCGAAGCATCTCCACTGGAGGTGTTTTTGGCTTACTGCATGCGCTTACAAAAATGACTAAACATCCAACGAAGACCCAGGCGAACCTCATTTTTATGACTCCATTTCATCCGCAAAAGTGAACGAAGAATTCACAAATAGTACTCCACCTCGTTGCGAACATGTTCCGTCATTTACCGGCTGCTCTTGACGAGGTATGATTCGCGTGCGCTGAATGGCAGTACAGGAAGGAAACATTGAAAGAATTTGCCGAATGGCTCTCTCATACGTACTTAAGCGTCGTTATTCAAAATCACAACGGTTGGATGATTCCCACAATTCAGTCCATCCATATTGCAGGCATCGGCATCGTGATGGTGTCGGTGTTAATGGTGGATTTGCGCATCCTTGGCTTGGCCGGTAAGGATCAGACATTACAGGAAACAACGAACCGATTCGGACCATGGCTGACAGGTGCACTCTGCGTGCTTCTGGCTACCGGAGCACTGATGGTTGTTGGAGAACCAGTCCGCGAACTGGTCACCGTATCGTTCTGGTTCAAGATGTTCCTCGTCGCAGTCGGAACGCTGATTGCTTCCATTTTCCAGCTTGTGCTTCGGAAACACGAGCAGCATTGGCAGGATGCCCTCATCCACCGTGCTTCCATCAAGGGACTCGCGATTCTGACATTTCTGATCTGGGTTGCCATTATTGTTCTCGGCCGGCTCATTGCATATGACCATGTGTGGGGATCGTGGTCTCCGGCAACCAAGGCCTGACTCACCCAACCATCCCGGATTTTTGGAGCAGAACAAACGATGGATTTGTCCACATTTCTAGCCACACTCGAATCTTCGAGCGTTGCCGTCTCAATCCGCAATTCGCTCTACATTTTTCCGTTGATTGAATCGACGCACGTTTTCGGTCTGGCGATCGTCTTCGGCACCATCACGGTCATCGACATGCGGCTGCTGGGATTTGCTTCGACGCGGCGCCCGTTCCGGCGAATGGCATCGGACATTCTGAAGTGGACCTGGGCCGCTTTCGCGTTGACCGCAATAACGGGTGCGCTGATGTTCATCACCAACGCCGGCGTGTACTATCACAACTTCTTTTTCCGGGCCAAAATGGCGGCGCTGGTGCTGTCCGGCCTCAACATGCTCGTCTTTGAGCTCACCTCAGGAAGAACAATTCACCGATGGGATACGGCGCGCTCCGCACCGGCAGCGGGCAAGGCAGCGGCCGTGCTCTCGCTCGTCCTGTGGGTCAGCATCATTTTTCTCGGCCGCTGGATCGGATTTACAACGACGCGAGCCACGGTCCCTCAGGAAAAGGCGCCTGAAATCAACTTCGATGACATTTTCCAACAGTCGCCGGATAGCGGGCCGGACAAGCCCCCCAAATGACAATTGAACGGAGAACATTTCTCCCA
>JBGPBY010000132.1:0-15050 GCA_041481485.1 Terriglobia bacterium
CCCGCAATTCGGAGGATTGCAAGCCTCTCAATTGTGGGCGGTCATAGACCGCCCCTACAGTCGTTCGCCGCACAGTGGGAAGGACAGCGTCATTGAAGTCCTGCAAATCGCGCGCGGTCATAGACCGCGCCTACAGTCCCAATTCAAAAGTACCGATAGTGTCCGATGACTTTCCAATCAAACAATCGGTCTTCTGCCTGGGTGCCGCCGCCGATATTGTGAATGATCCAATAGCGCTTTGAAGTTTCGCTCCAAAGATTGGAAACAAATCCGATGTGCAGGATGCCCTTGCCGTTCAGGTCCCAGGCGACGATGTCTCCGGGTCTGTAGTCGCCGGCTTTGGTAGAAATCGGCACCGACTTGCCCTTTCTGGAAAACCAGGTCTGAAGATTCGGAACACGTCGATGATCGATGTTGGAATCCGGCGCTCTAAGCCCCCAGTTTTGAGGATAGAGGCTGAAATGTGCCGCCATGTCTTCGTGCACTTCCTTTTGCAGGTCGATACTCAAATTGCGAAAGGCCCGAATCAGGACATCACTGCAAACGCCAGTTTCCATCGGAACATCGCCATTGGGATATTTCAAAACAACATAACGAGGGTCATATCCCTTCGTGACCCGCGTCTGTTCCATGGCGCTTGCCAGAAGTGTTCGTATTTCGATGGAAGAAATTTCTTCGAGCCGCGGCCGCGCAATGGGGACAAGCTGCCGCGCCGCCTCAAATTGAATTCGGCCGGCAATAACCAGCGAGAAAACCGATAGTGCAAATACCCGAGGGGCCAAACTGGACCGGTTCATTTCAGCGCGAACCTCTGCTTTCAGACGTCTTACATTTTTACACCACAGACTTCATTTGCTCGAACACATCTTCGGCGTGATACGAACTACGCACCAGCGGACCGGAAAAAACCCAGCGCAACCCCATCCGGACTCCCTCGTTCTTCAGTTCTGCGAATTCATCGGGATGATAGTACTTCTGAATCTCCGCGTGTTTCGGAGACGGGCGCAGGTACTGTCCCATCGTGAAGATATCGATTCCTGCGGCGGCCGCGTCGTGCATCACTTCCAGGATTTCGTCCCACGTTTCGCCGAGACCCAGCATGATGCCGGTCTTGGTGATCATGTCCGGGTTCATCGCCTTTGCCGATTTCAGCAATCCAAACGACCGCTCGTAATCCGATTTGAATCGAATCGATGAATAGAGCCGCCGAGCCGTCTCGATGTTATGGGAAAAAATATCGGGTCCGGAATCGATGATCGTGCGGACAGAATCCTGCGATCCCTGAAAATCCGGAGTCAGCAACTCGATTTTCACTTCGGAATCCTTCGCCCGTATGGCACGCACGGTTTCAGCAAATATGAATGCTCCTCCGTCGGCAAGATCATCGCGATCCACCGAAGTAATCACCGCATGCCTTAATCGCAGATCCGCAATGGCGCCAGCAACCCGGGTGGGTTCCTGAAGATCGAGTTCGGTGGGACGCCCGCTGGTCACCGCACAGAATGCGCAGGCGCGAGTACATATATCGCCAAGGATCATGAACGTCGCCGTGCGATGTTTTCCCCAGCACTCGGCGATGTTGGGACACATCGCATCTTCGCAGATAGTATTCAGCTTGTGAGAGCGGAGAATCCGGCGCACCTCGAAATACGTGTCGCCGCTGGGAATCCGGACTTTGAGCCAGTCAGGCCGGGTACTCATGGTTTTCAAATGTGGATCGCCGCACCGAATACGCTCTCGAACGCTTCGTGCATGCCTTCGGCAAGTGTCGGATGCGCATGAACTGCGTGGACCATATCCGCAACTGTCCCCTCCAGTCCCATTGCGGCAACGGCCTCGTGAATATTTTCCGTCACACCAGCGCCGATCATGTGAACGCCCAGTATCTCTCCATAACGTTCGTCGGCAACGATCTTCACGAATCCGTCCGTTGCGTCTTCAATTCGCGCTTTGCCGACCGCCATAAATGGAAACTTTCCGGTCTTTACTTTATATCCCGCCGCAGCGGCTTTTGCATCAGTCAAGCCGATGCTGGCAATCTGTGGATCCGAATACGTGCAGTTTGGAATCTGATTGTAATTGATGGCGGAAGGCTTCTTTCCGGCAATCGATTCGACGGCGACGACACCTTCCTGAAACGCGACATGCGCCAGCAAAGGCGTCGGCACCACATCGCCAATGGCATAGATTCCGGATACATTGGTTTGCATCGACGCATTCACCTTGATGAAACCCCGTTCCAAAACGACTCCAACTTTGTCCAGACCCAGATTGGAAGTATTCGGAGCCCGGCCGGTAGCCATCAACAGCTTGTCGACCTGGACCTTCTTTACTTCACCGGTTTCTGTCTGAAAAACAACTTCAACGCTGGATTCCGACGCTTTGGCAGATTCCAGTTTGGCTTTGACGTAAATATCGACGCCCTTTCGCGCGAGCACCCGCCGCAATTCTTTGGAGACTTCCGCGTCTTCGAGAGGCATCACGTCCGGCGCCACTTCAAGCAATGTGACTTTGGTTCCAAAAGAATTGTAGATGGACGCAAACTCCACTCCGACAGCTCCGGCGCCGACAATCAATAGCGCCTTGGGGATCGAATCCAACTCCAGAGCACCGACATTGCTGATGATGCGTTTCTCATCCACATCATAACCGGGAAGAGATCGCGCCTCCGACCCGGTGGCGATGATGATGTTCCGCGCGGAAACTTCACTGGCCGTTCCGGCGTCCTGTACCTGTAATTTCCCGGGAGAGACCAGCGTGGCATTGCCTCGAATCAGCGACACCTTGTTCTTTTTGAGAAGGTAATCCACTCCCTTCGAGGACTTGGAAACAACATCGCTCTTCCGGCTCTGAATCTTTGCAAAATCAAACTCGAGCGCACCGACGCGGAACAGACCCTGACTGACTGCCTTTTTGATTTCCTGAAAGAGGTGGGCGTCGCGAAGCAGCGCCTTTGTTGGGATACATCCGCGAAGCGTGCAGGTCCCGCCGAACCGAGTATCCCGTTCGACAACGGCGACTTTCAACCCAAGTTGTGCCGCCCGGATGGCGGCGACATATCCACCGGGCCCGGCACCGATAATGACAACGTCCAATGGCGGCTGCTGGCTCACTTGAATCTCAGAAAATGTCGAAGTGTTCTTCGTGGAGCAGAGGATCCGACTTCACGACAATGTCCTTTCGGGTCCATTCCTCGATTTCGGGAATCGAAACGAACTCGCCGCCCTTTAGAACCTTTGCCACTTCCGGGTTCACGCGGATCGTGATTTCCTTGGTCTCGATGAGTTTGGCCATTTTCCGGATCTCCTGCTGAATTTCATAACAGACCGATTCGGCCGACCGTACCCAACCTGATCCGTTGCAGTAAGAACAGGGGGAACAAATGATTCTCTCCAGCGATGGCTGGGTTCGTTTGCGCGTAATGGCCACCAGACCGAAATCGTTAAACTGAAGAATCTTGGAAGGCGAGCGATCCAGCTGCAGCTGTTCTTCGAGTGCCGCCATCACTCTCTGCCGGTTCTTCTTTTCTTCCATGTCGATGAAGTCGACCACGATGATGCCGCCCAGATTTCTCAGGCGAATCTGGCGCACGATTTCGTGAACGGCATCGACGTTGGTGCGCGTAATGGTGTCTTCCAGACGATTGGATTTACCGACATATTTACCCGTGTTGACATCGATGGCAACCAGAGCTTCGGTCTGATTGATCACGATGTATCCGCCGGACTTCAACCACACTTTAGGCCGGAGTGCTTTATCGATTTCGGTGTTGAGACCGTATTCCTCGAAAATTGGCGTGTCCTTGAGATGCAGTTTCACGCGATTCACCAGTGCAGGCTGGAACTTATTGACGAAGTCGAGGATGGTTGCAAACTCCTGCTCATTGTCGATGCGAATGGCGGTGAAATCTTCGGACAATTGATCCCGCAGCGTTCGCTGAATGAGGTTCAAATCGCTGTGGATTAATGTCGGCGCCGAATGCTTTTCCGACTTCGTGCGGATATCGGACCAGAGGTTCCCGAGAAACCGGATGTCCTGAATGAATTCACTTTCCGCGCGTCCTTCGGCGGCGGTGCGGACAATGAACCCGCCGGGCAGACCGGTCCGGTGTTCATTAATGACTCGTTTCAGCCGCAGCCGTTCTTCGTCCGTTGCGATTTTGCGGGAAACGCCAACGTGGTCGACTGTCGGCATGTAGACCAGGTACCGTCCAGGAAGCGCGATGTGCGAGGTGATACGGGCACCTTTCTTGCCCAGAGGCTCCTTTGAAACCTGGACCAGGATTTCCTGACCTTCGCGCAGCAACTCGGCAATCATCGGACCGACCCGGGGACCGGGCCCATTTGGACGCGCTTCGTCGGATTTTGGAGGCATCCCGCCGCCTCCTCCTTCTCTGCCGCTGCCGCCGCCGTTGCCGCCTCGCCGGCGCGATCGCCGCGGAGGGGGACGATGGGACATTCGGAAATCGTCACTGGGATCGTCGATCCTGGCGCTGTTTCGAGGTGGAAGATCATCTTCATTCACCTCATTCGGGATTTCCACAGAAGAGGCTTCTTCTGGAATTGAACGTTCTTGCGGAGCCGCTTCATGAACCGTCTGAGCTTCTTCCACAACCGGGGGCACACTGGCAGGCTCCGCAGGCCGGGCCGGCCGGTTCATGTATTTCGCTATCGATTCACCAGGGAGCGCCTGAAGTGTTCCCCACGGCCGTTCGTCATTGCGCCCTTCACTCGAGCGGCCTTCACTGGGACGCCCTTCACTGGGGCGTCCTTCGCTGGAACGCCCTTCGCTATATCGATCGGATTGCGATCTCGGCTCGAACGATGGAATCCTCGGTTTCTTCCCACCGCGCCCGCCGCGGTCGCGATCGCGATCCCGCTCCGGACCGCGATCCCGCTCCGGACCGCGATCCCGCTCCGGACCACGATCCCGCCGCCGGCCACCGCGACGGTCAAATCGTTCCTCTGTTGGTTCCGCGGCTGGTTCGGCAGCTTTGACCGTTTCGATTGTCGTGGATGGAATCGCGGGTTCTTCCACCGGCGGTTCGTTCACGGGAACAAACGGCGGTGGCGCAGCCGGCTGCGGACGAGACGCCGGCGCTGCCTGGAGACTCGCGACTTCGGCTTCGACGGTCGCGACGATTTTCTCGTATTCGTCGGTATCTTCGAGAAAATCGGAGACATACAGGAACGCATCGCGCTCGAGTCCGATATTCACGAAGGCAGACTGCATTCCCGGCAGGACCTTCGTCACCACACCTTTATAGATGTTGCCAACAATCCCTTGCGAACGGCGCCGCTCGATGTAGTACTCGACCAGTTCATCGTCTTCGAGGATTGCGAGTTTGGATTCCTGGGTAGATGTGGCAATGATCAGTTCCTTGTGCATGAACACTCTCCTGATCCCGGAGACTGCATTGCAATCAGGCACACGTCGAGACAAGTCGCAGCTACACGATACTGACGAATTGTCATGGAAACTCCAGTGCCTGGAGGAGCAATCGGGGAATCCCCCATGAGCTCAACTCTGCGCCGCAGCGCTACGGGCAAAAATCAAAAATTTAGGCGTTCCGGGCCGAACTTTTTCAGACCCACCACGGGTTCTCGTCCCGGGAAAACTTCATCAACTCGCGCCTGGCCAGCACTATAGCACGCCATCAATCAATTCACGTAACGCCGGCGGCGAACGCTGATCACCAGGCCCATTGCCGAAAACGCCGCAAGAATCGACGATCCGCCATAGCTCATGAACGGAAGGGGTATTCCCGTCATGGGCATGTAGCCAATCACCATCCCGACATTTTCCACTACATGAAACATATAGATTCCAAAGACACCCATAACCACAAAGAGTCCGAGTTCGTCTCTTGCGGTCTGAGCGGTATACACAGAACGAAACAGTATGAACGCGAGCAAACCGAGTGTTACGGCAACTCCAGCGAAACCCAGTTCTTCGCCAACTACCGAAAGGATGAAGTCGGTATGGCGCGTGGGAAGGAACCCCAGCTGGTTCTGGCTTCCTTTGAAGACCCCCTTGCCGAGCACGCCACCGGATCCAATGGCAATCTTGGACTGGTAAACCTGATAACCCGACCCCTTCAGATCGTGCTCAGGATTGACGAAATTGGTGATCCGGTCTTGCTGATGCTTGCCCAGAAACGGCCACGCAACCGGAAGTGCAAGAACAAAGGCAATAATCATCACGGCCACCGTCAATGGCTTGATGCCCCGAACCAGCAACCCCAGTCCGATGATGGGAAGAAATGTGATTGTCGTCCCGAGATCGGGCTGCAGGGCAACCAGGATAATCGGAACACCGCAAACAAGTGAAACCTTGAGGATGTGCTCGATCGTGGCATAACGGATATTTCGAAGTTCAGACAGATATCTGGCAGCTGCAACGACCACGACAATTTTTACAAGTTCGGATGGCTGAAACCGCAGCGAACCGAATACGATCCAGCTCTTCGATCCCGCAACGGTTTTGCCGAACGCCAGGGTATAAATCAACACCACGATGCTTCCGAGGTAAATCCAGGGGATGTGTTCCGAAATCGTGTGGTAATCGATGGCAGCCACAACAAACAGGAAGATGACGCCGATCAACACCCAGACCAACTGGCGGAACACGGCATTATGTTCAATTGAAGAATTCTTGGTCGCACTGTAGATTTCAACGAGGCTGATAACGGAAAGCGTTACTATCGCTGCAAACAGAGTCCAGTCGAAGTCGTGCCAGATGTTTCTTAATCTCATCGGGGCCGTGCAGACTGCATGATTGCCGCCACCTTGTCTGCCGTAGCGTCCTTAAAGTGACCGGTTTTCTTCTTGTAATATGCCTTCAATATGGCCTGCGCGACAGGCGCTGCGGCCTCGCCACCATGGCCACCGTGCTCGATCAGTACCGCGACAGCAACTTCAGGATTCTGGTAGGGCGCAAAACCGACGAACCAGGCATGATCTTCTGTGTTTCCACCTATCCCTTTCTTATAGGATTCCTTTCCCACAACCTGTGCGGTACCCGTTTTTCCTGCAACATCGAACCCCTCCACGCGAGCTGTTGCGCCAGTGCCTCCATCGTTGACCACTCCCCACATCGCCTTTGCGATGGTGGCCACCGTGTTCTCCTGAATGGTGTACTGTTCATTGTGGACTTCGGGCGCCTCAAGTCCCAGTTTGCGCAGTTGTTCGGGGTCCACGAGCCGCGGCTGTTTCAAATGCCCGCCTGTGACAAGTCCGCCTATTGCGTATGCTGCCTGAATCGGGGTCACGCCGATTTGTCCCTGTCCGATGGAAACATTAATCGTTTCAATTGGCTGCCACTTCATCCGCTTGTAACGTCGGCTCCACTCCTGCGAAGGAATCAGGCCGGCGATTTCACTGGGGAGATCTACCCCGGTTTTCCTGCCGAGTCCAGCCAGCTTCGAGAATTGCGAAATGCGATCGATGCCCAGAAGTTTGCCCAGATCGTAAAAATAGACATCGCATGAATGGACAATGGCTTCGTACATTCCGACGCTGCCGTGACCGCCCTTTTCCCAGCAAAGGAAAGATCTCCCATAGATCACTTCCGAACCGCGGCAATACACGTGATCCAGCGGAGAAATCGCATCCGACTCCAGAGCCGCAGCGGCCTCGAAAATTTTGAAGATTGAACCCGGGGGTTGCATGCTCTGGATGGCGCGATTATGGAACGGATTGTTGGGATTGTTCCGCAAAACAGAGTAATCGGCACTGGAAATTCCGGCAGCAAACAAGTTTGGATCAAAAGACGGCTTGCTGACGAGAACCAGGACATCGCCTGTGCGCGGGTCAACAGCAACAGCGGCGCCCACGCGTTCGCCCATGGTTTCCTCGGCGGCCTTTTGCATATCCAGATCGATTGTGGTGTACAGATCGTTTCCCGCAACGGGGGGAACTTCATCGGGAAGCGTTTCAATTTCGCGGCCGCTGTTGTTGACGACGACATGCCGGGAACCGTCTTTGCCACGAAGCACGGAATCGTAGACCAATTCGAGACCAGCGATTCCGACCTGGTCGCGGGGATTCAAGTCCGGCGAATTCTGAATCTGCGCTTCCGTCGCTTCACCGATGTACCCCAGGGCGTGGGCGGCAAGCTGGCCTTCGCGATATAACCGGCGCGGCTGGAATTCCACGCTGATTTCCGGCATTTCGTAGGCTCGCGCCATAACGAATGCGACGTCTTCGACGCCAGCATCCTCTTTAATGGTAATGGGCTGATACAACGGATCCTTTCGCTTTCGATTTATCTTCTGCAGCACCTCCTCATGGGACATCCCAATGCCCGCGGCGAGCATTGAAATGGTCTCTTCCGGCGAATGACGGCTGCCTTCACGAATGAAGATGATGTTGTACGAGGGCCGGCTGTCCGCAAGAATTCTCATCTCGCGGTCATAAATCTTGCCGCGGCGCGCAACCAGGAGAATCTCCTTGATACGGTTTCTTTCGGCCAGGTCCCAGTAGTGGGATGTCTGAAGAACCTGAAGCTGCCAGAATCCAAATCCCAATACTGCGAGAATCGCCGCTACAAGGTAACTGATGATGCTGACGCGCGAACGCAGCAGATCCAGTTCGTCACGTGGAGACATGCGTCACCCGGTCGTGAATACCAAACATAAGCAGCCCCAGCAGAGAATTGAAAACTCCGGACACCAGCCAGTGCAGCATGATGGAGGTGTAGTTTGCCGGACCCGCACCGGTCACGACGCCTAACACAGTCACCATCACACCATCGCCCAATGTAAACAAGAATATCGCAATGGCGCGTGCAACCGGTAGGTCGACGTCAAACTTTGTACCCGTAGTCGCGGCCAGGTAACCGATCAGCGTTTTGCTAAAGCCATTGGTTCCCAGAGGAACCCCGGCCAACGTATCCTGGATCAGTCCCACGGAAGTCCCGATAATGACGGCGGGAATCGGCCGGCCCAATGTAAAACCGTAATAGATTGTGATGATCAGTGGGAGATCGAAGTATCCGAAAAACCGCAACCGGTAGCCCAGAATGCCCTGAATCAGAACAACGGCGATCAGCGATATTGCAAGCTTGACGAGCAGACCGAATTTGTCGATCCGGTTTGTCACGGGGCCTGACCGATGGAAACGTCGGGTATGCGATCCGTCATGCAAAGCACTTCTTCCAGCTTTCCAAAACTAACACTGGGACGGATGCGCACGATTTTGAAATTCCCCTGGCGCGGACCTACATAAACCACGAAACCCAACGAGAGCCCCTTGGGATAGATCTGATCCTGCCCGGATGTCAGCAGTTCGTCTCCCTGTTTGATGTCGTTGTCGTCCTCAATGTATTCCATTTCCAGGGCCGAGGCCCCAGATCCCTTCAATATCCCCAGCCTTCGCGACGAACGGACGACAAAGCCAACTGCGCTCTGGGAATCCAGAATGAGTTGGATGATGGAATAGTCGCTGCCCACAATAATCGCCCGTCCAACGACCCCTTCCGGTGTCAGCACCGTGGAATCGCGTACAATGCCGCTGTTGCTGCCTCGGTCAATCATCAGGGTCTGACTGCCCGATGCCGGGGATCTGCCAATGATGCGCGCCGCAACGGTTTTGCCTCCGATGGCGGATTTCATATCCAGCAATTTGCGCAGACGGGCCAGTTCTCCAGCATCTTCCTGCCGGGTTGCCAATTCCAACCGCAACGCATCATTGTCTGAATGTAATCTCAGGTTCTCCCGGTGTTCGCCGATCAACGCAAAGTATCCGTGCCAGACGCTTTGGATTTCTCCTGCTACAAAATCCACGACTTTTTCGACGGGCCCGAGAGAATCCAGGAGCCAAACCCGGACAAAGGAGGTATCGAACCGATGGTTTGTCTGGACCGATAACAACAACGTGTGGAAGGCCAGAAGGACCACCAGTGCGATCCAGGACGGTTTTTTTGAAGGAAGAACAACCCGCATGGGTCAAAACCCGGGAATTTCAGTTGATGGCAATTCGCTTTAACAGCGCAAAATCGCTCAGCATTTTGCCGGTCCCAAGTACAACGCAGGACAGCGGATTCTCTGCCAGTGTGACAGGCAAACCGGTTTCCTCTCTGATCCGAATATCCAGATTCTTGATCAGCGCACCCCCGCCGGCAAGCACAATACCCCGATCCACAATATCTGCGGACAACTCCGGAGGAGTCCGCTCCAGTACCACACGGATAGAATTGATAATAATATTGATGCACTCATCCAGCGCTTCGCGAATCTCTTCATCGGAGATTGTAACGCTCTTCGGCACGCCCTCCATCAGGTCCCTTCCCTTGATATCCATGGTCAGCGGTTCATCGAGAGGATGCGCGGACCCAATTCTCATTTTGATCAGTTCGGCAGTGCGTTCTCCGATCAACAGATTGTATTTCCGCTTGATGTACTGGGTGATCGCCTCATCCATTTCATTACCGGCAACCTTGTCGGAACGGGCATAAACAATACCCGACAGCGAGATCACTGCAATTTCGGTCGTACCGCCGCCGATATCGACAATCATATTTCCGGAAGGTTCGGTTACCGGGAGTCCAGCGCCAATGGCTGCCGCCATGGCCTGTTCCACCAGATGCGCTTCACTGGCCTTGGCGCGGTAGGCAGAATCCTGAACGGCCCGCTTTTCCACCTGAGTGATGCCGGAAGGAACTCCGATGACAATTCGAGGGTGCACCAGCATCTTGCGGCTGTGCGCCTTCTGAATGAAGTACGTGAGCATCTTCTCGGTAACGGTGAAGTCGGCGATAACGCCATCCTTCATCGGACGGATTGCAACAATATTGCCCGGCGTCCGGCCAAGCATGTCTTTGGCTTCCTTGCCAACAGCTTCAACTTCATTGGTGATTTTATTGATTGCCACTATGGAAGGTTCATTAACGACGATGCCGCGTCCCTTGGCATAAACCAGCGTGTTGGCAGTCCCTAAGTCGATGGCGAGGTCGCTTGAAAACAGGCTGAAAAGCGGGCGAAAATTCATTGGATGCTCGAAACTCCTTGATCTTTCGGGGCTAAAACGGCCCGAGCGATGATCATAAGTCAAATGACGAGCGAAACGTCCAACACTTTTCTGATACGATCATGGATTCATTCTTCGAGTAATTTGGGAGGCCGTTTCATGTTGGACCTGATGCGAAAGCAGCACGCAAAGTTAAAGTGGGTGCTTGTCCTGGTCATTGTAATCATGATCGTTTCCTTTGTCGTGGCATACATTCCGACATTCGGCGACATCACATCTGCCGCAACTGGTTCCGAAGTGGCTCGTGTCGGATCGGAGTCGGTTTCCGCCAAGGAATTTCAGGCCGCCTATCGAAACACGATCAGCCGAATGGGATCTCAGGTTCCCGCGGAACTGCTGAAGGCGTATGGATTCGACACCCAGGTTCTCAACGGACTGATTTCCCAGCATGTCATGTCTGTAGAGGCCCGGCGTCTGGGGTTGCAGGTTTCCGATGCCGAAATTCAGGACAAGATTCTTGCGATTCCAGCGCTCATCGATAACGGGCAATTCATCGGTCACGCCCGGTATCAGGCGCTGCTGGCGCAGAACAACTTAACTGTCGAGGAATTCGAAAACCAGGTTCGGTCGCAGGTTCTGGCAGAGAAAATGCAGAGTCTGATTTCAGCGGCAGTCGCCGTCACCGACAAGGAAGCGGAAGACGAATACCGGAAGCGGAATGAAAAGGCGAAGCTGGACTATTTCGTCATCGATCCCGCCAAACTGGAAAGCAAGGTGACCGCCAGCGATCAGGAACAACAAGCGTATTTCGATAAGAACAAAACTCAATACAAAGAGCCCGAACAGAGGCAGGCGAAGTACGCCTTTATCGATAACGTGAAATTTCAAAAGGAAGCAACTGCTACGGATCAGGAGCTTCAGGACTACTTCAATCAGCACCAGGAAGACTATCGGCTGATGGAACTCGTGCGGGCCCAGCACATTCTGTTCAAAACCGAAGGCAAAACTCCCGAAGAGATCGAAGCAATTCGCAAAAAAGCGCTGGACGTCCTTGCCATGGCGAAGAAAGGCGAGGACTTTTCGGCCCTGGCGAAAAAGTATTCCGAAGATTCCAGCGCTTCGCGCGGCGGAGATCTCGGTGAATTCCCGCGTGGCAAGATGGTTCCGGAGTTTGAAAAGGTTGCCTTCACTCTGGAACCCGGAGCCATCAGTGACCTGGTCCAAAGTCCGTTTGGATTTCACATCATCAAGGTGAACAAGAGGCAGGAACCCAGGTTGCGCGATTTCGCCGAAATGAAGGGAGCCATTCGCATCATTGTTTTGGGGACAAAGGGCAGGGCTAAGGCGGAAGAAGTTGCGCGGCAAGTCGCCGGAGATTTGCGCACCAATAAGAATATGGAAGCGGTCGCGCAAAAGTACGGCGTTGAGGTGCGGGAAACTCCAAAACTTTCTGCCGCGTCCAAACTCCCTGGCCTCAGCAATTCCGCCGAATTCATCAAACAGTTGTTTACCCTGGCAAAGGGCGAGTTCGGAACACCGATTCAAAATGATGAAGGGTGGGCCGTCGCAACAGTATCGGACATTATCGCGGCCCACGATTCTTCTTATGAGGAAGCGAAATCCAAAGTTGCCGACGATGTGAAAAAAGAAAAGGCCGAAAAGTTGGCGAAGGAAAAAGCCGATGAAGCCGGCGCCGGAGTTAAGGCCGGCAAGGATGTCGCGAGTCTTGCCAAAGCCGCCGGCATGGATTTGAAGACCAGCGATGCGATAGCCCGCGGCGGCTCGATTCCCGACTTTGGAGCGATTGTGGATCGCGATAAGGAAGTTTTTTCACTGCCGCTGGGGAAAACCGGGACTCCTTCCACAGTTGGGTCCAAGACGCTCATTTTTGCGGTAAAGGAACGTAAGCCGCTGGATCCCGAAGATGTGAAGAAGGGATTGGACTCCGTCAGGACCAGCCTGCTCGACTCGAAACGAGCCATGCGTTTATCGGATTGGATTGAAGACGCTCAGAAGAGGATGCAGAGCGACAAAACGATCAAGATTAATCAAACAGCGCTGAATCAGATTACGGAGACAACGCGATAAGTTGGGTTAGTTGATCTGTCGCGCCGCTGGCGCTTTTGGGGTCGGCTATCGTCAACCACCGGCTTACGCCGGTGGCTATGCAGAGTGCCGCCGCTAACGCGGCTGAGACGGCACAATATAAAATCCGCTTCATCCGCATTAATGGTTCCCAGCCGCAGCGCGGCGGCAGATCTATTAAATTCCCAGAACGTCGGTCAGTTCCTTCACAGCCGCTGCAGACTTGTGCAACGCAGACCGCTCTTCATTCGTCAGCGAAATCTCAATCACCTGCTCGATTCCCTTCTCGCCGAGCTTCACAGGCACGCCCACAAATAAATTGCTGATTCCGTACTCGCCCTCGAGAAAAACCGAGCATGGCAGAATTTTTTTCCGATCGTTCAGAATCGCATCCACCATTTCAACGATCGACGACGACGGCGCGTACCATGCGCTGGTTCCCAGGATCTTGACGATTTCTGCACCGCCATCGCGTGCGCGCTGTGCCAAACGATCAATGGTTTCCTTCGGCATGAGTTCAGTAATCGGTATTCCCGCAACCGTCGAGTAACGCGGCATTGGCACCATGGTGTCGCCGTGGCCGCCGAGCACAAATGCGTGAATGTTTTCCACGGATACCTTCAGTTCCATCGCGATAAAGGCACGGAAACGCGCGGAATCGAGCACACCGGCCATTCCGATCACGCGCTGCCTGGGGAATTTGCTGACGCGAAGCGCCGTCTGCGCCATCGCATCGAGCGGATTGCTCACCACAATAATGATGCAGTTCGGCGAGTATTTGACCACTTGCTCGGTGACGCCTTTCACAATACCGTGGTTGGTTTTCAGCAAATCATCACGGCTCATACCGGGCTTCCGGGGGATTCCTGCAGTGATCACGACGATATCTGAATTTGCGCTCTCGCCGTACTCATTGGATCCGGTAATCTGGCAGTCGTAGCCCTCCACGGGTCCGCTTTCGGCCATATCCAGGGCCTTTCCCTGCGGAACTCCCTGTACGATATCCACGAGCACCACATCCGCGAGTTCCTTGTCCGCAATCCGCTGTGCTGCAGTTGCACCGACGTTCCCCGCACCGACGACTGTCACTTTCCGTCTAGCCATGAATTTCTCTCCGTTATTTTGCGGCTTCTTCGGATCCCGTCGATCCGCGTGGGCCCAGATACGTGTATTCGTGAAATGCTTTGCTGTATTGGTCCAGGAGCTGGACTCCGATCTTGGGCCGGATGAGTCCTTCCTTGACCTTTTGTTGTATGAGCTGTTCCATTCGCCGCTGCAGGTCGTTCGGGAAATACTGAACGACTGCAAGGATTTCCTGGACGGTGGTTCCCTTGATTACCTTCTCGACGAAATAATTGTCCGGTTCATCCGCGTCCGCGTAGACATGAACTTCGGTGACGCGTCCAAAAAGGTTATGGATGTCACCGAGGATGTCCTGATACGCGCCCATCAGGAAAAAGCCAAGATAATACGATTCACCTTCGTTCAGCCGGTGGAGCTCGAGAGCGTTCTTCGTTCCGGTCGATGAGACAAACCGGTCCACCTTGCCGTCAGAATCGCAGGTCAAATCGACAAGAGTGGCGAGCCGTGTCGGCTGCTCATCCAGTCTCTGAATCGGCATGATGGGAAACACCTGGCCGATCGCCCAATAGTCGAGAATGGATTGAAACACGGAAAAGTCACACAGATACTGATCGTTCAGTTGTTCCTGCATCGCCAGAAGATCTTTGGGAAGCGACTCGCGGTTTCTCCGTTGCACCATGCGGTTGATCGCAACACAAGTTGCCCAATAAAACTTCTCTGCCCATGCTTTCTGTTCAAGTGTGAGATATCCCAGTTCGAAGAGCAGACTGGCTTCCTGCCGCTTCTCCGCGACGTCATGAAACACTTCCAGCAGGAACGGGACGGACTTCCGCCGGGATGCACGGTCGGTAACCGAGCTATATAACCGCGCAAGATCGTTCACCAGCTGATGATTCACCGCTTCAGGCACCGTCG
>JBGPBY010000133.1:0-15031 GCA_041481485.1 Terriglobia bacterium
CTCCAGCAACGCGAAAAGCGTTGTCTGTGGTCCAGTGCCTTCGACAGCCGCCATGTACGCCTCGAACGCATGATCTTCGTCCGAAGAGAATGGCAACGTCATGAGGAATACCGAAGCATGTTGGCAGCCATTCCTTGTTATCCGCCAATGCCGTTTCACACAATCGTTTCGTCGGAACCCTGGAAAGATTCGCCGAATTGTCAGACTATTTGTCAGCCTTGTGGGGACATATTTATCCAGGCGACATCAGGTTGCGAATTAATTCATTCGCGAGGAATTTTAATTGCCCGGCTGGAAAGTGATGGTCGCGGTGCCGGAATTCCCAGCTGTGACTTCAACCGTCAGTCCTGTCAATTCGAAGCGCTGCAGGAAGGCCGGATCCATGTATTGGTTCGGCTTGACGTTTTGCCAGGTAAAGAGTTTGTAAACCCCGGGAGGTATACCTCGAAGCGAGAACCGTCCGTCGTCTTCGGAGCGTGTCACGCGAAACTGTTCCGGAGAGTTGCGCCGGGATGAATCCGGAGCGAGAACGACCACCGCATCCGAAAATGGGTGATTCGATCGGTCCAGCACTGTGCCCTCTATGCGTCCTCCGTCGGCTGCAAGATCGACAGTAATCGGTAGCGGTGGCGACCAATCGATGCGCAGCGGCTTCGACAGAATATCCACGTCACCGGAGCGTGCCGACTTCACATAGATATCATCAGGCAAGTTCAAAAGCTGGATGGAATAGTCTCCGGGCGGCACGCGTTGTCCGGCAAACTGTCCGTTTTCGCCGATCGCCGCATATTGAGGGAATGGAAAATCCGGATCGACGGGAAACAGCGCCACTC
The DNA here is from genome assembly GCA_041481485.1 of Terriglobia bacterium. Lineage (GTDB taxonomy): Bacteria > Acidobacteriota > Terriglobia > 20CM-2-55-15 > 20CM-2-55-15 > JBGPBY01. Next base: position 834 of record JBGPBY010000133.1, read on the forward strand.
GCGCACTTCCCAGATTCGCGACCGCTCCCGATTGCTCGACTAGTCCGCTCACCGTCGTTCCCGCGCTCAGTTGAAGAATCAGCGAACGCTCCGATGTTCCCAGTGTTATTTTCTTGCGAACAGTCAGGGTTTCCTGCGAGACGGAGTATTGGGCAGAAACCATGTATGTCCCGGGTTGCATTCCCTGCATTACAAAGTCCCCGGCGGCCAGCGACGGGGGAACGTTGGAAACGGACATTCCAGTAAATTTCTGGATGCTCGCAACAGCGCCCGCGGGCACCACGGTAATCGTGGTCCCCACACCTTCGCCGGTTGCTTCAATGGAAACATGTCCCCGTAGTTCGATTGGAGTCGATGGCTGCATTTTGAAATCGAATGCACTGAGGTTGAAGCCCAGTTCGAGGCGCACCAATGCGGCATCCCGCGGGTCACGAGACCCCGGAAAATATGTGGGCGCAAACGACAGTGGCGGAGTGCTGGCGGTAGTTCCTGCGGGAGCTGGAAGCGTCGAGGCTCTAATGTAGTATTCACCGGGATCGATCCAATAGAGATGGTACTCCCCGCGATCGTCGGTGAACGCCGATTGCGCAGTGGCCAGCGATCGATCTCCGCGAGGTCCATACACGACCTCGACCGCTTCCACCAGCACGTTGGGCATTCCAACTCCGTGCGGATCGCGAACATGTCCGAAGATCGACGGCGCCGCGTCGAGCGCGAACAGAAGGTCATTTCGCCGCTGGTTCGCCGCGAGGACAACTGTTGCGGACTTTCGAATGAATCCCTCGCGTTTAACGGAGAGGCGATACCGTCCCGGCACTAACTGCGGAAAAAGAAACTTCCCGTCGATGCCGGTGCGAACCACAAGCGACGACCTCGAATCCTGTGATAGTTCCACGCGCGCGAAGTCCAGCGGCTGGTTGAACGGTGAGCCTGCATCGATGATGCTGCCGGAAATTCCTGCTCCGGAAACCGCCGATTGCAAAAGCACAAACAGACACAGTGGCATCATCGTGCAATATTCTTCAGTTCGTTCACGGTAATGAGAGTCAGATTCACATTGGACAGAGAGGATGCCACGACATTCACGGGCAGGCCTTTGGGTCCGATGTGTGAATTGAACACCGAATCAAAATAGATGTCCGAATCTGCGGATTCCAGAGCGTAGGCGACATACATGCCCCGTGGGACGTTTGGTAACTGAAAAGCCCCCGTGGAATCGGAAACGGTGGTGAAGAACCGATCCTTTCTTGCTGGAACTGTCGGATCAGTCGGCGCCAGCACCACGAGTGCGTTCATGGCCTTTCTGCCGTCGTATCCGGACACGGTACCGCTAACCATAACGCTCATGGTGGACAATGTGACACGCAGCGGATCCCGGCTCGTCAGGTTGAGACATTTTTCGGTTCCAATCCAATCTCGAGACGGGCGGGTGAAGTCGATGGTTGCTTGAATCAACCTGCGGTTCGAAGTCGAAAATCCTGCATCCGAAATGAAAACGTCTGGCGGTAATCCGTGTACCAGCACATCGTAGGTGCCTGGGCTGACATCTTTCAAATAAAAGTTCCCGCCTGGATCGACATTTGCCAGATATATCTGATTCATGAGGTTGTCGGCACGAATCAGCTGCAACTGGACTCCTCGCGGAAGTGCTAGCGAGGGTACGCCGGAACGCGCTCCAAGCGACGCAAGAGTAATACTTCCTGGGACATCGAAAGGGAGAATCACCGGGATCTTGACTTCAGTGTCTTTCGCAATCTTGATTTCCTGCGGATCCGAGACGATCGTTGCAGAGCGTTTTCCCTGACCATCGACCGAATCGCGCAGAGCGACCACGATGTATTCTCCTTCCGGCAACCGATCGACCGAGAAAATGCCTTGGTGATTTTCGACACGATAGTCGAGCGCAGATCCCAAGTCCGAACCGCGCGGCATCACTGCGACACCCACGTTTTCCAGTCCAGGACATCCCGGCGGCGGAGCCGGCGGCGTAATGAGCTGAATGGATAATTTGAAATATCGCGAATCTCTGAAGGTGATGTTGATATTGCTGGTGTCATTCTCATCAACCACCGGAACGACGGTTGCGCCGGCACTTGTCAGTGAACTTGTGTAGTACACCGTGGAGTAACCGTCGTCCTGGGACGGAAGGTTTTCGCTCAACCGGATGGTGGATGTCCACGGACGCAGCCATCGATCGCCGTAACTGGCCGTTACAACATAGCTGCCGGTGGAGAGGTGAAACAGCCGATATTCTCCCCGCTCATTGGTCAATGCAGTTGAGGAAAGAGACAGCTGCCTGCCACGCGGCGTGAATTGCACGCGGTACGCTCGTACTGTCGAAGCCGTCAAGGGGCGGCCTCCCGGTCCATAGACGATGCCGGTAATTGCCGGAAGCGCCGACAGCTTCAACGTGATTCCATCGAGCGTTTGACGCTCGGCGATGTTCAAGTGTGCGGACGCCGTTGAAGTTTCACCACGGAAGTAGCCTTCCTTTTCGGCCGAGATCACGTATCGGCCAGGAGCAATCGATGGGAACGCAAAGTTCCCGTCGGCATCCGAGTCCACTTCGTACGCGACTACAGTCGCTCGCGCTGCCGGTCCAGCCCCGCCTGCGGCAGGAGCGGCGGGAATCGCAAATTCCGGTGTGAGTCTGACCCGCACTGAAGACAGGAGCGTTTCCTCTCCGGCCCTGCCGGTGATGGTGACGCCTGAGACACCAGCGGGAGTCTGCGGTGCGGCAAGCCAAAAAAGAAGTGCGAGTATCCACGTCATACAATAGAGACAGGACAGCGAAAGTAAATTGACGGTTCACAGAGTATCCGAACTGACGGAAATACTTCCTCAGGATTGGCTCTTTGACCGGGTGGCTGCCGATCGCTTCTTTCCACCATTTTCAGGAGCAAGTTGTGAGTTCACTAACACTCAAGGCTTCGGAATAGCGACTACTCGGATGTTTTCCCCTTTGTCGTTTCGGATTGTGACTCGCACACCAGCGTTCTCAAACGGCGCAAGAAAGACCGAGCTAAGGTACGCCTGGCGAGGAATATTTTCTCACGTTTGCATTGGACCTACAGATCGCGCAATTCCGATGAAATCTATGTTTTGCGCTCTTGAGCTGATCCTTCTATCCTTATCCCATTCTCACTGCTGGAGACTCCAATATGAAAATCCTGATCAAACTGCGATGGCGCGCAGCACTGCTGGCAATCGCCGCCGCAATGCTGATCAGAACGTCGACCGGGTCCGCCGCAGATACGCTTCCATCTCAAATCAGCGACGCCGAATTCTGGCGATTCGTGACAGAGTTCTCGGAACCTAACGGGCCCTATCCTTATGAGAACTACGTCAGCAACGAAATCATGTTGCAACGCGTGATTCCTGCCGCACGGAAGGAGATCAAACCAGGCGGAGTGTTAATCGGCGTTGGACCGGAACAGAATTTCACCTATGCGGCCACGCTCGAAGCGAAGATGGCGTTCGTGGTCGATATCCGCCGGCAGAACATGTTGGAGTTGTTGCTCTATAAAGCCCTATTCGAGATGACGGACAACCGCGCCGACTTCGTGTCGCGGTTGTTCTCCAGGAAACGGCCGCCGAATTTGGACACGAAAACGAACGTCACCATTTTATTTGAGGCATTTAGAGCCGCCCAGGCGGATGAGAAATACCAGCAAGAGAATCTCAAGAACATCAAGAGCGTTCTGGCGAAGCACGGATTCAAACTTTCCAACGAAGATCTGCAGACGATCGACAGGGTGCACGCGGTGTTTTATCGTGCGGGGCCTTCCATTGACTACGGATTCGAGGCCGGCCAACTCTCGATTCGTCCGCCTGCTGGATTCCCATCCTTCGAGCGCATGATGATCGCGACAGACGGTGATTGCGGTTCTCCGTGCCTCACATCGTATTCGCTGCCGCCTGCACCGGGACGCAACTGGAGCTTCCTCGCAACAGAGGAGAACTTTCAGTACATCCGTGCCATGCAGCGCAAGAACCTTTTTGTCCCTCTAGTCGGGGACTTTGCCGGTCCCAACACGATAAACAAGATCGGACAGTACCTGAAAGAGCACTCCGCATCAGTCAGCGTATTTTACGCTTCCAACGTGGAGTACTATTTGGACGGCAAACAACAACAGAGCTTCTATGCCAACGTACTCGATCTGCCGACGGATTCATCGAGTGTGTTTTTGCGCTTCATCACCAGGACAGGAAGCTCAATGCCGTGGTGGAACGCAAGTATCGGGGACACCTCGGTCGTGTCACGGATTTCGGATTTGCGTCTGGCGACGTCGCCGGATGGCCGGTTACCTTCATACTTGGACTTGTTGCGCCTTCTGAAGCAGCCTTACGGGGCGTCCGCTGGCTTGGGGAACTGACGTCTAGCGAAAAGCGGCCATCGGTTGAATTCCGAGGGGACGACACAAAACGACTCATTACGGGGAAATCCTCCCGGAAATTGCGTGAGTGGTGAATCAGAATCCTCTTAAGTTGCATCTTTCCGGGTGGAATGGAATGTGCATTGATACGCGATGCGGCGGCTCGACGCGTCTCCGCGCGCAGTCTCGCAGGTTGTTCACTGTGAGCCGGGCCGCCGCCAACAGCCTGCCGGGCCGCAACCTCTCGTCCGTGGCTACCGCCTCAAATTTTTGGAGTAACTTTTGTGCGTTTGTGATGTCCTTAAAAGAATGAACAAAGTGAAGCTTCTGCTTCTCGCGGCATCGATTCTGGCTCTGGCTTCGTCAGTCCTTGCGCAATTCCAACAAAAGAAAGACGGAGAAACCATCACTGGAACAGTCACGCGAGACGGAACCAGCCAGCCTCTGCCGAATGTTCAGGTATCTCTGAGCAAAGCTTCGTCTGGCGGGCGCGGAAACACCGTCAGTGATGCAGCAGGAGCCAACACCGTTCTTACCGACACCGCCGGCCGTTTTGTGTTTTCGAGTCTTCAGCCGGGTTCATACACGATCACTGCCCAACTTGAGGGATACTTCGGACCGGAAACAAATGGCACAAGTCCAGCGCTTGTCCAGATGCCAGTCACGGTTGAAGAGGGTCGACCATACAGCCTCTTACTGACTCTGGCCCCGGGCGGTACCATAACTGGACGCATTCCAGACTTCGACGGAATCATTGTTCAAAACCTCAATATTCAAGCATTGCAAATAACGGAGAGCGGTTTCGATACACCACCGGGAGGTTCTCGATCCACGGATGATCGAGGGGCATTCCGGTTGTTTGGATTGCCTCCGGGATATTACTACCTCGCAGTGAGTGCGGGAGCCCGCAGCAGCACTGTCGTTAGCTCCGAAAACATGGCCGATGGTACGCCTGCCCGAACCTATTTCCCTGGAGTGCTCGAACTCGCAACGGCCTCGGTGGTTCGCCTGCGCAGCGGCGAAGAAATTGGCGGCATCGATTTCAAACTCAAGCGGGTGAACGGCAGCACTATCTCCGGACAAGTCGGCAGCGCCATTCCTGCTGCCGAAATGACCCACCTGGTCCAGTTGGCGGGGAATGCGCCCCCGCCGAGTTCCGACACTACGCTCACGCTGCTGCCCCATGACCGATTGGTGCTTCAGGATCCAGCGACGAGCCGTAGTGTGGCTGTTTCCCTGGGCATGCCCGCGAATGGCCAATTCGAGTTCACGAACGTCGCTCCGGGAACTTATGACCTGTTCGCCACTGTGCCGGACATTCTCGGATATAGTCCGGCTGGACCACCGGGGCATGCGATTCGGCCTGTGGCTTTTGGCAGGACAACAATCGATGTGCACGGAATCGACCTCCCCGGCGTATCTCTGATCGCACATCACGGCGTCGAAGTACGAGGACGCGTGTTGATCGACGGAACATTGTCTCCCTCCGCCAAAGGCATTCGCGTGTCGCTTCGAGCCGACGACAGCGCATCGAAGCTGCAGGTCTATCAGCAGGTCGGCCAATACCTGCCATCCGTCAATGAAGACGGGACATTTACGATTCCAGCGGTTCCGGAAGCGCATTATCGATTTCACATTGACTTCGGTCCGGAAGCGAGGGACTCCAGTCCTTCCCCTAATGAAGACAAGGCGACAATTTTCCCCCCAATAAATTCTGAGAATGATCCGAGTGCTCCAAAAACTTTGGCTTCACTCGCAGTGGCATCTCTTTTGCCTGAAAACAGCTACGTTGCCGACATTCGTCAAAACGGAATGAGCGTTTTTGACAGCGGAATTTCCGTCACAAGTCAGACTTCGTCCCCCGTTGAAATCTTCATCAATACAAACGGTGGAAGTGTGGATGGCCTTGTTCTTGACGGAAACCTATTACCCGTGTCCGGAGCTACAGTTGCTCTGGTTCCGCAGGACCAGCACCGGCAGAACACGGCAATTTACAAGAGCGCCAGGTCTGATGCGGCGGGCCGTTTCCTGCTGACTGGAATTGCTCCAGGAACCTACAAACTGTTTGCCTGGGACAGCATTCCGCCTGGTGCGTACAGGAATGCGACATTCATGAGCCAATATGAAGATCAGGGAGTGGCGGTGAATGTATCGCCAGCCATTCGGCTTCACACTGGAGTGAAGCTGATCCCCACACGGTAATAGCGGATTTTGATTTCCTCTATTTGAAAAACGGAATTGAGAGCGGATATTTCCAAACGATTCCGTCGCCCGCTTTGATGGCTCCGATAATTGGAAAGATGATCCCCAGCACGAGAACGAGAATCAAAAGCGGAAGGCCTACCACGACAAAAACCAGAATGATGCTGACCGCGCAATAGATGATTGCCGAAATGATCCAGTTCGCGACAACTTTGCCGTGTGCGTCCAGTGCGGGCATTTCTGCCTTTTTGAGCTGCCAGATCAATATCGGTGCGATCCATCCGGCAAAGGGGACGATGTACCCTGCGAACTGCGATAAATGAAGAAACAGTGCCCACTGTCCGACTTCTCGTGAGTTGGGAATGGGTTGGGATTCCGTGTTACTTGACATAACTTTTACTGTCCAGAACCTTCGCTCGAACCCGTCAACAATGGCTTTCCCGTGCTCGCCAAAGTCACGGTACGGGCATTTACCAGCTTCGAGCCATCCTTTGCGAGACTCCCGGCGACAGTGACCATATCGTCAATCTTCATTGACGTTCGTTTCCATCCCAACCGCATCAGACTGTTCGGGCTTCCGAGTTCAACGGACCAATTGGCCACTTCGTTGGTTTTCTCGTCCTTTACATCGATATAGAAAAAGGTGTGAGGATTCTGCCATTCGACTTTTGTCACTTTTCCCTTCAGAGCGATCGGCTTGCTGCTGTCGTATTCTGCCGCAAACGAATGGTGCGCAACGGACGGAGAGGCGACAATCATCAGGAGAAACAAGGCTCCAGGGAACAATGCTGTCAATCGCATATAGACCTCCGCGGTACTCCCCGGCACAGTACGTCGTTTGCCAGCCTCTTGTCAAACCATTGGCAAAAACGTGCCCAAAATGGTCGGTAAATAAAAGCTGCCGGGGAGATTCGGCATCTGACCCCAATCTTTCCACTACTGATTCTGCGAATACATCCCGTCTATGACCGCCCACAATTATGACGAATGCAACCCTCTGAATTGCGGGCGGTCATAGACCGCCCCTACAGTGGAGAATCACATTCATTCATAACTTCTGTGACCGGTGCCACGAACGACGGGAGTCTATCAAATCGAGAAAGCGGGAGTGGATTTGGATGAGTGAGTTCCGTGACTCCCTCGAATCCCTAGTTCTGGATCACGACAACCCGCACGTTCGCGGTAGACGACGCCTTCACCGCGACAACGGCTCCCTGAGACTCGAACTGCGCAAGGAACGCGGCGTTCTGATAAGCCCCCAACGGGAGTGTCTGCCAGGCGAAGACTTTGTGCGGGCCGGGTACAATACCCGTGATCTTGAAACGTCCCTGGGCGTCGGTGGTTACCACCTTGTATCTTTCGCCGTTGAGACGTTCTGCAGCGGCTGTGGGCACTAAGACGACAGTTGTGGACGGGGCGACCTTCTGGTCCGCAGTGAATGCCACGCCTTCAATCGTGCCTCCGTCCAGCCCGATCGTCACCTCGATGGGTTGCGGCGGCTTGTTGAAGATTCGGAGGTCTGCGGCAAAGATACTCTCGCCTTCCTGTCGGATGTCGGCGACATAGGCACTCGAGGGAATTCCAAACACTCGAACCTTGTAGTCGCCTGCAGCGATACTCGGAAAGCTGAAGGAGCCATCCTGTGACAAAGGTGCGGGCTCACCGCCGTCATTATCCATTTGAGCGGAGATGCCATCCGGCTGTAATCCAACCAGGATGGGGTCACTCTGAGGGCCCGGAGTTCCGCCCGAGATCGTCACCTTGCCGCGGACCGCGACGTTGGGCTGCATTGCAAGAACGAGCCCATCGACGTCCCTGTTTCCCACCTCAACGGGAGCACGGCCCCAGAGTGTTTCCCTTGCGCCTCCTGGTGGTCCCGGAAGCGTTGCCCGAAGGACAACTTCATAGGAGCCTGGGCGAACGCCGGCTATCTCAAAGGCGCTGCCTCGCGTATCGACCAGGCTTGGCGTAGACCGGAATTCTTCACCCTCATTGGGAGGAATGGGACTAAGGGGGGCGATGAGCTTGAGTGTCGTGGAGATTCCACCACCAGTGGGAGTGCCGGCTACCGCCGGAAGGCCGGCGATCCGTCCTCGTATTCTGACTGTTGGCGCCAACCGGATCGCAATGTCTATTCCGGTGACTTCCTGGCCAGGCTTTACAGGTACGCGCATGGAGTCCAGATAGCTGGTGTTGTTGGGATGGTACGTCATCACTGCAATTTCATCGATGGCGCCCGTATTGGTGACGGCGCCCGGTTCAGCCGCCACGAAATAGTCGCCGGGTTCGAGCCAGAAGAGCCGAAATTCTCCTCGGTCGTCGGTCTTCTGTTTTGCGACGCTTTGCAATACTGGGGTCCCGTTCTGATAGGCCTGCGTGAATGCCTGAACATTCAGGTTTGGCAGTGGTTTTCCATCGGCATCGCGGACAAGTCCCTGGATACGTCCGCCAGCGGTCATGAGCAAGGTCACATCCTGCCGAGGCTGGCGCTCTGTCAGAGTTATCGGCATCGAGACCGCGTTGGAAATTGCGTTCGTCCCTTTCGCCGACATTCCAAAGAAGCCTTCACGTTCCGCGGTGATGAGGTAATTGCCCGTCGGCACGTTTGAGAATGTGAAGTGGCCCAAATTGTCAGACACCACGTTCTTTGGAAAGCCCGGTGCGCCTGTTTTCGACGTCAGGATCTGCGAGAGGATCGCCACGAATTCCGGTGGTTCACCGTCGCTCCTGGCATCACTGATCTCCTGCTGGATCTGCGCCGGCGAGGCTTGCATCATCTCTGTGATCATTTGCCTGATTTCGTCCAATACGCTTGGCGTTGGCGGCATTCCATAGGCCACGGCCAGGTTCATCATGGAATCCATGGCGTTCGCTATCCCGGGAATCGTGAGCGCGACTTGCGCTCCCACAATTGGTTCTCCGGTTCCTTCGCGCAAGATACTGCCCTGGACGGTCTGTCCCTGGGCGGCTCCCACCGCAAGCAAGATCAAACAAGATGCCTTCAGGAAGCGCTTCATTTGTGGATCATCTATACGTCTGCATCCAGAGTTCCGCCCCTTTTTTAGGACGGATCGATTTTGGGGTATGGACGTAGGAAGCCGGCATTTCGATAGATCTGACCCGGACTGAACTTAGACCTCTCAGCGGGCTGCGGAACTGGTGGATGTTCCGGTGCTTGCCTCACGGCTGGCTTTGATGGAATAGATATCGGCCAAAATGTTTTTGGCCGCGAATGAAATGTTTTCGGCGAGCGGGATACGGGCGCCGTTCAGGTCGCCGGGAAGTTGCGCGATTGCATTGAATGCCTTTTTCAGAGCACCAAGCGCGTTGTCGAGCGGTGGATTGCGTTCCCATTCACTTTCGGGTATTGCAAAATCCGGTGCGATCAGAGGGATGACCGGTGTATCCAGATTCAGATCTCCAGGACGGTTCCCCGCTTGATCCAGAGCGATTTCGACGCTTGCAAGCGCCTTCTGCACGTATGAGGTCTTGTCCCGCTGATAGGCGTTTTGAAGAGCTCCACGGGCTTCGCGAAGAAATTCCCGCGTACCTCTAATAAGCGTTCCAGTCTTCTGGTTGAGCTCCCGCTCTGCTGCGGATCTTGCCGGACCGGATGCCTGAAGTCCAGGAGGGCCCTGCGGTCCGACGGGACCCTGAGGTCCGGCTGGCCCTGCAGGCCCCACCAGACCCGCACCGTTGAGAATGCTTGAAATCCGTGAGGCGCCGTCCGGAAGCGCAGGCCCTTCCCTCAATGCGGTCGGGGTTGCACGATAGCTGCGAGTTTTGCCATCGCGGTCGGTGAACGTCCCAACGATCTGACCCAGATCGTTGATGCCACGGGCATCCCAGGAGGCCGGAGAATTCGGAAGAGTAAGCGGAGAGAAGCTGCCGCCGGCTCGGCGGAAACCCTGCGACGGCCCGCCGAGACCACCCAGCTGGCCGACGATGTCGCCAAGATTGTTCAGGCCGAGTGGCTCGACATAATTGCTGTTTGAGTATTCGATTTTTGTGTAGCTCGAATCGAACAAAAATCCGCTGGCGCCGGCGCCGGTTCCGGACAAGCCCACAATCTGGCCCGCGTCGTTGATACCGCCGGCAGAACCACTGTTACTCTGAGGAACTTCGATTGTGGCATAGCTTCCGCCACTTAACCGAAATCCATGTTGCATTCCGTCCGTTCCAAGATACGCACCAACGATCTGTCCCCGGCTGTTCACGCCGCGGGCAATCGTATCGGTGCTTCCCGGCACGTCGATTGTGGAAATGGAACCACCACTCAGCAAAAATCCATGTCGTTCGCCTGCCGCATCGCTGGCGCCAAATCCGCCGACGATTTGCCCCGCGCTACTGATGCCGTACGCCGCAGTCCAACGGGCACCGGGAACATCGATGGAGGAATACGCTCCGTTATTGAAAACAAATCCGTGAGTGCCCTTGTTATCGGTGTAGTAACCCACGATGCGTCCAGCAACATCGATGCCTGTCGCCACAGTGGAATTGCTGTCCGGAAAATCCAGCGTCGAAACGGAGTACGTATCGGCCGCGTGCAGCGTGAGACTGTGAATCAAAATTCCCAAAGCGATGAATATCAGGCATGCGGAGATTACGGTTTTCGACTTCCAGAACATTGCGGTTATTTGGTCTCGCATAGTGTGAATTTACGGTAGGACCGCGCTGAATGAATAGTCAAGGAGAATGGAGGGAAGACATGTGTGAACCGGATTGTGGGATTCCGAGCCACGGAGCGGCGGCAGTTTCCCATAGCCCCCGGCGTAAGCCGGGGGGTAAGAATCGCAAATCCAATCAGAGCGCCGGCCCGACACATCTAAAAAATGGGAACTGCCGCCGCGCTGCGGCTCAGAAGGCGTGGGGCGAGGTGTTCCACGGGCATACGCCCGTGGCTATTTACTGCCGCCGCTATCGCGGCTGAAACACTCCGAATTTTAATGATCCACATGCACCACAATTTCGAAAGGTTATACTGAATGCCTGGAATCCGGTTCTGCGCGATGCATCGATCCAGATAGTTCTTCATGCGCTGTTGTTTCGAAATCACGCCGCGATTTTGCCCGTTGCTCGCACCGCAACCGGAATCAATGACGATCCGCTCTGTGTACAGATGAATTTCGATGACCCAAAACCATAATGGGCCAATGAGCGATGTCACAGGCAGGGGGGAGAAATGAAACTCGAACGTCAACATACGTTGCGCTTGCGGTACGCCTTCGTGCTGGTTGCGGCGATGATTCTGACCGCGCCGGACCCAGGCGCTGCCGAGGATTTGTTCGGTGTTACGGCAACAGGCGGAGGACTCACCCGCAGTGTCAGCGGCAGCAGCGTCGTGGATCTGATCAACAACGCCGTCAATGCAAAGGACACCTTTTCCGTATTTCAAGGAACCGCTTTCAGCGCTGACTTGAACTATGCCGGAGTTTCCAGTGCCATCCAGTTCACGACGAATGCTTCCGGTACCAGTGCGACGTTGAGCATCCCGAGCGCAAACTTCACGCGTACATTCAGCGGCGCCAACCGTGCCGATACAGAACAGCAATTGGAAGATTTTCTCAAGACCGACGCGAGCGGCGTGATTACCGATTTCTACAAGGCTGTGAATTCGCAGTCTCTTGTCGCGGTCACCGACGGCAACCCGCAGAGTGCCACGGCCCTTGCCGCACGCGATACTTTTCAGCTGTATGGCGTCATGGTGGCTCGCACCAATGAAGAACGGCAAAAACAAAAGGATCTTGTGGGAGTTTCCGGCTTTGATGCAGTCATAAACTTCGGTTCATTCACTGCCAATGGAATTCACGGAACCTCGACCAGTCTGCCGCTGACCGTGCCGTTTCGATTCAGTCCACGAGTTGGACTCAATCTTGAAATCCCGCTGACTTATGAAAGAATCGGCGGCGCCAGAGTCTTTGGCAGCGGATTCATTGCCGGAGTTCCGATTCAGATCATGAAGGCTTCGAATTCGAGTCCGTGGGCATGGCAGATCACGCCTTTCGCTGGTTTGACCGGATCCGCATCAAAGGAAATGGCTGCAGGCGGCCTGTTGTCCATTGCCGGCGCTGCCAGCGTGGTTGCGCGGGACTTCCAGCGGGTCACGATTTCGATGGGCAACATGTTCAGTTCCCATTCCGGGATACCTCTTTCCGTTGCCGGATACCATTTCGATCCCGGCGTGAACCAGACGATTTTCAAGAATGGAGGCAAGGTGGATCTGCCGCTGGGGAGGCGCTGGATCCTGGACGGCAGTGTAGTGCTCACGAATTTCACGAACAAGGCCGCTCTGGGCCATTTCGAAACCGTGGGAGGCGAGCTCATTTATCGCGTACTTGGCACCTCGACCGCAGAACACAACAAGAGTCACTACTTGAAGGTGGGCCTGTATTCGGACCTGGGGACTCAATATCGTTCCACACAGCTCCAGGTCGGATCCGCATGGAAGTTCTGAGAAACAAATTCCCGCTATAGGCGCGGTCTATGACCGCGCGCAATCTCGAACCGACGGACTGTGCGCGGTCATAGACCGCGCCTACAGGGGGACATTTATCAGCGCGGCGATTTCCAGATTCTGCGTATCCAGTCTTCAACTTCAGTGGCTTCCGATGGAATATTTCGCGAAAGATTGTTGCAGCCACTGCGGGTCACCAGAACATCATCTTCAATACGTACTCCGATGCCGCGATATTTTGGAGGAACCGTCAAATCGTCAGTCTGAAAGTACAGCCCGGGTTCGACGGTCAGCACCATTCCCGGCATGAGTTTCCCAAACTTATAAGTCTCCGCGCGAGCCTGAGCGCAATCGTGAACATCGAGACCAAGCATGTGGCTGACGTTGTGCAGGGAGTAGCGTTTGTAGAACTGGTTTTCGTCCCGCAATGCGTCCTCAGGCTTTTCCTTCATGATACCGAGACGGTGGAGTCCTTCAGAAAGAACACGCATCGCTGCACGATTAGGCTCAAGAAAATCGTTCCCGGGCCGAACCTCGCGCATGCCTGCGGTCTGAGCCTCCAGTACGAGCGTGTAAATTTCGCGCTGCTCGCGCGAGAATTTCCCACTAATGGGTAGCACGCGCGTGATGTCTGCAGTGTACAAGGCATTACCTTCAACACCGGCATCGAGCAAAAGCAGATCGCCCTTGCGAATTTGTCCGTTATTGCGCGTCCAGTGCAGCGTGCAGGCGTGCGCTCCGGCGGCCGCGATGGTTCCATACCCCACGTCATTGCCTTCGGTTCGCGCGCGCAAAAAAAAGGTTCCTTCGATTTCCCGCTCCGTCCTGGCCGACTTCAAACGGGCAATCACATCTTCAAACGCACGGTGAGTCGAACGGATCGCCGCACTCAGATACTGGATCTCGCTTTTGTCCTTGATCAGCCGCATTTCGGACAAGAATTCCGCAAGTTGCTTGTTGCGCTCGGTCTGTTCGCGTGTGGGACGTGCGTCCAACGCCGTTTCGACATCCGTCGCGAAACTCATCACGACACGATAGCCGCCGGCTGCAGATGAGCGTGCCGTCTTGAGAAACGGATACAACTCTTCTCTTCCGCGAACGTCGGTTATGCCGTAGAGGCTGCGGGAATTTTCAACGCCTGGTGTCTTCCCCACCCACAATTCGCC
>JBGPBY010000134.1:0-14964 GCA_041481485.1 Terriglobia bacterium
GCAGATTTGGAAATCGCGGGCGGTCATAGACCGCCCCTACAGTTGGAATCGAATTCCTTCACAGCTTCTGGCTGAGGGCCAAAATCTCGTGAAATTTGAACTTCAGGTTGCCATCCGCTATCTTCAGGCCAAACGCAAACAGGCCGTAATTTCGGTCATCACGGTTATTTCCATTCTTGGGGTCACCGCAGGAGTGGCCGCGCTGGTAATCGCCCTCGCGATCAATGCGGGTTTCCGTACCACCCTGCAGACCCTGCTTCTCGGAGCTCAGCCTCACATTGCGGTGCAAAGCAAGGACGGCGCTGGAATCTCCAAATTTACGAATCTTGTGAAGCAGATTGAAGAAATGCCTGGAGTCGTCGCGGCGGCGCCGTCCGTGTACGAAACCGTACTGGTCAGCGGAGCGCGGCGGAATCAGGGCGTTTTTCTCAAAGGGATCATTCCAGAAGCGGAATCGCGGTTGTCCGATCTGTCTCATAACATCGTGAAAGGTGACCTCAGGAATTTCAACGAGGATTCCATCGTCATCGGAAAAGAACTTGCAGAGACCCTTGGTGTCGATGTTGGCGACGAACTGACCATCATCAGTTCCGAAGTTGTCGGTACACCGTTCGGTGTCAGCCCGCAGCAGATCCATCCCCTCATAGTCGCGATTTTTTCGTCAGGGCTGTATGACCTCGACAATGGTTGGGTGTACGTACCACTGGCTCGCGCACAACGTCTGATGGGAATCGGCAAAGATGTCGTGACCACAATTGATGTCAAAGTCCGGCCGGAAGATATCGATCGAGCGCCGGAGGTTGCGGACAGGATTCGAGACAAGCTGGGAAAGGATCATTACGATACGACCAACTGGAAGGAACTGAACCGGTCGATTCTCCATGCCCTGGAGCTTGAGCGCCTCGTGATGTTTTTAACCATCGGAATAATTGTTTTTGTCGCGGCGCTCAACATTGTGGCGATGCTCACCATGATGGTATTGGAAAAAACTCGTGATATTGCAATCCTAGTGTCGATGGGTGCAAAGGCGAGTCAGATCCGAAAGATATTCGTTTGGCAAGGAGTGATTATCGGCGTTGTGGGAGCGTGTCTGGGAATCATTCTCGGGCAAGTGATCAGTTTTGTTGCGGACAAATATCACCTGATCCATCTGCCACCGGATGTTTACACGATCGCCTATGTGCCCTTTCGAGCCAATCTTCTGGATTCCATCATTATCGGTGCAGCAGCCATCCTGATTAGTTTTCTGGCGACGTTGTACCCTTCGGCAGCCGCAGCAAATCTGCAACCTGTGGAAGCTCTCCGTTATGAATGAACCATCAAATAATCTTCTGATGGTTCAGGCGGCAGGTCTTTCCAGGACCTACAATGCCGCAACTCCCATCACTGTTTTCGAAAACCTGGATATCCGGATTGAGCGGGGAAAACTCATCGCTGTGATGGGGCCTTCTGGCGCCGGTAAAAGCACATTGCTTCACCTTCTTGGCGGTCTGGACCGGCCCACGGCGGGCGAAGTCCGGATAAACGGCACGAATCTTCACAGTTTAACCTCCGATGACCTTGCACATTTTCGAAACAGGCATATTGGTTTCGTCTTCCAGTTCCATCACTTGCTTCCGGAATTTACAGTTCTGGAAAACACGGTGATGCCCATGGTGATTCGAGGCGAAGGCAGGGAAACAATGGAGCCGGCCGCCCGGCAGATACTGGAACGGGTGGGACTGGGTCCTCGGATTGCTCATCAGATTGGTGAAATATCCGGGGGAGAGCAGCAGCGGGTGGCCATCGCCCGGGCTTTGGTGGCACGGCCACAGCTTCTTTTGGCGGATGAGCCGACGGGCAATTTGGACCACCGCACCGGCATGACAATTTTTGAAATGATACGTGAATTACACGGGGAACAGGGCCTTACGTCCATCATCGCGACGCATAACGAGAAGATCGCTGCGCAGTGCGATGAGGTCTGGGAATTGGATGCGGGAGTTTTCGCCCTTGCGCCCCTATAGACCACGCATTTAGAATCGAAGTAGATTATTTTTGAAAGATATACGGAAAGAGCACGGCGCGTCATATTCTTCGCCCGCTATGAGGCCAGTCAATTCGGCAGCACAACGATCGAGACCGAGCACCTGCTCCTGGGGCTGATCCGCGAGGATAAGAATCTGACCAATCGTTTTCTGCGGAATTCCTCATCCATCGAAAATATCCGCAAGGAGATCGAGCAACGGACGACCATTCGAGAGAAGGTGTCAACTTCAATCGATCTGCCACTTTCCAACGAATGTAAACGGATCCTTGCCTATGCCGCTGAAGAAGCGGAGCGATTAAATCACCGGCATATCGGCACTGAACACCTGCTGCTTGGAATTCTGCGCGAAGAAAAGTGCGTCGCCGCGGAAATCCTGCAGGAGCGCGGCCTGCGCCTCACGAGCATTCGCGAAGAGCTCTCACGGTCGGCAGTGGATCACAAGGCGCTGGCCAGCAAGCCCAAAGAAACTCCATTGCTCAGCGAATTCTCGCGAGACCTCACACAGGCGGCGATGGACGGCATTCTGGATCCTCTTGTCGGACGTGACGGCGAAATCGACCGGGTGATTCAAATCCTGTGCCGAAGGACCAAGAACAATCCTGTTCTTATTGGCGATCCCGGAGTCGGAAAGACCGCGATCGTCGAGGGTCTGGCACAACGGATCGTTGACGCCGAGGTTCCGTCGTTCCTTTCGGAGAAGCGCATTCTCGTTCTCGATCTCTCCCTGATCGTCGCCGGTACGAAGTACCGCGGCCAGTTTGAAGAGCGTCTGAAAACGATCATGAAAGAGTTGATCGACAATCCGAATACGATCGTGTTTATCGATGAACTCCACACGTTGGTCGGCGCCGGTTCCGCCGAGGGTTCGCTGGACGCCGCCAATATCCTGAAGCCGGCGCTTTCCCGAGGTGAAATACAGTGCATCGGGGCGACAACTCCGGGCGAATACCGCAAATCCATCGAAAAGGACCGTTCGTTGGAACGCCGCTTTCAGGCGGTCAAAGTCGGCGCACCGAGCGAGAACGAAGCGGTTCAGATTCTCGAAGGTGTCAAGGGACGGTACGAAAAATTTCACATGGTGAGTTATACCGACGAAGCCATCGAAGCATCGGTCTATCTTTCCAACCGGTATATCCCGGACAGATTTCTGCCCGACAAGGCCATCGATCTTCTGGACGAGGCCGGAGCGCGCGTGAAACTGCGGCAGGCCACGCTTCCGTCCGAAATTGTGGACATCCAGCGACGGCTGAAGTTCACTCTCGGGCGGCTGGAAGACGCCATTGCCAGCAAGGATTTTCAAAAGGCTGAGATCTACAAGAACGAAGAGCAGTTGACGCGAGAGAGCCTGCGCAATGTTCAGGACAAATTCAATGTCAGTGAAACTTCCAGCATGGGAGTCGTCACGAAATCCGACATTGAAGATGTTGTTTCGCGCTGGACAGGCGTTCCGGTCAATGCCATTAAAGAAGAGGAAATGCAGCGTCTCTCCCGCATCGAAGACGAACTGCACAAACGCATCGTCAGCCAGGAAACGGCAATCAATGCTTTGGCTCGAGCCATACGCCGTTCACGTGCCGGCCTCAAATCGCCGAGCCGCCCGGCCGGGTCCTTCCTGTTCCTGGGCCCAACCGGAGTCGGTAAAACGGAAATGGCGCGCTCACTGGCGCAATTCCTGTTCGGCAGTGAAAAAGCGCTGATCCGTTTCGACATGTCGGAATTCATGGAAAAGCACTCGGTGTCGAAGCTGATTGGTTCGCCTCCGGGTTATGTGGGTTATGAGGAAGGCGGACAGCTTACCGAGCGCGTGAAACGCAATCCGTACTCGGTCATTCTTTTAGACGAAATCGAGAAGGCGCACCCGGATGTGTACAACATCCTGCTGCAGGTATTCGAAGACGGTCACTTAACCGACGGACTTGGTAACACCATCGATTTCAAGAATACGATCATCATCATGACTTCGAACATCGGTGCGCGTCATCTCAGCAAGCACACCAGCCTTGGATTCCAGGGCCCCAGCGAGGAGAGCACGGCGCAGAAGATGGAAGATGCCGTGATGCAGGAAGTTAAACGCCTGTTCAACCCGGAATTCATCAACCGGCTGGATGAAACGATCATCTTCAATTCGCTGAGCAACGACGATCTCGCCAAGATTGTCGATCTGATGGTCGCTCAGCTGAATGAAAACCTGGTCCACAAGCGGCTGACTGTTTCCGTTAGCGATGACGCCAAACTATGGATTCTGGAAAAAGCCTGCAAAGATAAGAACTACGGTGCACGTCCGCTGCGCCGGGCGATCCAGCGCTATATTGAGGATCCGCTGTCAGACGCCATGATCCAGGGCCAGCTGAAGGAACTCTCCAATGTTGAGGTTTATCTGGAGGGGACCCAGTTGTGGTACCGCACTTCCAATCGTGAAGAAGTCGGCGTACCGCTGACGATGTAAATGTAAGCAGATTGCGGAGATTGGTGAGAATCTAAAGTGGGATTTCTTAAATAAGAAATCCCGCTTTTTCATTTTCAAACCCAGATTTAATGCATATCAATGCCTGTAAGAAAGCGCACTACCGTTTCTGCCTGTAATGCAGTCTAATTTCCCCCGTTATAGTAAAATCCCCAGGTTGGAGGCGTGAATGCATCTTATCCCCTCGGTGCTAGCCATTTTTATGGCTGTCCAGAACCCTCAGGCCAATCAAACTTACAGACCGGACCAGATTGAATTAGTGGATGTCCGCGGAAACAAGCTTCCATCCAGTACCATCAGGAATCAGTTGCGCACCAAGGCAGGGGATACTTTTGACCAGGCGGTCATCGACCGGGACGTCAAGACTCTCTATGCATTTCAAGGGGGCCTTTTTGATGACGTAAAGGTTTTCGAAGAGCCGGGGACGAAAGGTGGAGTCGTCATTGTGTTTCAGGTCGCGGAAAAGCGAACCATCGATTCGATCACCTACGTCGGGCTGAAAACTTTCACCAAGTCGGACGTCACCGATAAGCTTCACGAGAAGAAGATCAGCCTGAGTAAGGATTCCAAATACGACCCCACGGTTGTTTCCCGCGCCGTTGCCATGATCAAGGTGTTGCTCGCTGAAAAAGGTCACCAGGATGCCGTTGTCACCCCTAAAGTCGACCCGGTCACCGCTAACCGCGTGGCGCTTACGTTTACTGTGGAAGAAGGACCGAAAATCAGGATTCAGGCCATCAATATCGAGGGAAATACTACATTTTCGGACAGCAAGCTCAAAAGCGAGATGAAATTGATCAAGCCGCAGGGGCCGCTTACAGGGTTTACCGGCAAGGATACATATCATTCACTGAAACTTGGCGACGATATCACCCGGATTCGCATGTTTTATGCAGACCATGGATTTGTACGTGTCAACGTTTCCGAGCCCACCGTTGAAACGAAACCGGAAACCATCCATCGGACAATTCCGTTCTGGAAGCCTCTTTTCCCCTGGGGCATTCCGATCCCATTTGAAAAACGAACCGTCAATCGGCTCGTGATCGGGCTGCAAATCGAAGAGAACGATCAGTACCGTATCAACAGTGTCAAAGTTGTCGGTGTCAAGAACGCAGTCGAAGAAGCATATGTCCGTGGATTCCTGGGGTTCAAGCCGGGAGATATCTACAACGAAGGACAGATGCGGAAGGCGTTTGACGACCTCAAGAAATTCTTCGGTACCGGGGGGTATATCAATTTCAATACCGACCCGTCGATCGATTTTAATGAGGACAAGACGATCGATTTGACACTCAACGTCGACGAAGGCAAGCAGTACTCCATCCATCGCATCAACTTCTACGGCAACACGACGACGCGCGACAAGGTCATCCGCAGGGAGCTGAGCTTAAACGAGAGTTCGACTTTCAATTCCAATTTTCTGCGTCAGGACATTCTCCGTATAAATCAACTCGGTTTCTTTGAAGAGATCAAGGAAGATGACGCCCACGTGGATCCCAATGACAAGGACGCAACGGTGGACATCAACATCAAGGTTTCCGAGAAAGGGAAAAACACCATCGGCCTCAGTGGCGGAGCCTCTGCCATTGGCGGAACATTCATCGGATTGAACTACGCCACGAATAATTTTCTGGGCTTTGGAGAAACAATCGCGGCCGATGCTCAGGCGGGAACCCGCGAATCCAACTTTCAATTCAGTTTCACCGAGCCGTATTTCCGGGACCGTCCGCTGGCGCTCGGATTTACCGTCAATGCCACCACATATCATTACGATCAGGCGCGCGACACCTTTGGGCTGGATCCCAACCATCTTCCCACGGGACTGGGGCTCGAGAATCGCCTGAACTATGACCAGCGTCAAAACGGATTTTCGGTGTTTTCGAGTTATCCATTGCGCGTGTTCAACCGATTTGCCCGAGCCCAGATGACCTACCAGTTTTCGAATTCGCAGACGAGCGCAGTGAATCCGGCTACTGAAGCGTACTTCCAGGCAGTCATCGCCCAGCAGGACAACACTTTTGCGTCCCCGGTCGGCAGCGGATTTTCAACATTTCGCGCTCGCAAGCTGGCTCCGGCGTTCCTGTTCAACACTGTGGACAATCCTTATTTCCCGACGACAGGAAAAGCTTTCACGGGCACATTCGAATATACCGGCGGCGTGCTGGGTGGAAACGTCAATATGATCCGGCCCGGTGTGGAATTCCGGTATTACAAGCCGAGCACAAAGCGCCGCAATGTGATTGCGTTCCGGTTGGCGACATCGTACTTGCGCGGCTTCGGCAATCTGACCGTCCCGTTTTATGAGAGGTTCATGGCGGGTGGAGAGTATGACATCCGAGGCTTCGAGAATCGTTCTTTGAGTCCGATTGCGTTCGTGACCCAGTTCCTGGATGCTACGGATCCGGAAACCGGCGGTCCGACGAAACGGCCTTTTGACGACATCGCGTATGTCGGAGGAGACACTCAGGCCGTTGCCAACCTTGAATACCGCATTCGACTCATCGGTCCGGTCACGTTGTCGCCCTTTTTCGACATCGGAAATGCGTGGGTGATACGAAAGCAGGAGCTCACGCGGAAGTTTGTCGATCTCGATAACATCGTCGTTACGGAGACGGCACACTTTCTCGGCGGAACCAATTCCGGCTTGCGCGCCAGCACCGGAGCGGAAATTGGTGTAGTGCTTCCCATGTTTAATGTACCCTTTCGGTTGATATTCGGTTTTAACCCGCTTCGCCTGGATCGGCAAGAGTTCGGTCCGATGACCGGCTTACCTTTCCAGTTGAAGCAACCCGCAAGAGTCATGAAATTCTCAATTGGAAAGACATTTAACTAGGAGGCATAAGAGGCACTTGATGAAACGATTCGGATCCATTGCAGCCACCCTACTTTTCTGCGCGGCAAGCGCCTTTGCCCAGGCACCCGCAGCGCCCACCGGAGTCGGGTTGATCAACTTTCAACGTGCGATTGAACAGAACGAGGAAGGTGTAAAAGCAGCGGGAGTTTACAAACAGGAAGTCGAGAAACTGAAGACCAAGCTCGACGTATCGCAGAAAAAGATTACTGAACTCCAGGACAAGCTCGAGAAGAACGGGAAGACGATGAGCGACTCGGAGAGGTCCGCCGCAGGCCGGGAACTGGACCGGGCACAGAAGGACTTTGACCTGGATCGGCAGGACGCTCAAAACATCGTCGATGACAAGCAGGACGAACTGTTCCGTCCCATTGCCGATCGCGTTAAGAAAGTCGTTGAGACTTACGCCAAGGAATTAAACCTCGCCGTTGTCGTAAATATTTCAGACGACATGATTTATGCCAACGACGTCGTCGATATCACGACGGAGATCATCCGCCGCGTCAACGCAGACATCGCCAAGAATCCCGCAAAACCAAAGTAGTAAATGGAATTGCGCATCGCGGAAATCATGCGGCTTCTTCCGCATCGCTATCCGTTTCTCCTGATCGATCGCATTATCGAGGTGGACGGGGACCGGAGAATCGTGGCGATCAAGAACGTCACCATCAACGAACCGTTTTTCGTGGGGCACTTCCCGGACGCTCCGGTGATGCCCGGGGTCATGATTGTCGAAGCCATGGCTCAGGCCGGCGCGATCATGGGGTTGCTGCATTGCAGCCCGGAAACCATAAAAAATTCACTGGTGTATTTCATTGGAATTGATGATGCCCGCTTTCGCCGCCCTATTGTTCCAGGCGACCAGCTTCGGATCGAAGTCGACGTGCTGCGGCATAAAGGCCGGGTCTGGAAAATGAAAGGGCAAGTTCTGGTCGAAGGAGAGCTGGCTGCAGAAGCCACTCTTCTGTCCTCGATAAGCCCGAGACCTTAGCTGCCCGATGATCGATCCCACTTCCATCGTCCACGCGAAGGCACAGATCGGAGAGAGAGTCCGCATTGGCCCTTACTGCATTGTCGCTGAAGGTGTCACCATTGGCGATGATTGTCAGCTGGATTCTCACGTTGTCATCGAAGGCCCCACGACCATTGGAAATGCGAACCGGTTTTTTCCGTTTTGTGTGGTGGGCGTTCAACCTCAGGACCTGAAGTTCCACGGTGAAAAAACGATATTGTCCATCGGCTCGAACAATCAGTTCCGGGAATACGTCAATGTGCACCGCGGCACGCTGGGCGGCGGGGGTTGTACGCGGGTTGGCGATCATAATTTTCTGATGGTCGGGGTTCATGTGGCTCATGACTGTATACTCGGAAACCACATCATCATGGCCAACGCTGCAACTCTCGCAGGACACGTCATCATCGAAGATCATGCAACCATCGGCGCTTATTCGGGAGTGCATCAGTTTTGCCGCGTCGGCACACATGGTTATGTGGGTGGCTATACTGTGATTACGAAGGACGTTCTTCCGTATTCAAAAACCGTCAGCGATCGCAATACGCAGGCATTCGGCGTCAACACGATAGGCCTGGAGCGCAAGGGATTTACAGAAGATCAGATCCGCAACATCAAATCGGCATTCCGGCTGCTTCTTCAGTCCAAGCTCAATACATCGCAGGCTCTGGAGGCCATTCGAAATCAATCGGTTGCGCCCGAAGTGGAAATCCTGCTGAATTTCATCGAGACCTCTTCTCGTGGCATCACCAAATAGAGTCGGTTTGATCGCAGGCAATGGGAAATTCCCGTTTCTGGTGCTGGAAGCCGCGCGCAGCCAGGGCATTGAAATGGTGGTCGCTGCGGTAAAGGAAGAGACATTTCCGGAAATCGAACAACATGCCAAAACGGTCCACTGGCTGGCGCTCGGACAACTTGGCAAACTCATTAAAACATTCAAGGCGGAAGGCATTACCCAGGCCATTATGGCCGGGCAGGTGAAGCACAAACAGATTTTCAGCTCCGGCATTCCGGATCTGAAAATGATGCAGTTGCTGGCGAGTCTTGCCACGAAAAACACGGACTCCCTGATTGGCGCAGTGGCGCGAGTCCTTGAGCAGGAAGGCATTCACCTGCTGGAATCCACGGTATTCCTGCGTCCTCTGCTCCCCGAACCCGGCGTCCTGACATCCCGCGCACCCACGGATGATGAGAAACGGGATCTCGATTATGGCTACGGCCTTGCGCGGGAACTCGGCAGGCTCGATGTCGGACAGTCGGTTGCAGTGTCGGATGTTGCCTGTGTGGCGCTGGAAGCCATGGAAGGCACCGATGCCATCATGGAACGCGCAGCATCGCTGGTTAATGGGAAATCGTTGCGCATCGTGAAACTCGCCAAACCGAAACAGGATCTTCGCTTCGATGTTCCAACCATCGGACTGCGTACGATTGAAACGATGGTGCGATGCAAGGTGAGCGCTATGTCCGTTGAAGCACGCAAGACCCTGATGATCGATCGCGGTGAACTACTTGCCCGTGCGAACTCGGCCGGCATTGCGATCATCGCGGTGGAGTAAAGGATGCATAACGGAAAATTGCGGGTTGGCGTTATCGGTGTGGGGCATCTTGGCAAGCATCACGCGCGAATTTACAGTCAGCTGGCGTCCGAACAAGACGGGATCGAATTGGCTGCGATCGTGGATTTGCTTCCTGGGCGTGCCGCGGAGATCGCCGCTCCACATCGCGCCGAAGTCCTTACGGATTTCCATGCCATCATTGGCAAGGTCGATGCAGTAAGTCTCGCCGTTCCCACCACGGAACATGCGCGCATTGGCATCGAGCTGCTGGATAATGGAATCGACATTCTGGTCGAGAAGCCGATTGCGGCTTCCATCGAAGAGTCCAGGAAGCTGATCGATGCGGCGGCCCGCAACAATCGAATCCTTCAGGTCGGGCATGTGGAGCGCTTCAATCCTGTCGTTCGCGCAGCGACCGATGTGGCAACTCAGCCGCAGTTTTTTGAAATCCACCGGCTGGCCGTCTTTACGCTTAGAAGCCTGGACATCGACGTGGTGCTCGATTTAATGATTCATGATTTGGATGTTGTTCTGAGTCTGGTGGACTCTCCTGTCGCGGAAGTACGGGCTGTGGGAATTCCCGTGTTGTCTCAGAAGGCAGATATTGCCAATGCGCGCGTGGAGTTCGAGAATGGCTGCGTCGCGAATCTGACCGCGAGCCGCGTGAGTTTCGAGAAGGTTCGAAAACTTCGTTTTTTTCAGCCCAGTGATTACATTTCGGTCGATTATGCGTCACAGTCCGGAACCATGGTGTCGCTTCGTATGGGCCGCGTCATGGAACGCAAACTGGAACCTGCGGTAACCGAGCCGCTCAAACTGGAGCTCGAGGCTTTTGTTGACTGCGTTCGGAAACGGACCACTCCTGTAGTTAGCGGAGAAGATGGACTTCGGGCACTGGAGTTGGCGATGAAGATAAACGAACAGATCGCGCAACGGTCTAAGTAGCTCGCGCCGTAGACGTTGGAGTTGGAAATAAGCGGGAATCGGGGGGCAGAAAGCAAATTCAACCGGAAATTTTGTCCTTTCCGGATCACTTTTCAGTTGAATTCAGTGTCTAAGCCTAAATTCTCATTAATCTCATAAATTAAGTGTGTGTCCCTCCCCAAATTCCTTTATTTATAATGGAATCAAATGCTGCTTGAACGAACGCCGGATCTAGAAGAGACACGTGCGGAACGCGCACGGCCATTGCTCATTGCAATGGCGGCGTTTTCATTTCTCATTCTGGTTTTCTTTTTGAATCCGGACTTTTTGGGATCTGGTTTCAGGCGCGTTGTTCGTCTCGAAGGAAACGACTACGATACCGTTCAATTGACAGAGCTGGAGTTGCCGCCACCGATACCCGTTCGGCCTCCGGATACTCCAGTGAAGCCACTGGTCGAGCCGCCACCTGTCGTGAAACCTCCTGTTGTGGAAACCCCTCCTCCACCGCCCCCGGCGCCTCCTCCTCCAGCACACGCCATTACGCCGGACGATATACTCGCTCCAGGCGCGCGGCCGGATGGCCAGACGCAGGCTTCTCGTGGCGACACGACGGAACCATTACGGCAGGGCGGAGGAAATCCAGGTGAGTCTCAGGCTGCGGCTCCGCCTCCCAGTCCGCCGAAACCGTCGCCGAACCCCGCTCCCGTTAGTCCGGCCCCTGCTCCGAATAATAATACGGGTCCTCTAACACTTCCGAATCTGGCACAACAGGCGAACCGGAACTTTGATCAGTCGTTGCGGAATCAGACGCGTGGCGGTCTTGGAGGGGCAACGATGGGCCCCAAAACGGGAAAGGCCGATGCGCCCAATGGACAGAATTATTCCGCCGACGGCGGCTATCAAATTTTGTCGGATACGAAAGGATATGATTTTGGCCCGTATATGAATCAGGTGTTGAACCGCGTGCGAAGCAACTGGCTCATTCCGACGGCCGCAGAATTTGGCAAGAGGGGACGCGTCGTTATTGACTTCGTCATCCAGAAAAACGGCGACGTTTTTAATTGCCACATCATCAGTATTTCGGGCGACACCACTTTGGACGGCGCGGCAAAGGCAGCGATCGACAAATCCAATCCGTTTCAAAAACTTCCTCCCGGGTTCACCGGCGATGAACTCGTCTTGCGCTTCGCCTTCTATTACAATATGCAGGTAGAATGACAAACCTGATTCGGCATACGGTGTTTCTTGCCGCGTTTCTCATCAGTACCGCCGCCGTTCAATCCGATCCTTCCATTCGCATCGGCCTAAGTCAGAATGCGGGTTCCGTGACGGTGCGATCCGGTGAGCCGTTTACCGTTCAGCAACAATCTACACGCAGCGCAAAATTCACCGCGGTTCTTGCGATCGACGATTCTGCACTCTCGCGAGTCCTTGGACGCGACGATCTTCGCTACCGTATGGTCATCGAACTGGATGGCGCACGGTTTATCGCTCTGCCGCTGAATACACGCGTCCGTTTGTCCGCAGCGGCTTCGTCACGGCTCCAGGTGGAGGATCGAACGTATCGCGGCTCTCTTGAAGTATTCGGGAATGCGCGCAATACATTCACCATCGTCAATGAGCTTCCGCTTGAAGATTACCTGTTGGGTGTTGTTCCCAATGAATTGAGTCCCGCGACATTTGGACAACTGGAGGCGCTTAAGGCTCAGGCCGTCGCAGCACGGACTTATGCGATGCGTAACATGGGGCAATCCCGGCAGGACGGCTATGACATCTGCAACACGGATGCCTGCCAGGTATATATGGGGGCCGGTACTGAAGATCCATTGTCCACACAGGCTGTGCGCGAAACGCGCGGCTTGATTGCAACCTACAACGGACAACCTATCAATGCGCTGTACAGCTCGACGTGTGGCGGCAAAACGGAATCCTCGGAAAATATCTTTCAGGAAAAGACGCCATATTTGGTCTCCGTAGTCTGCGAATATAAGCACCCTCAGCCGAAGCCCTTTGCATCCACGCGCATCGTCACGGAATACCATGACGCGATTCTCAACATTGCCGGTGTGTCCAATTTCACTCAGCTGCGCCGATTTCTCGGGGGGAGTGGTACCGGCGAGCCTCCGTCGCTGGTTGTAGCCCCGCTTGCCACCTGGCTGCGCCAGAACTTTTATCCCAATGTGAAGCCGCAGTCGGATCTGGAATTCATGATCGAACAGGGAATCCTTTCGAGTTCGGAAAAAGTTCAACCCAGGGACGTGCTCTACCGTTTGATCGACAAGAAAGGCGCTTTCGAATGGCAGCAAGGCGTCCTGACGCAGTGGGATGGCCAGACGATGAAGCTCAATGTCGGCGGGAAGATCGTCGATTTCAAGTTGCGGCCAGACGCGCTGCTGTTTGTCCGGACCGGAGACGAACGCACCGCGGTGAAGGAAGGGGCCTGGATTGGAGGGGAACTTCTGGAATTCCGGGCTGTCGATGGAATCATCCAGATGGCCGTGTATCGGAAAAACTGGGTCAACCCTTCTGCCGACCGGTATTCCCGTCTTGCCGAATGGCAGGTTCACAAAACGAAACAGGATATCGACACTGCGTTTCGCTCGTTGAACCTCGGAGAGATAAGAGGCATCCGCGTCATTGAACGGGGCCTTTCGGAAAGGCCGGTCAGTACCGAAATTACCGGAACCCGGGGCAAATCGGTTGTCCGCGCGTTGAACCTGAGAACCATGCTGGGCCTGCGCGACAGCCTCTTTTACTTTGATGAAGAGCGAAATTCAAAGGGCGACCTGATTGGAATTACGTTTTATGGTCAAGGTTGGGGACACGGCGTCGGCATGTGCCAGGTCGGCGCGTATGGCATGGCTCTGGATGGAGCAACCTACGACCAGATATTGAAGAAGTACTACACGGGCATCGATCTGAAAAAGTCGTATTAATGCGATTCTGACTGTAGGGGCGGTCTATGACCGCCCACATTTTCACAGACTTAGAAATCGTGGGCGGTCATAGACCGCCCCTACAGTTGCTAATTCGAATTTATTCTTCGCTTATAAATATTGCGCGGTCCGCCCGCGCCTAAAGCCGCAATTCTGAGAATTGACCACCGCGCACCCCATCATTGCCATCGTTGGTCCTACCGCAAGCGGTAAATCCGGCCTGGCGCTTTCGATTGCCGAAGCCTTTCATGGGGAAATCATCAACTACGATTCCGTTCAGATCTTTCGTCACATGGACATCGGTTCCGCGAAACCTGGTCCGGAGGAACGCCGGCGTGTGACACATCATATGATCGACATTCGCGAGCCTGACGAATTGTTTACTGCGGGGGATTATCAGCGTGAAGCGCGAATGGTGTTGAAGGATGTCCGCGATCGTGGACGAATTCCTGTACTTGTCGGAGGAACGGGTCTGTATCTTCGCGCGCTGATCGAAGGATTGTTTGCCGGGCCAACCCGTTCCGAACAATTGAGAATGCGTCTGGAGAGTTTGGCGGCGAGACGAGGCCGGGAGTATCTTCACCGGATACTGAAGAAGCTGGATCAAGCCGCGGCGCAGCGCATCATGGTGCGAGACACGCGAAAGGTCATTCGTGCACTCGAAGTCCGTCTGGAAACCGGAAAGAATTTGTCCGAACACCTACGCATTGAGCCACGCCAGCCACTGGAGGGATTCGATGTTCATCTTGTCGGATTGAACCCTGCCAGAGCAGAGCTGGTGGAACGGATCAATCAGCGGGTTGTGCGGATGTTTGAGCAGGGATTCGTGGACGAAGTTCGAAAGCTGGCCGGCCGTGGTATCACTTCGGCGGCAAAGCCGATGGGCGCAATCGGCTATCGTCATGTTTTGGAAAATCTAGTCGCTCCGGAAGAAACTGTCGAAATCATCCAGCGCGATACTCGGCGCTATGCCAAACGCCAGATGACCTGGTTCCGGAAGCTGACCGGTACCGCATGGTTTGACGGTTTTGGCGATGACGGTGAAATCCAAAGTGAGGTGCATCGTCATCTTCATGCAATTCTCAACCCCAGGGCGGACGTACAGCTGTAGGCGCGGTCTATGGAAGAGGGGGGGGCGATCAAAAAATCCCTCTCCCAACGGGAGAGGGTTGGGTGAGGGGTACCGCACGTA
>JBGPBY010000135.1:0-14901 GCA_041481485.1 Terriglobia bacterium
GAACTCCCACTCCCACCGGGAGAGGCTCGCGTGCGGGGTCCCACAAGTAACTAGTGTGACTTGTGGTACCCCTCACCGGCCACTGTGCAGCTCCCTCTCCCGTTGGGAGAGGGATTTCTTGATTCGCATTCCAATAAACCTTTCATGACCTCACGCATTCTCAAATTGAAGATCATGCCAATTTGCGAGTCCGGACACCGCCCATAAATACCCTCGGCACTGGGACACCAACGCGCGTTCATCGGCAGGCAATGACCTATAAGTGGTACGTGATCATCCCCTGCCCCCAACAATGATCAGCATTCTTGCCGGAAGCCAAGTTGCAGAGAGGCAGCGAAGGAGTTCAGAGTGGAGTAATCACAAGAACAATGGCCTCAGACACACGCTATCTCTGGAAACAGGTTGTGGCTTGGCATCGCAATCGGTGCTCTGGCTGGTTTGGGCGGCACGATTGTGATGACACAGTTCCAGAACGCGATGTCGTCGTTAGCGAAACGGAAAAAAGATGACGAAAACGGAAAAGAGGGTTTTGGAGATAACGCCACGGTCAAAACGGCTCAGGCGGTGACGCAGCTGGTAACAGGGCAGCAAATCGCAGATGTGAACAAAGCCCTGGCCGGACAAATCGTTCATTACTCGTTCGGAACAGCCATGGGCGCGGTCTACGGCGTCATGTCCGAAATCAAGCCCTCGTCCACCGCCGGAATGGGATTGCCTTTCGGCACAGCATTGTGGCTTGCCGCGGATGAAGCTGCGCTTCCGGCCCTTGGTCTTTCCGGTTCGTCCTCGGAATTTCCAGTCAGTACGCATGTTTACGGGCTCTTTTCTCATCTCGTATATGGTGCGTCCACCGAGCTTTTCCGAAAGGGTATCCGCCGGTTGGTCATGGGGCGCGAATGAGCCAGATCTTCGGCCGAAGAATGAACTTCATTTCACGGTTCACCATCTTCGGCGCCGTTTTCGTCATTGTTGCGGTGGCAATTGCCGCAGGACAGATCGTCCGGTCCCCCTGGCTGACGGAGGCGCACGTTGTACGAGTCCAGCCTGTCCCATTCAGTCATAAGCACCACGTCGGCGATATCGGAATCGATTGCCGTTACTGTCATACCTCTGTTGAAGACAGCTCATTCGCCGGTATCCCGCCAACAAAAACGTGCATGAACTGTCATTCCCAGGTCTATTCCGATAGTCCGGCCCTTGAGCCAGTCAGGCAAAGCTTTCGCAATAACGTCCCGCTGGAATGGGTGCGTGTGAACAACCTGCCGGACTATGTCTATTTCGACCACAGCATTCATTTGAATAAAGGAGTGGCCTGTGTGACCTGCCACGGACAGGTCGACCAGATGCCTCTCGTGTGGCGGGAAAACACGTTAACCATGGAGTGGTGCCTGGACTGCCACCGTGATCCTGCCCGATTTATTCGTCCGCGCGGTGAAATCTTTGCGCTGCATTGGCAGCCTGCAGAGCCGCAACGCAATCTCGGATCGAGATTGATGAAGGCATACGCGATTCGTTCCTCGGAAGAGCTTACGAATTGCTCCACGTGTCATCGATAGACATTGTCATGGAAGAACAAACTTCATTTCCGACTCGGATGCTCCGCGGTGAAACCGAATTCTGGCGCACAGTCAATGAATACAATGGCGAATTCAATGGCCTTCAGAACGGTACGGATGAAGTTACGCCGGGCACGGTTCCGAATCGCAGAGAGTTCCTTGCATGGATGGGAAATTCGTTCGCGTTGTCCGGCATCCTTTACGGACTTTCCGGCTGCACATCCGCTCCGCCGGAAAAGATCGTGCCTTATGTGAGGCCCCCAGAGGATGTCGTTCCGGGAAAGCCTCAGTACTTTGCCACCGCCATGCCTTTCTCCGGCTACGGGATTGGTTTGATTGCACAAAGCAATTTGGGACGCCCCATCAAGATCGACGGCAATCCATATCATCCCGCGAGCCTAGGGGCATCGGATGCGATTGCACAAAGTTCCGTGCTGGGCCTCTACGATCCGGACCGCGCACAGGCAATCGCATCATCCGGAATCATCAGCACCTGGCACAGCTTTGCCGCGGCGCTGTCCATGGAGCTTATTGCTGCTCGCGCCGATTCCGGCGCCGGGGTTCGCATTCTTACAGAAACGGTGACATCCCCCACTCTGGCGTGGCAGTTGAACCGATTTCTGAACCAGTACCCTCAGGCGCGATGGATCTCATACGAGCCTTTTGGCGGCGACAACGAACGCGGCGGAACTCGCCTGGCGTTTGGAACGGAACTGGATACTCAGTTCCGTTTCGAGAATGCCAATGTCATTCTCGCGCTCGACAGCGATTTCCTTTCCGATGGTCCCGCTCACATCCGTCACTCCAAAGACTTTTCCAGCCGGCGACGGATCGCCGCCCGGTCGGATTCCATGAGCCGGTTGTATGCCGCGGAAAGCGTGATGACGATCACCGGAGCGATGGCCGATCACCGCTTTCCCGTTTCGTCCATGGAGATTGATGGTATTGCCCGCGCCATCGCAGCCCGCTGCGGCGTTCAGGGAATTCCGCTGCCGGACTCCACCCGGTGGCCATGGCTGGATTTGGTAGTTGCCGACTTGCAGCGTGAAGCGCGGCACAGCCTCGTCATTGCGGGACCTCAACAGCCCCCGGCGGTTCACGCCCTTGTGCATGCGATCAATGATCGTCTTGGAAGTATCGGCAACACGGTGATTTTCACCGATCCGGTGGCAGCGCATCTGGGAAATCAACTTGAATCTCTGAAGTTGCTCACGGATGAGATGGATTCGGGGCGCGTCGACACGCTGATCATTTTAAGCGGCAATCCGGTGTACACAGCGCCTGCGGATTTCGAGTTTTCACGGCATCTCGACAAGGTTCCCTTCAAGGCTCGCCTGGGCCTCTACTCGGATGAGACATCGGCGCGGTGCCAGTGGCATATTCCGGAAAGCCATTTTCTGGAGTCCTGGGGCGATGTACGCGCTTACGACGGAACGGCAAGCATCATTCAGCCTTTGATCAATCCCTTATTTGAAGGAAAGTCTGCCATTGAGTTGATGTCTGTACTTCTGGGTGAAACACCTCAGGCTGGATATGACATTCTGCGTGATTACTGGGGACAGCATTTCAATGACTTCGAATCGTCATGGCAGCAGTCCGTGCGCGACGGAATTGTGATCGGCTCTGCCGCGCCGCTTCGCTCTGTGCGAATCCGGAAAGACTTTCATGTTCCCGATGCACCGGTCCAGGCCGCCTCAGATCCTGCATCGCTGGAGCTGGTTTTTCGTTCGGACCCCTGCATATTCGACGGCCGTTTTGCCAATAACGGATGGCTGCAGGAACTTCCCAAGCCGCTCACGAAGCTGACCTGGGACAATGCCGCATTGATCAGTCCGGAAAAAGCGAATCAGCTGAACTGCGCCAATGGAGATGTCGTCGAAATTCACAACGGCGAGCGAGCTATCCGCGCACCGGTTTGGATTCTGCCGGGCCATGCGTTGAATTCGATGACCGTTTCTCTCGGATACGGGAGGACGCATGCCGGGCAAACCGGCAATGGCCATGGCTTCAATACATATGCGATTCGCAAATCGAATGCAATTTGGGTTGTGCCTTCGGCCCGGATTCGCAAAACCGGAGACCGGATGAGCCTCGCCTGCACGCAGACTCATCAGAACATGGAAGGCCGGGACAACGTTCGTGTGATGACGCTTGCCGACTACATTCACAATCCGGATAGCGAAGGTCACGCGGAAACGGGAGAGGAGACTGGCTCACTCTATCCGCGCTTTCCTGAAACCAAATATGCATGGGGAATGTCCATCGACCTCGCGTCATGCATGGGATGCAATGCGTGTGTGGCGGCATGCCAGGCGGAAAACAACATTCCGGTTGTGGGAAAAGAAGAGGTAGAACGCGGCAGGGAAATGCATTGGATCCGGATCGATACGTACTTTCAGGGCTCACCGCAAAATCCCGGATCTTACTTCCAGCCGGTTCCGTGCATGCATTGCGAAGACGCGCCGTGTGAAGTGGTGTGTCCGGTGGGAGCAACAACGCACAGCAGCGAAGGTCTCAACGAAATGACATACAACCGCTGCGTCGGCACGCGCTACTGCTCCAACAACTGTCCCTACAAGGTTCGGCGGTTCAACTTCCTGGAATACTCGAACTTCGACTCGGCACGCCTGAAACTGGTTGCCAATCCCGAAGTCACCGTGCGCAGCCGAGGTGTGATGGAAAAATGCACATACTGCGTGCAGCGCATCAATCGGGCCCGTATTGTTGCAGAAGAACAAGATCGAAGCCTGCGCGATGGTGAGATCGTTACGGCGTGCCAGGCAGCATGCCCCGCGGATGCGATTGTATTCGGCAATATCCATGACGAAAAGAGCCGGGTCTCCGTCCTCAAATCGCAGCCTCGCAACTATTCACTGCTGCCAGAGTTGAACACGCGGCCCCGAACGACATATCTCGCCAGGCTGACCAATCCGAATCCTGAGATTGCGCGAGGAAGATGATGGAACCGACGAGCGATCTTCAGCCAATAGAGGAGGCGAACCCACGCGGTTACACATACGGTTCCATCACCGACAAGATCTCTTCCATTGTCTTAAGCCGGCCGACAACGATGGGGTGGCTTGCCGGGTTTGGTGTTGCCACACTGCTGCTTCTTCTGTTGATGGTGGCCGTTTCCTGGCTTCTCGTTCGCGGGGTCGGAATTTGGGGCATCAACATTCCGGTAGCCTGGGGATTTGCCATTGTGAACTTTGTGTGGTGGATCGGAATCGGCCACGCAGGAACCTTAATCTCTTCGATTCTCCTGCTGTTGCGCCAGCAGTGGCGAACATCGATCAACCGGTTTGCGGAAGCCATGACTCTTTTTGCGGTGGCGTGCGCGGGGTTGTTCCCTTTGCTTCATCTCGGACGGCCGTGGTTCTTCTACTGGCTTCTGCCGTACCCCAATACCATGGCGCTCTGGCCGCAATTCCGCAGTCCGTTGGTGTGGGACGTGTTCGCTGTAGGTACGTACATGACAGTTTCGTTTCTGTTCTGGTTTGTCGGCCTGATTCCGGATCTGGCAACGCTGCGGGACCGGGCGAAAAAGAAAAGCGCCAAAATTATTTACGGCATTCTGGCCATGGGCTGGCGGGGCTCGGCGATTCACTGGCATCGCTATGAAACCGCCTATCTGCTGCTTGCCGGCCTGGCAACTCCTCTGGTTGTGTCTGTGCACACCATTGTCAGCTTCGATTTTTCAATTGGCATTGTGCCGGGCTGGCACTCGACAATCTTTCCGCCCTACTTCGTTGCCGGCGCGATCTATTCCGGCTTTGCCATGGTGCTGACGCTTTCGATACCGCTCCGCTCCGTCTACCGGCTGCAGGATCTCATCACCATGCGGCATCTGCAGAACATGGCAAAAGTGATGCTCGCCACGGGAATGATCGTCGGCTATGGATACCTGATGGAAACATTCATGGCCTGGTTCAGTGGAAGCACCTATGACGCTTACATGATCCGGAATCGCATGACGGGGCCCTACGCTTTCATTTACTGGGCTCTGATTCTCACCAATCTGGTTCTTCCCCAGGCCCTCTGGTTCCAAAAGGTGCGCAATAGCGTGCCTGCATTGTTTGCCGTTGCATTGAGTGTGAATGTCGGCATGTGGCTGGAGCGCTTTGTCATTGTGGTGACCAGTCTGCATCGGGATTTCATGCCATCCGCCTGGGGCATGTATTACCCCACTCTCTGGGACTGGGCAACGTTTGCGGGCAGCATCGGACTATTTCTGTTCCTGCTGTTTTTGTTCATCCGGTTTCTCCCGGTGATTTCAATTTCTGAGATGCGTCAAATTCTGCCAATGTCTCAGGCACCTCATCCCGAGACCGCACCATGATCCGCACCGGACTCTACGGAATCATGGCCGAATTCAAGCGTCCCGAAGATCTGGTAGCAGCCGTACGCTCTGTCAGGGAACGCGGTTATCGATTCATGGACGCCTACACTCCTTTTCCAATCCAGGGTCTGGCGGAAGAACTGGGCTTCCGATTTAACGTCCTTCCGGTAATCGTTCTGGCCGGCGGAGTTGTGGGTGCACTCGGCGGATTTTTCATGCAGTACTACGCCAGCGTGGTCGCTCTTCCTCTGAATATCGGCGGCCGACCTCACAATAGCTGGCCGGCATTTATTCCGGTCACATTTGAATTGACGATACTGGTCGCGGCACTGTTCGCAGTCCTGGGAATGCTGGCGCTGAATGGGCTGCCGCGGCCAAACCACCCTGTCTTCAATGAGCCGAGATTTGAGCTCGCGTCTCGGAACCGGTTTTTTCTTTGTATCGAATCCAGAGACCCTCGCTTTCGTCGCGATACCGTCTGGAAGGAACTGGAAAAACTGGGAACCTCGGGAATTTATGAGATTGAGTACAAGCGTTGATATACGCCGGAATACCGCGGTGATCCTCGCCTTCACGGCGTGGATGCTGCTGGCGTCGTGCCGTCAGACAATGGCGGACCAGCCTGCGTATCGTCCACTGGAATCCAGCACGATATTCGCCGACGGAAGTTCGGCGCGGCCGGTTCCATCGGGGACCATTGCCCGTGGATCGCTGCCTGTCGTAAAAGACACCGCACTGGAAACGGCGCTGCCGATCCCTCTCACGCGTGATCTGCTGGAGCGTGGACGCGACCGGTTCAATATCTTTTGTTCACCGTGTCATGGGGAGACCGGAAATGGCCAGGGGGTTGTCGTATTGCGCGGACTTCGGCGAGGTCCCCCCTCGTTGCATATCGACCGGCTGCGCCAGGCGCCGCTCGGTCATTTCTTCGATGTCATGACCAATGGCTTCGGCGGCATGGCGGATTACGCCGCACAAATTTCCAATCGGGACCGATGGGCGATTTCCGGCTATGTCCGCGTGTTGCAGTTCAGTCAGGCAGCGCCTTTTGAGAGCGTTCCTGTATCGGAAAAGTATCGGCTGGAGGCGGAGCCGTGAGCACCGCAACACGCGCGTTGCCCGACCTGGGGCGCATTCGAACGCGATTTCTCGCAGGGGGCTGCGCAGCGCTTGCGATTTGCCTGGCGGGTGCGCTGTTCGGGCACGGGCCATTCCTCGAATCGTATCTTGTGGCATTTCTCTTCTGGCTGGGAATCGCGCTGGGATGTCTCTCCATTCTGATGTTGTATCACCTGACGGGAGGCCGATGGGGCGCCGTGATTCGCAGGATTCTGGAATCGGGTATACACACTCTTCGATGGATGGCCGTTCTGTTTCTGCCGTTGCTGCTTGGCGTTCACCAGCTATATCCGTGGGCCAAAGCCGGCGCTTCGAATGATTCGATTCTCGAACATCAACGGAAATATCTGAACATGCCGTTCTTCGCCGCGCGTTCCATTGTTTATTTTGCGGTGTGGAACGTGCTGGCGTATTTCCTGGAACGCTGGTCTGCGGAGCAGGATCGCAGTGGAAGTCCCTGGGTATCGCGGCGGTTTCAGCTACTGTCTGGGCCTGGGCTTGTGGCCTATGGAATCACCATGACATTCGCATCGATCGACTGGGTCATGTCGCTCGATGCTCACTGGTAC
Organism: Terriglobia bacterium; assembly: GCA_041481485.1. Classification (GTDB taxonomy): domain Bacteria; phylum Acidobacteriota; class Terriglobia; order 20CM-2-55-15; family 20CM-2-55-15; genus JBGPBY01. The sequence continues at coordinate 7,584 of JBGPBY010000135.1, forward strand.
TCGACGATTTACGGAATGATGTTTCTGGCAGGGCAGGCCCTTTCCGCTTTTGCCATCGCGATTCCGGTCCTCGCGTTCTTCGTTCAGCGCAGGACGCTTGACGGCATTGTTTCGCCAAATCACTTTCACGACCTCGGAAATCTCATGCTCACGTTTGTGATGTTGTGGTCGTACTTTTCCTTTTCGCAGTTTCTGATTATCTGGGCCGGCGATCTCCGCGAAGAAATTCCGTGGTACCTGCGAAGGACGCAGCATGGCTGGCAGTGGTTTGCCGTCGCATTGATCGTCATTCATTTTCTCCTTCCGTTTGTCCTGCTGCTTTCGCGGCAGATCAAACGAAATATGGTCTTGCTGTCGTGGATTGCAATTGCTGTGATCATCATGACTTTCGCTGACCTTTACTGGCTCGTTGCGCCGAGTTTTTCCGCATCGCGCGTCACCATACACTGGTCGATTCTTGCTGCGGCGGCCGGGATCGGCGGCGTCTGGATATCGATCTTTGCAGGAGAACTGACGAAGCGGGCGCCAATACCGCTTCAGGACCCCAATATCTGTCCGTATCCGGAGCCGCAATGATAGAGAGTCGTCACGAATTGCAGGATTCGAGTCCGGCACGGGCTGCGATATTTACGGCCTTCACGCTGTTTCTCGTTGCGGCTGTGCTGGCTGCCAGCCTTGGCGTCTTTCATCTGTTCACCGATCGTGAAAGCCCAAACATTCAAGGTTCCGGCCTCGAAGTTCTGACTGGAACTTTCCCTGAACCCCGGCTTCAGACCGCACCGCATGACGATCTTCTCCGCATTCAGGAGAAGGACCGCAATCTCCTTCGCGGCTATGGCTGGATGGACCGCGAGCATCGCGTCGTCCGGATACCGGTGGACCGGGCCATCGACATTGCCCTCGAAAAAGGTCTTCCCGAATTTCCGGAAGGAGAGCAGAAGTGAGATCTGCGCGAATAATCGCCGCTATCGCGATCTGCATGCTTCCGTCGCTTGCTGCATTTGCAAAATCTCCGCCGGCGCCGGTTCTGAATGAGATCGGAATTGACCAGAATCTCAATCAGCAGATCCCTCTCGATCTTTCATTCCAGGATGAAACGGGCCGCGCTGTTTCTTTGCGTCAGTATTTCGGAACAAAACCGGTGATTCTGGCCTTTGTCTATTACGAGTGTCCCATGTTGTGCACACTGACTCTGAATGGATTGATTCGAAGTCTTCGTGCGATTCCGTTCGATGCCGGCCGGGATTTCGATGTCGTGGTGGTGAGCTTCGATCCACAGGAATCCTGGAAGCTTGCAGCCGCAAAGAAACAGACTTATCTGGAAGAATACCGGCGGTCCGGTACCGAATCCGGCTGGCATTTCCTGACCGGCGGCACTGCGGAAATCCATCAACTGACCGGTGCGGCTGGCTTCCGGTACAAGTTCGATCCGCAATCCCAGCAGTGGGCGCACGCGGCCGGGATCCTCGTGCTGACTCCGGAAGGCAGGATTTCCCGCTATTTCTATGGCGTCGAATTCCCCACAAGAGACCTGCGCCTGAGCCTCGTCGAGGCCTCGAATCACCGCATCGGAGCGCTCTCGGATCAAGTCCTGTTGTATTGCTACCAGTACGATCCTGTTACCGGAAAATACGGAATCGCAATTATTGGCCTGATGAGAATTGCCGGAATTGCGACGGTTCTGGTGCTTGGAACATACATTGTGAGAATGGTGCGCCGGGAGCATGGCGCCACCCGTGCAGTGAAGCGGTGGTCATGAGCAATGACAAACGGACTTCCATTCCTGCCGGATCGCGCTTCCACCGTGGCGCTGCATGTGGATTACCTGATCGGATTTCTTCTCGCGGTAACTGTAATTCTGGCAGGAACCATTTTCGTGCTCATCCTCTATTTTGCGATTCGATACCGCAGGCGAAGGCATTCCGCCGTGCAGATCGAAAACAATCTCAGTCTCGAGATCCTCTGGTCCGTAATTCCTTTGGGACTGACCGCAGTCATGTTCCTGTGGGGAGCAAAGCTTTTCATGCAGAACCATCAGCCTCCCCCGAATGCCGAGAGCATTTATGTCGTGGGAAAGCAATGGATGTGGACCATCGAGCACGCGGAAGGCCGGCGCGAAATCGATCAGCTGCACGTGCCTGCCGGAAAGCCGATCCGTTTGATACTTGCGTCGCAGGATGTAATTCACGACTTTTTCATTCCCGCATTTCGAGTGAAACAGGATGTGGTTCCCGGCCGTTATTCCACCCTTTGGTTCGAAGCGACGAAAACCGGAGAGTTTCATTTGTTTTGCTCGCAATATTGCGGAACACAGCATTCGGCAATGATCGGGAAAGTGATTGTCATGACGCCCGCTGACTTTCAGGTTTGGCTGGGAGGAAGCAGAGACGAGTCCCCCGCGAAGGCGGGAGCTCAGCTGTTTCAGGATTTCAGCTGCGCCAACTGCCACGAACCCGGGCCGCGCCAGCGTGGTCCCAACCTCTCCGGTGTGTTCGGAAAGCCAGTGCGGCTCGCGAGCGGAGAGACTGCCGTTTTCGATGAAGCCTACATGCATGAGTCGATCGTCGCACCGGGAGCGAAAGTCGTGGACGGCTATCGCCCCATCATGCCGTCGTTTCGCGAACAGCTCACCGAAGATGAAATCATGGACCTGATTGCATACGTGCGGTCGCTCTCTTCGGAGGGAACGAAGCAATGACAGCCACGACGCATCCGCTGCCGGAAAACTATCTCAATACCGCATACGGCTGGCGCTCATGGCTGCTGACCACCGACCACAAACGCGTTGCGCTGCTGTATCTCATCTCCATCACATTGTTCTTTTTTCTGGGTGGTTTCTTTGCTCTGTTGATCCGGCTCGAGCTGCTGACGCCGGCAGGCGACTTTGTTCAGGCGGAAACCTACAACAAGTTGTTCACGATGCACGGGCTCATCATGATTTTTTTCTTTCTCATTCCGTCGATTCCGTCGGTGCTGGGAAATTTCCTGATCCCGCTGATGATCGGCGCCCGTGACCTGGCGTTTCCACGAGTGAATTTATTGAGCTGGTACATTTACGTTATTGGCGGCACGTTCACCCTCACTGCAATCGTTACCGGAGGCGTCGACACGGGCTGGACGTTTTACACGCCGTACAGCAGCACCTATGCGAATTCCAATGTGATTCTGACGGCACTCGGAGTCTTTATCACAGGCTTTTCATCGATACTGACGGGTTTGAATTTTATCGTGACCATTCACAAGATGCGCGCACCGGGCATGGTGTGGTTCCGCCTTCCCCTGTTTGTCTGGGCTCACTATGCGACAAGCATCATCATGATTCTGGGTACTCCGGTGCTTGCGATATCCATTGCGTTGATCGGAATTGAACGCATCTTTCACGTCGGCATTTTCGATCCGGCAATCGGAGGCGATCCGCTCCTGTTTCAACACCTGTTCTGGTTTTATTCTCATCCGGCCGTCTACATCATGGTGCTTCCGGCAATGGGAGTCGTCAGCGAACTCATCACCTGTTTTTCCCGGAAACGAATATTCGGATACAGTTTTATAGCCTTTTCCAGCATTGCGATCGCGGTCCTTGGCTTTCTGGTCTGGGGCCATCACATGTTCGTCAGCGGACAATCTCCATTCGCCGGAGTCGCATTTTCGATGTTGAGCTTTCTCGTCGCCATCCCTTCCGGCATCAAGGTGTTCAACTGGATGGCGACCTTATATAAGGGTTCGATCTCCTACGATGCGCCGATGTTGTATGCCCTGGGCTTCATCGGGCTCTTCACGATTGGCGGATTGACCGGACTTTTCCTTGCCACGCTTGCCGTCGATGTCCACATGCACGACACCTACTTCGTCATCGCTCATTTTCACTACATCATGGTTGGCGGCGCGGTGATGGCGTATTTCGGAGGCATCCATTTTTGGTGGCCGAAAATTACCGGACGGCTTTATCCGGAAGGCTGGGCCAGGCTTGCAGCGCTGGTGGTGTTCGTGGGATTCAACCTGACGTTCTTTCCACAGTTCCTGCTCGGGTATCTCGGAATGCCTCGCCGCTATCATGCCTACCCCGAAGAATTTCAGGTCTGGAACGTGATGTCGACCGCCGGGGCGTCTATTCTCGGAATCGGATACCTGATTCCGATGATCTATCTCTTGTGGTCACTGCGATACGGCCGCGCAGCTCCATCAAATCCCTGGGATGCCCGAGGACTGGAGTGGCAGACCGCGTCTCCTCCTCCAACGGACAATTTCGAGACCACTCCTGTAGTCTCCAATGACCCTTACGACTATGGCGCACCGGAAAAGTCTGAACGACGCGCCGGAGAGGTTGCCATTGTCTGAATCCCGCGCTCTTGCTCATCAGTTCGACGATTCGTTACAGCAGCGCGATGCAGCGACATTCGGATTCTGGATCTTTCTGACCACTGAGATCATGTTTTTCGGCGGACTGTTTGCCGGATACGTTGTCTATCGCAATATCTATACCGACGCATTCGCAGAAGCGAGCCGCCATCTCGACATCTTTTGGGGAACCGTCAATACCGCAGTCCTGCTTTTCAGCAGTCTCACCATGGCACTGGCAGTGCAGTCCGCGCAGCTGGGAAAACAGATGCGCCTGGTTGCGCTTCTGGCTTCGACTTTCCTTCTGGGTTCTGTTTTCCTCGTCATCAAATTCTCGGAATATGCGGAGAAGTTCAGGGAACACCTGGTTCCCGGCATCAGCTTTGCGTTATCAGGACCACACGCAGCGCACGCGCAGATTTTCTTTGTGCTGTATTTCGTGATGACCGGCCTGCATGCGCTCCACATGATTGTGGGGCTCGTACTGATCGCAGTTTTGATCGTTATGGCGCTGACCGATTCGTTTTCACCCGAATATCACACACCGGTGGAGACCATCGGCCTGTACTGGCATTTCGTTGACGTGGTGTGGGTATTTCTTTTTCCAATTCTGTATCTCGTGGACCGCAGCTCATGACGCATCAGGCAGACTCCACCGGCAGATACCTGGTTACGTTTCTGGCTCTGATGGTATTGCTCGCCCTGACGGTAGCCGCATCCTTTATTCACCTCGGCCGCCTGAACTGGCTTGCGGCGCTATCCGTTTCCACTGTGAAAACGCTCCTCATCGCCTATTACTTCATGCACCTGCGGACCACATCGCGCCTAACGTGGATGGCCGCAGTTGCCGGCTGCGTCATGCTCGTCATATTGACGGCTCTGATTCTGACAGATAGCTGGACCAGGTCCTGGTTGTCATAACATAGAAGTAGACACCGGTTCAGTCCTTCGGCGTATGAATTGCGAGTGATCAGTAAGTCACTCCAGAAAGGCAGGCAACTATGTCGAACGCAGTTTATTGTTCGTGTTCCAACGAACCGCAGGCGAATGCGATTTTGATACACCTCCGTAACGCTGGATTCAGTAATGAAATTTCGGTTTTTCTGAAAAATCGTTCGGATACGAAAGATATGTCTCTGAAAGAAAACGCAGTGAGGGGCGTCGAGATCGGTAGCGTCGTCGGCGCACTGGTGAGCCTTGCAGTGCCTGGAATCGGACCTGCGCTGGCGATTGGACCGATACTCGCAGTTCTGGGCGGCGCGGCCGCAGGAGGAGCCGTGGGAGGCCTCATGGGAGGAACCGGCGCTTTCAAACCGGTTCACCTGCCGGAAGAGGTTGTGAGCCGGATTGAACACGAAGTGAAGGGGGGAAATATCCTGATCGCGGTGCACACCGACGATCCGGAAAAGTTGTCTCAGGCGCTTGCGATATTCCGGATGGAAGAGGCACGGGAGATATACGATTCGCGCCAGGAAGCGGCATGAGAGCGGAGACGGCGGTGAAGGAATGCGATATCAAGAAATCCCTCTCCCAACGGGAGAGGGGGCCCCGTCAAGAGATGGGCGGCCGGTGAGGGATACCGCAAGTAACAATATTTATTTGTGGCACTCCTCACCCGGCCTGCGGCCGCCCTCTTTCATTCACACGCTGTATGACCGCGCACAATCTCGCGTTTATAGAAACCTCCAATCTGAAAAACTGTGCGCGGTCTATGAAGGTGTGAAGAAATTGGGGACAGAGAGCAATTTCCTGAGAAACCCAATTGATATAAAACGGCTTAAAAAGGAAATTGCTCTCTGTCCCCAATTTCTTCACACCTTCATAGACCGCGCCTACCGTGGGGACTGAGAGCGATTTCCAATAATCGTCGGCAGAATTGGAAATTGCGGGCGATCCTATCCCGCTCTGGTCATTTACTCCGTCACCAGAGCTTCCTTTTCCTGATGGCAGTTCGCGTGTCCGCAGTCGCATGGGGCCTCGATCTGGGCTCCCGCATCGTGACAATACAGACTGCAATACTTGTCTCCGCTCTTTGGAGTGCAGCCACATCCGGGATGTGCACAAGTCATCGGTGCCATACGAGCCTCCTTTCATTCCTGCGAAATGAGAAATGGAAAACATTCCGGGTAAAGCCTGCTGCTTCCCTGCCGGGAATTTCTCCCTTTGAACCCGATGTTATTGAAGCAAGTCGGATGCCCTGATGCGAAGCACCGCAGTGGCCTCGCACGTGCTCATATTTGATTCAATCGCCCCAGCGAACGCATCGAGCAAAAGAAGTAACGCAATCGATCCAAAAACAAAACCAACCAAGGAGAAAAAACATGGCAGGCAAAAACACTGCAGCGTTTGGTATTTTTCCCAATCGAGAACTGCTCGAATCCGCAATTAACAGTCTGAAGGACGAGGGCTATCGGAATACGGACATTTCCGTTTTGTATCCGGAAAATGTGGGGAACAAGGATTTTGCTCACAAGAAAAACACCAAGGCTCCGGAAGGCGCGACAGCGGGAGCCGGAACCGGACTCGTTGTGGGAGGAGCACTGGGATGGCTGGCTGGCATCGGCGCCCTTGCGATACCAGGTCTCGGGCCATTTATCGCTGCGGGTCCCATTATGGCAGCTCTGGCGGGCGCAGGCGTCGGCGGTACCGTCGGCGGTCTGGTCGGTGCGCTTGTAGGAATGGGGATACCAGAATACGAAGCCAAGCGGTATGAGGGACGGGTCAAATCCGGCGGGATTCTAATGTCGGTTCACTGTGACGATTCGGCATGGACTCGAAAGGCAACGGATATCCTGATCCATAACGGAGCTGAAGATGTCTCCTCGACCGGAGAGTCCGAAGCTGATTTCTCCGTATCGGACCGCCCAATGCCGCGATCGGAATCCGCTAACTGGGATCGTCCGCGACGTTAATTAAAACAACGATAGGGCGGTATATGACCGCCCTTGATTTTCCAATGACAATTGAACATTGAACAGTGAAC
>JBGPBY010000136.1:0-14899 GCA_041481485.1 Terriglobia bacterium
AGGGGCGGTCGATCAAGAAATACCACTATCAACCGGAGAGGGTGGGCATCAGGAAATGGCGGCCGGGTGAGGGGTACCACAAATAAAAAATTTTACTTGCGGTACCCCACACCCAACCCACTCCCGTTGGGAGAGGGATTTCTTGATCAACTGTCCTTACTTCACGGCAGGTGATGTTGGATTAGCCGGAGCCGCCAGGCTCTTTGAGAAAAACGGCAAAAAGTTTCTCTCGATCCGCTCGCCAAGCCGGCTGGTCTGATCGCCGTCATATTCCTCGTAGCTGTGAGCAATTTTCAGGCGAGTCATGGCTTCGTGCAATCGCCGGTTTGAAGCCAGCATTCGATCTTTGGTGCCGACATCAATCGAGATGGCGTAGAACTTGTTCAGGTTTGCCGCCTGACCTTCAACCATGGTGAGACCGGCGTTGGCAGTCCAGCGAGCGGCGATTTCGGGCCGCAGCTTTCCATCCTTGACGGGCAGATCCAGGAACAGCGGAGGATTGTTCGCATTGGGAGTCCACGCGGCCGCCAGAGCAAGTGAGAGCGAGGGACCGGATGCTGCCGGGTTAACATCCTCTGCGCGCGCCGCCTCCTCGGCCTGGGCCCGCGTCTTGATCGCCTCGGCGGCCGCCGCCGCTTCCGGGCGCGCGCTATCGGCCGCTTCGAGATAGGCGGCACTCATGATGTAGAGACTCGAGAACACATCAGGCCGCTTCATACCGATGCGCAGCGCGCCATAGCCACCCATCCCGTGTCCGGCCAGACCGCGGCTGATGCGCTCCGCGATCGTACGGTAGTGCCCGTCGATGTAAGCCACAAGATCCTGCGCAATGAACGCCTCCCAGTCGCCTGTGGTGGTCGAATTCGAATACATACTGCCCCGGTACAGCGTATATGGGTTGGGGATCACGATGATGGGCGAACTAAAACCCGCAGCCGATGCAAGGCGGTCTGCGCTTTCGGGAACGTTCACAGTCCGGCCGGTGAACATGTCGTCACGTGCACCGAACCCAGGCAACAGGTACACCACCGGAAAGCGGCGCATGGCATCGCCGCGATAGCTCGGCGGAAGGTATACCGTGACTTCGCGATCCGCTGAATCGCCCTCAAGATTGCCTTCGAGTGCTTTGCCGTGCACCATAATGTGCTCGACTGTCGCTGGTCCGCCTGCCGGTCCTGCGCCGCGCCGTCCCTGCGCTTCGATAAAGGCCGCGGTCAAAACCACGATAAGTAACACCAAAAACCATCTTTGCTTCACGGATTTACCTCCAACCGTATTCGGTCCGGCATGCGGACGAACCCCAGAAGCATAATCGAGGTGAGTACGATCCGCCAATTTCGATGTGTCTCCGCAACCATCACGCCTTCGGAGACGTCCGAACTTCGTATCACGCTCGGACCGTAAAACAGAATGTGCGCTTTCAATTCGACTAGACCTTCCGCGGGCGCGTCCATAGTGGCACACTTTCACGTGTGAGCTTCGTATCCAATCCCCAGTTCGAGCACGCATTCGAATACCTCCGCCACACGAATAAGAATATCTTTCTCACGGGCAAGGCCGGCACAGGCAAAACGACCTTCCTGCACCGAATCCAGGAGGAAAGCTCCAGTCACGGCGCCGACCGGTGTTGCCGCCATCAACGCCGGTGGCATGACACTGCATTCGTTTTTTCAATTGCCTCTTGGTCTTTATCTTCCTGGCACATCCAGAGAGACCGACAACCGCCGCCGTTTTTCCCGCGAGAAGATTCAATTGCTCCGGACTCTTGAGCTACTCGTCATCGACGAGATCAGCATGGTGCGTGCAGACCTGCTCGATGCTGTGGACGACGTGCTTCGCCGCAGCCGTAACGATCCCCGGGTTTTCGGCGGCGTGCAATTGCTCATGATTGGCGATCTCTATCAATTGCCTCCTGTCGTCAAGCCGGAAGATTGGGAACTCCTGCGGCCGTGCTATGAAACACCGTACTTCTTCGGCAGTATTGCCCTGCAGAGTACCGACACAGTGGTCATTGAACTGAATCAGATCTTCCGGCAAACGGACCAGCGCTTTATTGACTTGCTCGAAAAAGTTCGAAACAACCAAATCGACACGGCAGTGCTCGAAGCGCTCAACAGCCGTTACATCCCTGGGTTCCCGGCCGACAAGAAAGACGACTACATCACGTTGACGTCGCACAATGCGTCGTCGTCTGACCTGAACATTCAGAGACTCGAGGCAATTCCCGAAAAGCCGCACACGTTCAAAGCCAGAATTGTTGGTGAATTTCCAGAGACTTCATATCCAACGGAGGAGTCTCTGCAGTTCAAAAAGGGAGCTCAGGTGATGTTTATGCGGAACGACTTTTCGGCGGAGAAACGCTATTTCAATGGCAAGATCGGAACAATCATCCGTTTTGCCGGAGACGAAATCTTCGTACGCTGCAAGGGTGAACTTAAGGACATTGCGGTCACGCCCGTCGAATGGCAAAACATCAAATATGCAAACGCCCCAGAGACCAAAGAAATAAAGGAAGAAGTCCTCGGAACATTTACCCAGTATCCGTTGAAGCTCGCATGGGCGATCACGATCCACAAGAGCCAGGGACTGACCTTCGATCGCGTCATCATCGATGCACGTTCGGCGTTCGCGCATGGACAGGTATACGTGGCATTGAGCCGCTGCCGAAGTTTCGAGGGGATCGTTCTGAGTTCAAAAATCAATCCGTCCAGCGTGAAAACGGATCTGGTGGTCAAAGCATATTCTGAAAAAACTGCGCGCAACGCTCCGAACGAAGCACATTTGCGCCAATCGAAACGGGAATATCAGGAGATGCTCGTCAGAGAATTATTCGACTTCGGCGGCGTGGACAATCCTTTGCAGGAACTGATCCGGATTTTTCAGGAGAACCCCGGCGCTGTTTCAACCGAAGGATTGTCGCTGTTCAATGCGCTGATTGAGAAAGCGCACACCGAGATCCTATCCGTCGCGTATAAATTTGCCCCGCAATTGCAGATGTACTTTTCGCATCCGGAGCTGCCGGATGAAAACGAACCTCTACGGGAGCGCCTTCGGAAAGCAGGTGGATATTTTTCGTCGAAACTGACTTCCGAACCGATTGCCGGGCTGAGACACTTCGACCTGATTACGGAAGATCAGACGCTATTGAAACGCGTCAGTCAGCATCTGCAGAAGCTGGAGAAGGAGGTCCTGATAAAGCACAGGTGTTTCGCTTCATGCCAGAGTGGCTTCTCCGCTGCCGGCTACATTCAGGCGAAAAACAATGCGGAATTGGACTCTCGCGAGGGAGACAACGGTTTCCGATCGGTGACCGAAGCGGTGCCGAGGAATACGCCGCATCCCGATCTCTATAAACGTCTGCTGGAGTGGCGTAATGTCAGAGCAGACGAACTCGACAGACCACTCCACGAGGTTTTACCGAAAATAACCTTACAGGAACTGGTCCGGCTTCTGCCGATGGATCGAGCCTCGCTGAAAAAAATACCCGGGATCGGCAAAGCCAGATTAAAGAATTTTGGCCCCGAACTAATCAACATTGTCCGGAAATACTGCGCGAAGAAAACCAACTAAGTATTCCATTTCGCAATTACAGTCCAGGCAGCGCGGCAGAAGTGGATGCCCGCACTGCCGCTTCGTTCTCAAGGATGTTGAAGACGGTGTCGAGTTTCGTAATCTTCAACAATTCCCGAACTCGTGGACTGGGAGCAAGCAGCTCGATATCTCCGGCTGCATTCTTCACGGTGACGTAGAGCGAAACGAGTTTACCCAGTCCTGCGCTGTCCAGATAGGAAATGGCAGCCAGGTTCAGTACCAGTCGGCGCTCGCCGGACTCCAGAAACTGCCGCGCGTATTCGCGAAGCCCTTCGTCATAGATCGTCAGTTCTCCGGCAATGTCGATGACGACAGCGTTGGCAATACGGCGGGACGCGAGCGATAAACCCATCTAAACCTCCTGTACACAATTCCGTGTCAGTCGAGATATTTCACGAATACCACTTCGTTGTGAGCCTCATTGTAGATCAGCTCGTCGACCATGGCGCGAGTCATCATCAGCCCGAAACCTCCGGGACGGAGGCTGAGATCCTCACGCACTTTGATGTGAGCATACGGCTCGTCCGGATGATTGCTGATGGCCGCATGAGGAAGTTTTTCAGGCTGAAAACCGGATCCAGGGTCCTGAATGCGGTAAATCAGCATCCGTTGCGAACGAATGCATGCAATGCGGACCCTGCGTTCAGGATCGAGCTGTCCTCCCCACTCGACAGCGTTCAGAAACAACTCCCGGAACGCCACTTCCACCGAATCGCGAATCTCTTCGGGAAGCTGCGTGTTGAGCATCTGAAGGAAACTGTTCAGCCGGTTCGCCATCTCAATGCGGCAAGGGACGACAAGCTCCACCCAGTCCGGCTTTGCGGAAATGACTTCGATTTCCGCCGGTGCCGGTGCGCGCGCCATCTCCTCAACCAGTTCCACAACGGATTTCGGCTTCAACGGTTTCGAAAGATAACGGTAGGCCTGGCCTTTAACGGCGTGCAACACGGTTGCCGGCGTTTCATCCGCGGTCATGATGAGCACCTTGGCCGGTGATTCCATCGCGCGAATTCGCTGCAGCACTTCGAGTCCGCTCACCCGGGGCAAACCGATATCGAGCAGCACAATGTCGAACGATTCACGTTCCATGAGCTTCACGGCCGCTGCACCGTCCGTGGCGCTGGACACGGTGAAGCCCGCCTGATGCAGCAGTTCAACCAGAACATGATTCAAAGCCCGGTCATCATCGACGACGAGAACGCTCTTCTTTTGTTCCATTTCTATGTGGGTGCCATGCTACGCCTGCAGCCGTGAGTGGTCAATAACGGGAACGGCCGGGTAATGGGCCAATTTGAAATCTGGGGCCCACTGTAGGCGCGGTCCATGAGCGGAGCGAATGCAAGCCCGACAGGGCGCAGCCATCAAGAAATTTCCGCGCACAGTTTTTCAGACTGGGAATCCTCGAATTGGGAATCCATAAACGAGAGATTGTGCGCGGTCATAGACCGCGCCTACAGTGGGCCGCAGTTGCAAATTTCAAACTGACCCACTACCGACGTCGCCCAAACGCCGGTTCGTCCTCACTCGGTTTCACTATAGACTGGCAACATGTCAGAGGACCTCGAGAGGCTGTTCAATCTTTCACTGGATATGTTGTGCATCGCAGGATTCGATGGATATTTCAAACGGCTGAATCCGGCTTGGGAACGGGTGCTGGGATTCAGTGAGGCCGAGCTGACAGCCAAACCATATATGGAATTCGTCCATCCGGACGACCGAGCAGCAACCCAGACGGAAGCTTCAAACATCGAAACCGGTGCCAAACTCCTGTGGTTTGAAAACCGCTATCTTTGCCGCGACGGTTCGTGGCGCTGGCTGCTCTGGAATGCCGTGCCCTATACCCGCGAAAGTCTGATTTATGCGGCGGCCCGGGACATCGACGACCTGAAACGATCCGAAAGCCGGCTAGCTGCAGATCACGCGGTGAGCCGGATTCTTGCCGAATCTCCCACGCTGGAAAACGGAACTCCGGAAATCCTCAAAGCAATTTGCATGAGTCTGAATTGGACCATGGGCGCCATCTGGATCATCGATGAAGACGAGGGTGTGATGCGATGCGTGGACCTTTGGCACATACCTTCCGTCACCACTGCCGAATTTGCCGCGGCCACGCGCAGCGCCGTGTTTGCTTGCGGTGTCGGCCTTCCCGGCCGTGTGTGGGCTACCCGCGAACCGGCATGGATCCAGGACATCACTCAGGATGGGAATTTTCCCCGCGCGCCAATCGCCACGAAGGAAGGTCTTCACAGCGCATTCGGTTTTCCGATCCGTGCCGGAGAACGCGTCATCGGTGTGATGGAGTTTTTCAGCCGGGAAATCCGTAAACCGGACCGCGATGTGCTTCAACTGTTTGATGCAATCGGCAGCCAGATCGGCCAGTTTATGGAGAGAAAGAATGCCGAAAGCGCGCTCGCCATTTACACGCGCGATCTCGAGGCCGCCCGGAAATCCGAAGCAGAAAACGCTGCCCGCCTGCGCAATCTTGTTCGGGAACTCGACACTGCAAGGCGGCAGGCGGAAGCTGCGACACGGGCAAAGAGCGAATTTCTGGCCAATATGAGCCATGAAATCCGGACCCCGATGAACGCCATCATCGGCATGACAAATCTGGCGCTCGGCACCCACCTTGCGCCGGCTCAGCGGGAGTATCTTCAAACGGTCAAGAGTGCCGCCGACTCTCTGCTGGTGCTGATCAACGATATTCTCGACGTTTCCAAAATCGAGGCTCGCCGGCTGGAGCTGGTCAATGTCGAGTTCGGGCTGCGTGACACGCTCGACGAAACCCTGAAAGTATTGGCGCATCGCGCAAAGGAAAAGGGCCTGCAGTTGTCCTGCCGCGTTCAGCCGGATACGCCCGAACGGCTGATTGCGGATCCGTCCAGAATTCGGCAGGTACTCGTCAATCTGATTGGCAATGCCATTAAATTCACCGATCACGGAAAAGTTCTTCTCTCCGTCGAAGTGGAGTCGCGCACGCTGAACGAAGTGGTTCTGCATCTTGCCGTCATCGACACCGGCATCGGAATTCCCGCCGACCAGCACGCTGCAATCCTCGAGCCCTTCACACAGGCCGACAGCTCCATCACCCGCCGCTATGGCGGCACCGGACTCGGTCTCACGATTTGTTCGGAACTGGTGAAACTGATGGGTGGCAGATTCTGGCTGGAAAGCGATCCGGGTAAGGGCAGCACATTTCATTTCACGGTTCGCTGTGCGATGGCTCCCATACCGAGACCCGATGAGAACGCCACTGTCCGCAACGTTCCGTCACGCACGGCTCGAAAACAATCGGGTCCGGTAAATTCCCGGCTGAGGATTCTGGTTGCCGAGGACAATCCCGTAAACCGGGAACTCATGGTGCGGCTGCTCGAAAAAATGGGCTATGCCGTAGAAGTGGCAACGGACGGACGTGCGGCACTTGCGGCAATGGAGCGGATTCGATTCGATGTTGTCTTGATGGATGTCCAGATGCCACTAATGGATGGGCTGGAAGTTGCGGCCGCCATTCGGGGCCGCGAACGTTTCTCCGGCGTTCACCTGCCGATCATCGCAACTACCGCTCACGCCATGGATGGCGATCGCAATCGTGTACTCCAAAGCGGAATGGACGAATACGTTACCAAGCCCATCCAGGCCGAACAACTTCGCGCAGCAATTGAGCGACTCATCGGAGTTTTTGGCCGAAACTCCTCTAGCCTCGACGAAGCCGAACTGTTGAATGGCCTTGGAGGTGATGCATCGCTGCTCGCCGGCCTGATCCAGGTGTTCTTAGCCGAATATCCGAAACAGGCCGCGCGCATTCAGCGTGCGATAACCGCGCATCGGCTCGAAGGATTTCTGCAGGCCACCCATGCGCTAAAAGGATCGATTGGCAATTTTGGGCGTACACGCGCATACGAAGCGGTCTGCGCACTAGAGTCCATCGGAAAGGCCGGATCCCTGCGCGGCGCCGGCAATTCCTTCGCGCGATTGAAGGCGGAAATGATTCCCTTCCGGCAGGCTCTGAAGGAACTGAAGGACCGACAATAGCCTCGGGAATTGGAGTATTTCGAGCGGCTAGCCTACTTCAAATCTTCCGCAATGGCTGCAAACTGTTCCAACGCAGCTTCCAGGTCGGCAGCGATATCGGCGGCAATGACTTCCGGGTCAGGAAGATTCGCAGACTCTTCGAGCGCGTCATCCTTCAACCAGAAGATATCGAGATTCACCTTGTCGCGCTTTGTCAGTTCTTCATAGGTGAATCCCTTGAAACGATCACTTTCCTTTCGGTCGGTCCGGCTCTTCGGGTTGAAGCAGGCAACGAAGTCGTCGAGGTCGCTACGCTTGAGCGTGTTTTCCTTCAGAGTGAAATGCAGGTTGGTGCGCAGGTCGTAGATCCATAGCTTCGCCGTCCACGGCTTTTCCTGCGCGGGCTTGCGGTCGAAGAACAATACATTGGCCTTCACGCCTTGCGCGTAGAAGATACCGGTGGGAAGCCGCAACAGTGTATGCACGTCCGCCTGCTTGAGCAGTTCACGCCGAATGGTTTCACCCGCACCTCCTTCAAACAGGACGTTGTCCGGCAGCACCACCGCCGCCCGCCCGTGCTGCTTCAGAATGGTAAAGATGTGTTGAAGGAAGTTGAGCTGCTTGTTGCTGGTCGTCGCCCAGAAATCGTCGCGGTTGATGATGAGCGATTCTTTCGACGACTCCCCCGCCTCATTCACGATAGTCACGCTGCTCTTTTTGCCGAACGGCGGATTGGCCAGGACAATTTCATATTCACCATGCTTCCCCGCCAGAGCGTCTTTCGTCACGACCGGCAAATCCGCTTCCGACTCGCCGCCGATGCCATGCAGCAGCAGGTTCATCGCGCAGAGGCGCGTAACACTGTCCACCAGTTCAATCCCGAAGAACGTACCGCTCTTCAGCTTCTTCTTTTGTGCAAGGTCGAGGCGGGGAAGCCTGGCCAGGTAGTCATGCGCTGCGAGAAGAAATCCTCCGGTGCCACATGCCGGATCACAGATGGACTGACCCGGCCGTGGAGCGATGACATCCACGATTGCCGCGATGAGTGGGCGCGGCGTGAAGTACTGCCCAGCTCCGCCCTTCACGTCTTCGGCATTCTTTTGCAGCAAACCCTCGTACGCGTCGCCTTTCACGTCGGCGCCCAAACTGGACCATGCTTCTTTGTCGATCAGGTCCACGATGAGCCGGCGGAGCTTGGCCGGATCCTGAATTTTGTTCTGTGCCTTGCGGAAGATGACGCCGAGCATTCCCGTCCGCTTGCCGAGCTCCTCCAGGGTGTGACGGTAATGAATCTCCAGTTCGTCGCCGTCCTTGGCGAGCAACGACGGCCAGTCTTTACCTTTAGGAATGGGTGACGGTTTATTGAACGGCGGCCTGGACTGCTCGTCCGCCATTTTCAGGAAGAGGAGAAACGTCAACTGCTCGACGTAATCGCCGTAGGAGAGGCCGTCATCCCGCAGGATATTGCAATAATTCCAGAGTTTCTGGACAAGGGCGTTGGGACTGCTCATGAATTCTTTTTCTTCGGTTTAGGAATGGAGAGTCTTTTCAAGTCCTTCACCGCCGCCTCAAAATCTTTTTCCACCTTTGACGGCTCGGCGAGTTGCGCACGATGAAATTTCTCGAACTCCAATTCCGCCTTCCGCACGGCCTGATCGTGCGAAATCCTCCCGGCATGCCTGAGAATATCCCGGCCGCTTAAACGCAGGAAATCATCGAGCTTCCCGATCCAGTCCCTCATATACATCGGCTGCCGGTTCATGGCCTGTATTTCTGCCAGTTCCAGATATGCGGCGACGATGCGGTTCAGCGCGTTGAGTTCGTCCGGCGACAGATAGTTCTTGGCGATGACCGCTTCCTCTATACCTGGCTTCGCGCCCACCCAGTTCGTCATCCCCACTTGCGGCTTCGCCGCGTCCACACGCGAATGAATAATCTCAGCCGCCGTGTGGCCGTGCGCTGCCCAATGCATCTTGTTCTGTACCGTGGCAAAGAACTGCTGCGACATTTCCGCGTCCGGAGCATAGTCCACACTGGTGGCGTAAATTTCCAGCACCTTCCGCCAAAACACTTTCTCCGACGACCGGATATCCCGGATACGCGCCAGCAGTTCTTCGAAATAATTCCCACCGCCGCGCTGCTTCAACCGGTCATCATCCATCGCGAAACCCTTCACGATGTATTCCCGCAGCCGCTGGGTCGCCCAGATACGGAACTGCGTGCCGCGCTGTGACTTTACCCGGTAGCCCACCGAGATAATCACATCGAGGTTGAAGAACTCGACCTGGTAGGATTTCCCGTCCGCGGCAGTTGTTGCAAAATTTGCAACAACTCCTTTCCGGACCAGTTCCCCCTCGTCAAACACGTTGCGGATGTGCCGGGAAATGACCGACTTGTCCCGCTGAAACAACTCCGTCAATTGATTCAGGGAAAGCCAGACGGTCTCTTCCTGCAGACGAACTTGTAGGCGGACGCGGCCGTCTTCGGTCTGGTAGAAGAGGAACTCACCGCCGGGATTGCCGGGGCTTGCAATGACGTCGTTCATACGAGCGCTCCGCTTGGCTTTCATTTCACTAGACGTCGAGTTGGTAGGGATTTCTTACAGCCTGCCGAAGATCTTAGGTGGTCACCAGCCGGGACGATTCCATCGAGATGGTAGAGCTGTGTGTCGCAGCCTTCGCCGCCGGTGGCAGCTGGTTTCGAAATCGAACATATGGAATCTTCGGCCCGCTTCCCGGTGCAGAAGGTGCTCATACGAGTTTTCCGGTGAATGCCTTGTGAAGGATGGACTGACGGAGCCGGGCAGCACGCTGGAGGTTGGCGGACACCACCGCTTCCAGTTCCTCCACTACGCTCAACCGCCGCTCCACTTCTGCCACGATTCGGACCTGTTCCGAAAGTGGTGGAAGTGGGAATGCAAGCTTTGCGAATCGGTCGGCCCCGAGATGCGCGATGTTGGTCGTCCAGTTTGCGATCTTCTGGAATCGTCCCGAATGCATGAATGCCCTAAAGACAGATAATGCGAACTTCACGTCTAGCGAAGGACATGGGCGAAACCGCACGAGTGTATTCGTGAAGCAAGCGCCTGGCAGCTCTCCTCGATATATGGCTGGCCGCCCAACCAACTCCAAGCTTTGTCCTTCGTTGAGAAGGATGTCATTGGGCTCGAGTCGGAAAGTCTCGAATTCATCCGGAGTGAAATTCATCGCCTTCACATCACTAAAGTCGAGTCGGTCCTCATAAACATTTGCTACACGCAAATAAGGGCGCATGTTTACCCCTATGTGGTGCTTGGGGGCCCGTTGCCGACCGAGTTGAACAAATCCAACAGTTTCAACCGAGACGAATGTCCAGCCTTCAGGTAATGGCGAGAGGCCCGTAGTATCGGATGCGCCAGGTTCTTTGTATTGGCCACGGCCTTGCCAGTTTTTACGACGGTCGGTGAGGATACGGGCGAGCAGAGCTTTGCCAGTTTCGAATTTCGTTTTCGCGCCTCCGGTTTTGGCGAGTTCGGCTTCGGTGGGGACGAGACGGCCTTCGCAGGCGGCTTTGAGGACGGCGGCGCGGTAGCGTTTGAGGTTGGCCTGCACCCGTCGCAGTGCTGCCACGCCCGCATCCAGCCGCGTGAATTGCTTCTCAATCTCCGCCACAATCCGACGCTGTTCGGGGAGCGGTGCTACTGGAACCTCTGTCTCCTTAATCTTTTTCAGTACTATGCGTCTGATCGCAGTACCAGTCATTTCGCCAAGAAGTCGTTTAGATCCCACCGGCGATTCGATAAAGTAACGGAGGAAACGTGGCTCCACAATATCGCGTCTGGGCTTCAAGACGGCGACGCTCGAAAGCAGACTAAACTCTTCGTCTAGCGTGTTGATTGCGACATTGCCGGTGTTCGCACCATCTTTAGTGAGGAGGACATCCCCAAGCTTCGGATTGCATCGTGAATAGATTTCCCGGTGAATGCTCTCATCCACGTAAGCGACATCGCTCACATCCAATCCCCAACGGCGAATGTTCTTAGATGTAACGTATTTGAATCGCCCAATTCCTGGCTCGTCGAATTGAACTACAGGCGAATGATGAGTCCCATCCGAAATTTTGGTGCAGACTTCGGACAATCTGGCTGATCTCCAATTGCTGCTCATGCCGCGAGCGCCTCATTGAGTTCATCGAGGAGCTTGGGGAGTTGGTCACCGAAGAGTTGGTGCGCTTTGCCGAGACCGCCGCGCTGATTGAAGGGCGATAGCTCCAAATCGTCTGGCTCAATACTGATGGCGGTGGCGATGTGGTCACGGATGAGATTGAGCCAAGCGAGTTGCTCGGGAGTAAAAGTCATACCGGCTCTCGACTTTCCATTCAGCCACACATCGAATCGTTCGGACACCGAATCCGCGAAAGGCACGAGCATGGGTTGTTGATCGATCGCGAAGCGGACGATGGAAACAAGATCCGCAAAGCGACCAACCTGCGAGCGGCCTGTGACCTTGTTGGGTTCGGTAACCGCGAAAGCATCCCAAAGACGATCCTCCGTCCATGCGGCGTGATTCTCGCGAAGTCTCTTTTCCAGTTCCTTCAGCATGGGCTCCGTCAGCCGATGCTTGTACGGACGCGAGTAGAGGATTTGCAGCGCATCGATCTCGGCCTGATACTTGTCGATGTAGTCGTGAAAGGCGTCGATGATTCCTTCCGCTCTCGCCTTCGCAGCGCTGTCGAATCCCTGGCTCAGGACGGTATCCACGGTGACGTTATCAATCGTCTGCTCGGCATCCTGTTTGGCTTTCGCGAGCATGTCGCGCAATGCTGGAACATCGAATGGAGCGCAGGCTTCATCAATCAGGCGTTTGCGGTCCTCCGCCAGATTGTCCGGATCAAGCGCTCGGAGCAAATTCCCAGAAAGGTCGGACAATGACTTGCCGCCGGTAACTTCCACGACCTTTTTCAAATCCTCCCCGGAAATCTCGCGATTGAGCCGCGCAAGACGGCCGGCCAACGTCGTGAGCGTGTCCTCATCGCGTTTTCCCAGAGCCACGCCAAGCAGCAACTTATCGAAGGCGACGCTGCGCTGACGCTCCAGCGGACGCGAGTCGGTCTTGTCGCTCTCACACACGCCCACCGCATCGACGATGACAAAGTGAGTCTTGGCGAGAGCGTCTGCCCCGCTCACCGACTGCAATTCCGTCGACGTGACCACACGTGTTCCGCGGCCTTTCATCTGCTCAAAGTACGTCCGGCTGCGCGTGTCGCGTAAGAACAGCAGGCATTCCAGCGGCTTGATGTCCGTGCCCGTCGCGATCATGTCCACGGTGACGGCGATGCGAAGCTGGGGCGACGTGCGGAATTCCTGAATGAGCGTGTCGGACTTCTCGTACCGCCGGGTTTCGGGATCATAGGTTTTGTACGTGATTTTCTTGGCGAAGTCGTTTCCCTTGCCGAACACTTCGCGAACGAGATGAACGGTATCCTCCGCATGGGAATCGTCTTTGCAAAAGATAAGGGTCTTCGGGACAAGCGTGCGCCCCGGAAAGAGCTCGGTGCTCAACGCCTCCTTGAATGCCTGGAGGACCGTGCGAATCTGGGACGGCACAACGACGGACCGGTCGAGTTCTTTCGCGGCATAGCCGAAGTCTTCGTCCAACTGCTCCCAGCGAACGGCACGCGTTTCCCGGCTGCGCTTATCCACATAGAAACCCTTGTCCACCTTGCCACCCTGCTCGGTGGCCTGCGTTCGGATCCGATAGACGTCATAACCGACATTCACGTTGTCGGCGACAGCACGCTCGTGGTTGTACTCCATCACCAGGTTCTGTTTGAAGAACCCGATCGTCTGCTTCGACGGCGTCGCCGTGAGTCCAATGAGAAAGGCGTCGAAGTACTCCAGCACTTGCCGCCACAGACCGTAGATCGAGCGGTGGCACTCATCGGTAACGATGAAGTCGAACGTTTCGATTGGAATCGCGGCGTTGTAGGCGACATCCTTTGGCCGGTCGTCCGCGGTGGAGATTTCATAGCCGGACCTTTCATCGAGGTCCTCGTCGAGTTCCTCGCCGCGCAACATCGAATAGAGCCGCTGGATCGTGCAGATGGTGACGCGGGCAACGGAATCGATTTGATTCGAGGTCAGACGCTGCACGTTGTACACCTCGGTGAACTTCCGGCCGGTATCGGGAGCGACAAACTGATGAAACTCCGTCAGGGCCTGGCGGCCGAGATTGGCGCGATCGACGAGAAAGAGAATGCGTTTCGCCCCGGCGTACTTGATGAGACGGTAGGCGAAACTGCACGCCGTGTAAGTCTTCCCTGCTCCAGTCGCCATCTGGATCAGTGCGCGGGGATTGGCGACGGCAAACGACTTCTCAAGATTAGTGATGCCTTCCACCTGGCAGTCGCGGAGATTGTTCGCCGTTAACGGATATGCGATCGGCAAGGCCGCAAGACGTGCACGGAGCGTCGTCGATTCCGCGAGCCAGTTCGCGATTGTCTCCGGACGATGGAACGAGAAAACACGCCGGGATCGCGGCTCGGGATCGCGTCCGTCACGGAAGAGAGTTTCGACGCCGGTGGATTCGTAGAGGAGCGGTAATGACCCGGCCCCATCTGGCCGGAGAAATTCCGGCAGATTCTCCGCGTAGTGCCGGGACTGTTCCGCCACACCGGATAGGAGCGTTCCCTCTTTCTTGGCCTCGATGACGCCAACGGCCTTGCGGTCGACAAGCAGGAGATAGTCGCAGGTGCCGGATTTGAGCGGGACTTCACGCAGTGCAATACCACGACCAGCCGCGGGGTTGAACTGCTTATAGTCCTGCACAAGCCACCCACACGCGAGGAGTTGTGCGTCGATCTGCTGCCTGGCGAGTTGTTCAGGAGTGAGGTTAGGCATTAAGCGAACGATTCACGTTGGTTACAGGTCCTTCTTGATCGCTCGACATTATCAAGCCGAATCCCCAACGAGGGCAAGGGAGGGATTGTTCCCGCATACCTGCTCAACTTAGACTTTGGCCTTTTGCGAGTAGAAAGCCCTTGAATGACTTCTCAACAACTTGCTGGCTCAGGAAGCAGGCTTGTGAGAAATATTTTTCTCGAAAACCGATCTGAGCAAAGGCGAGATCTTCGGCGGCCCTGTCGAGCCACTGTTCATGCGGCTGCACGGTAGACGACTTTGCCTTTGGACAGGATTTTGAGGTGGTCCCCAAAATTCGGACCAGTGAATAAGGTGTAAAATCGCGAGCTTCGAAACGGAGCATCATGAAATCGAAGCAGCGGCGGAATTTCAGCGCGGACATGAAGGCACGAATCGCATTGG
>JBGPBY010000137.1:0-14850 GCA_041481485.1 Terriglobia bacterium
AGGTCGATGCTCTATACACGCAACTGACGGAATCCGACAAGAAGTTGAGCGTTCTCCGAAACCGACGGCGAAATGAACTACCGAATCAACTCGACGCGAATCTTCGAACCGCGGACAGTCTTCGAACGGAGAATCAATCCATTGCCAACAGCCTGATCTTCATGCGCGACAGGTTGAGTGATCTTGAAAAGGAAATCGAGAAGACCCCTGAAAAAATTGCAAAACTCGGTTTGACAACCCCGAGTCCGGCGGCGATTGTCCAGAATCAAAAGATCATGGACTATCGGACAAAACAGCGTGACCTCAAGGAACTGAAATCGATGGGCTACACGCTCAGCTACCCGCGTGTCGCTACACTGACGGCGCAAGTACAAAGTCTGGAAAAGGAATTGACTTCAGAAGAATTGGCCTATGCAAACGGGGAAGACAAACCCGCAGTTGCCGACGCCCCGGCTCCTGAAATGATAAACAATCCCGCCTATGAGCGACTTCAACGGGAACAGCGCCAACAACAGAAGCTTATCGAAATCGCCGTCGAGACCCAGGAGAAAAACGACAAAGCAATCAGTACCGCGATGAGACACATTGAAAATACTCCGAAGGGAGAAGAGGAACTCTCGGACGTCAACCGGGATAACCTGGATCTCACCCGGCGTTATCAGGAAATGAAGGACAAGCTTTCGGTAGCCCTGTTGTCTGTGAGTGCGGAAACCGCGCAAAAAGGCCAGCAGTTCGTGGTAGTGGAAACGCCGGTTGCTCCATCATCACCCGCGAAACCAGTAATATCCGCCATCATCGGGGTTGGCATGTTGGCGAGCCTGCTGATCGGGCTGGCCTTTGCGATCATCGTGGACATCGGAAACCAGAAGATGTGGACGCACGCGGATATCGAGGCGCTGCTCGGCGCAACGGTACTTGTCGAAATTCCGGAAATCGTCACTCCGGATGATCTGTTGGCGGCCCGCAAAAAGCGCTCCAGCCGTCTGGCATCCCTGGGCGCCGCTGCGGTGGTGTACGCCGGTTTTCTCTACTTTGTCTTCCTACACCAGGCCTATGTCTTGTGGCGTCTGGGTCCGCTTTTTCAGAGGTTATATTAATCATGTCACTCAACATTACCTTGCTGAATGATCTCCGTAAGCTTCAGGAAGACCGCGACAGCGGCGTTCTTGTCCTCTCCAGGCTGGATCAACGTGTGACCGTGTTTCATCGCGAGGGAATGATCCAGGGCGCTTCTTCCAATCTGGATTCGTATCGAATCGGCACGTACATGGTTCGGGACGGTTATCTCACCGATGCGGATATACCCAAAGTCATTGCAGAGGCCCGCAAAAAGAAAGTGCTCTTCGGTGAAGCGGCAACCAGCAAGAAATATCTGTTTCCGGCCGAGCTTGCCGAAGTCGTCCGCCATCAGGCGATCGATCTATTGAAGCATGCATTCAAGAACGCCTTTGTGAAGGAATCCTTCACCAAAGAAATCCGCTCGCTTTACATCTCTGCGAATATCAACGTCGCCTATATTTTGCTCGAGCTGTCGCGCAGCAATTCTGCTCCGGTCGAAGCGACACCGGCATCGGTTTTCACGTTGAAAAACAGTGAAGATCTTTCCGGAGTCCCGTGGATTCCGAAAGAGCTTTGCTTGCTTGGAGAATTGAGCGCTGCTTCGACGATTCCGAGTCTGACTGCATCCACCGGTATCGATGAGGTTGGAGTGCGGCGCATCCTTGGCGTGTTTGACCGGTTGGGATTACTCGACCGGGTCGAGGAAGGAAAGACCGCCGAAGTTCCGGCTTCCGGGCAGACTGCGCTCGTTAAGGTGAATGGATTTCCGTTTGAGCGCTTGGTGCCGAAAGTCAGCAATGCGGTATTCGGTGAAAAAGTCGAGGTGCTCAATAATCCCTCGTCATTCATCAGCGAACAGTTCAAGACCCTGAAGGTGCGCATACGCGAAGATTTCGAAAATCCGCCGAAGGTTCTGACGATTTCGAGTCCCGATCAACAGGACGGAAAGTCGCTCGTCAGTGCCAATCTCGCATTGACCCTGGCGATGGAGCCGGGACGCCGCACGGTTATCGTCGACTGCGATTTGCGAAATCCGACGCTGGACCGTTATCTCGGAGTGTCGACTTCGCCCGGACTGATGCAGCATCTTTCCAACGGTCATTTGTCGCCTTACTGCTACATGCGGCGAGTCGGCAATCTGTTTTTCATGACGTCCGGCGGCGTTTCCGAAAATCCGATCGACCTCTTGTCGCTGCGCAAAATGCAGGAGCTTGTCGTGAGGCTGAAGGCGGATTTCGATACCGTCATCTTCGATGCTCCACCGTATTCCCCGATCGCGGATGCCCGGATCGTCTCCGGGTTCAGCGATGGCATCATCATGGTCATCCGGCGCGGAAAGACTTCCAATCGCAGTATTGAAAACGCATTCAAGCTATTGGATCAGAGCAAATTGCTGGGCGTAGTATTCAATGACGTCAAGCCCATGCTCTTTAACACATACTTCAACCGGAGCTACTACAACTACGGGCGCGACTCCCGTTACACGTATCCGGGAGAACGCCAGATACGAACCAGTCCGAAAAACTACCTGGAGTCCTGATCTATGAACATTCTCAAGGACACCGACCCGGCCGGCATTCTGGACGAAGTACTGTTCAATCGAATGCTGTCGGTTGAACGCAAACGATCGGAGCGCACCGGCGCTCACTTTCTGCTGGTTCTCATCGACTTCGGACGGCTGGCTCGCGCCCATCTGGGTGGAACTATCGAGAAAATAGGCGTGGCTCTTGCTGCATCCACGCGCGATACCGATATCACCGGCTGGCATCGGGATCAGGTTGCTCTTGGAGTGATCTTCACCGCTCTGAATGGGACAAGCCGTCATGAGACGCGGGCTGCCATTTCAGCGAAGATCCAGAGATTGCTGTCGGAGAACCTCGCCGCTCCCGAAGTTCAGGATTCGGAAATTACATTTCACTTCTTTCCTGAAAAGGAAGGCGATGGCGGCAATCAGGTCGAATCCGGAAGGATTCTCTACGCCGATCGTGAAAGCGATCAGCTATCCAGAAAATTCTTCAGTGTGGTCAAGCGGCTCATCGACGTTTCACTCAGTGCCATTGCGCTGGCTCTGCTTTCTCCCCTCTTTGTGATCATCGCCATTGCAATCAAGACGACGTCAACCGGTCCTGTGTTCTACCGCCAGCGCCGGCTCGGCAAGCACGGCACGGAATTCACATTTCTGAAGTTTCGTTCGATGTACGCGGCAAACGATTCCAAAATCCATCAGGAATTTACGCAGAATCTCATTCGCGGAAACTCCAATGGCGCCAATGGTGTTTACAAAATCCAGAAGGACCCGCGGATCACCCCGCTTGGCCGATTCCTGCGGTCCAGTAGTCTGGATGAATTGCCTCAGTTGATCAACGTCCTCGAAGGCTCCATGTCGCTGGTTGGACCTCGACCTCCGATTCCATACGAGTTTGAGTGCTATCAGCTCTGGCACCGGAGGCGAATTCTCGAAGCGAAGCCGGGAATCACCGGATTGTGGCAGGTCAACGGACGCAGCCGCACCAGTTTCGACGAGATGGTGCGAATGGATCTTCAATACATCCGGGAACAATCTCTCTGGATCGACATCAAAATTCTAATTAAGACCCCTCTCGCCGTAATCAGCGGTCACGGCGCTTACTGATAACTGAAATACCCCCTAGCCCAAGGATGGTGTGCTTTGAATTTAAAACGACAAACGATAAATGTTGGAGTGATCGGATATGGATACTGGGGCCCCAATATTGTCCGCAATTTTCATAACACGACGAATGCCGCTGTCGTTTCGGTCTGTGACCTGAACATCAAGTCTCTGGACCGGGTCCGCCGGAGTTATCCATCGATAGCCGTAACCACCGACGTTTCAGACATTCTCAACAGTCCCGACATTGATGCCGTGGCGATCGTGACTCCGATCAGCCACCATTTCTCCCTGGCGAAGCGGGCGCTGGAAAACGGAAAGCACGTCTTCGTCGAAAAGCCGTTCACGAACAATGTCGCCGAAGCTGAAGCGCTGATTGAACTGGCGGCGCGCAAAAATCTTCTCATCATGGTGGACCACACCTTTTTGTTCTGCGGCGCAGTCCGTAAGATCCGCGAGCTGATGGATGACGAAGTTCTCGGAACTTTGTATTACTACGACTCGACTCGAGTAAATCTGGGACTGTTTCAACATGACGCGAATGTCGTATGGGACCTGGCGCCCCACGATCTTTCCATCATGGACTATCTGATCGATGGCGAACCGGAAGCGGTCGTCGCGACGGGCGAGAAACATGTCAATGGCGTCGAGAACATCGCATTCATCACTCTATATTTTGCGAACAAGGTCATTGCGCATCTCAATGTGAACTGGCTGTCTCCGGTAAAAATTCGCAGCACCCTGATTGGCGCTGAAAAGAAAATGCTCGTATGGAACGATCTCGAAGCCGACGAAAAGATCAAGATATACGACAAAGGAGTCGAACGGGCCGCGACGACTGGAAACTACGACCTTCGCGTCAGCTATCGCGCCGGAGATTTGTGGGTGCCAAGGGTCGATCCGGTCGAAGCGCTGACACGTGAGACCCAGTACTTCGTGGATTGCGTCATGAACCACAAGAAGCCCATCAACGATGGAGCGGCCGGCCTGCGGGTGGTTCAAATGCTGGAAGCCATCGATCGCTCGATGTCTAAAAAAGGCGGAATTGTTTACTTCAAACCCTCCTTTTCCAAACAAGCGTCCACTGAACGAAAGATCGCAATCGGTTAATACATGTCAGCATCGGTGATAACGAAAGCTGCGTCACCACTTCAGGATTACTTTCGCTGTCTGGATCTTCCGCCGTTCGGTCTTTCGGGATCGCTCGGTAAAAACAGCGGATTTTTCCAGTTCGGGCCTGGCGTCATTTGTTTTGGCCAGACCACGGGGGAAACTCGTCCGATCGTCAATGGATGGCTTTTCGACGCAGCGAAGGAAGTGCGGACGAGCGGAAACGGTACGCTACTTCCGTTTGACATGAAACAGGTCGTGAACAATCTCCGCTATGAAGCGTATGCCAATTCCGGTCAGCGAATGCTCGAGAAGCAGTGGATCAAGGATTTCTATTACCGGATGCGGCCGTTCATGCCGGTTCCCATCCGAAAGCATCTGCAGACGGCGTACCTGAAAGGCTGGGAGCAGATCAAATTCCCGAACTGGCCTGTCGACCGCAGCGTCGATCTGCTGCATGAACGCCTTCTTGTACTGGCCATGAAAGACGCTCAGGTGGACCGTGTCCCCTTCATCTGGTTCTGGCCCAAAGAATATTCCGCCTGTGCGGTCATGACTCACGACGTCGAAACCACGCTGGGACGCGATTTTTCCAAACAGGTGATGGATATTGACGATCAGTTTGGAATCAAAGCGTCATTCCAGATTGTGCCGGAAAAGCGCTATATCGTTCCGGAGTCTTATCTGGAATCCATCCGCCAACGCGGATTTGAGGTCAATGTTCAGGGCCTGGATCACGACGGCGATTTGTTTCAGGACCGCGCGACCTTTTTGCAGAGTGCAAAAAAGATTAATCAATATGCGGCCCAGTATCAGGCTGTCGGATTCCGATCTCCCATCCTCTATAGAAAGACCGATTGGTTCCGCGATCTTCAGTTTTCGTATGACATGTCCGTGCCCAACGTCGCGCGCCTCGAGGCCCAGCGTGGCGGCTGTTGCACAATCATGCCGTACACATTGCCGGGCGGGATGACAGAAATCCCAGTCACGGTCACGGAAGACTACACGCTGTTTCACGTTCTTAAAGACTATTCCACCAGCCTCTGGAAGAAACAGATGAACATGATTCTCGAAGGACACGGCGTGATGAACATC
Source organism: Terriglobia bacterium (assembly GCA_041481485.1). Lineage (GTDB taxonomy): Bacteria > Acidobacteriota > Terriglobia > 20CM-2-55-15 > 20CM-2-55-15 > JBGPBY01. Next base: position 5,894 of record JBGPBY010000137.1, read on the forward strand.
ATCATCCATCCGGACTACGTGACCGGCGGCCGCGCTCAGGACCTTTTCAAGGAACTCATGCAGGACCTTGCGGATATTCGCTCCAAACGCGGCGTTTGGATTCCACTCCCCAAAGACGTCGATAGCTGGTGGAGACAACGTAATGACATGCAGCTGATCCCGGATGGCCGTTCCTGGAAAATCACCGGGCCCGGAAGTGAGCGGGCCGCGGTTGCGTTTGCCCACATGGAAGAGGGCAATTTGAAGTACGAACTGCCATCGAAGAACTAGCCGAGCATGAAAATCTCTAACCGAAATCTCTATTTTTCTGCATTTTCGCTCTGTCTGATCATCATCCTGTCGCGGCCGTTGCGCGACGTGATCGCTTTTTCATGGGACTCGGATAATGTGGCAGCATCCCATATTCTTCTGATTCCGTTTATCAGCGCAGTGCTGATTTATTGGAACCGGAAAGCTATTTTTCGGTCGGTGGAGTATGCGAAGGTTCCCGGCTCCATCGTGATGCTGGCAGGAGCGGTGCTGTGGGCCGGCGCGAACTTCATTTGGAACGGAACGCTTAAGCCAACAAATCAACTGTCGATGCTCGCCGCGTCGCTCGTGCTGATGTGGCTTGGAGGCTTTCTTTATTTCTATGGATCCAACGCATTGCGGGCGGGCCTTTTTCCGCTGCTGTTTCTGATTTTCGTCATTCCGATTCCTACTCCGCTTTTGGATCGAATCGTTCAATTTCTGCAGTACAAGTCGGCGGATGTTGTGCGCGTACTGTTGCGGGCATCAGGCACTCCCGTTAATCGCAATGGAATGTTCTTTAGCATGCCGGGTCTAATAATAGAAGTTGCCAAAGAGTGCAGTGGAATCCGCTCCGCAATCAGCCTGGTGATTTCCGTACTTCTCGCCGGTCACCTCTTTCTTCGCACATGGTGGAGACGTCTTGCGATTGTTGTCGTCGCTATTCCGGTAGCCATTTTCAAGAATGGTCTCCGCATTGCGACTTTGTCCTACCTCTCGATTCATGTCGATCATCGGATTATTACCAGCGAATTGCATCGGGAAGGTGGGATTCCATTTTTTGTTCTCGGACTCCTGCTGTTGTATCCATTCCTTCTGGCCCTCGTAAAGTGGGAAGAAAAAAGTTCCAAAGGAAGCGGCCCGAGCGGTCCGGGCTTTTCGATGGCCCCAGTCCCGGTTTCTGAAAGTAAAGACTAATATTCTATTTCGCAGTTACGATCACATACCACCGATCGCGCGCCGCCTGGTTCAGCGGGGCGATTGCCCCTCCCGGCCAGGAGGGGAGAAGTAGCCCCAAAGCCCACGTGACCGTATTTGTGAAATGTTGTACTAAGCGACTCCATTTCAGGAGAATCATTCGATGAAGCGAATTCTGATTACGTCCGTATTCGTCGCCACCATTCTGGTTGGCGGAGTACTCGCATATGCAATTTGGAAGCCGGCTGAGGACTTCTTCACCAGTGGAAAGAAGTATTTCGACCAGGGGGAATATCAGAAAGCCACGATCCAATTTACGAACGCCGTTCAGGAGAATGTCAAGAACCGCGATGCGCGCTACTACCTCGCTCTGAGTTACATCAGCCAGAAGGATCTGGCTAATGCTGTGAAGCAACTCACGGCCCTGTTGGATTACTACCCGGACGACATCGACGCCAACATTCGTCTTGGCAACATCTACCTGACGGGAGGAAGTCCCGAATATTTCCATCAAGCCGAAGAAAAGGCTAAGAAAGTACTGGAAAAGGATTCGAAAAACGTCGCGGCTCTGATTTTGCGCGGCAATGCTTATGCCGGCCTGCAGGACCTTCCCAAATCCCAGGATTACTATGAACAGGCTGTCGGTCTGGATCCGAAAAATACGACGGCTCTCGTCAGTCTTGGTACGGCCCAGACACTTCAGAAAAACTTTCCCGAAGCAGAGAAATCGTTCCAGGATGCTCTGCAGGCAAATCCAAAAGACAAGACTGCGCTCGTTTCTCTGGCAAATTACTATCGCGCCATCAAGGCCGTTGATAAGGCGGAAGCGGCATATCGAAACGCACTGTCGATTTACCCCGGAGATCGCGATATCTATCCGCAGGTCGCGATATTCTTCGCCCAGATTGGGAAATTCGATGAGTCGGAAAAAACTTTCCGCAATGCTCAAACTCTGAATCCAAAGGATCCAACGGCTTCTCTCCTGCTGGCGGACGTGTTTATATTTCGAAGGCAAACAGCGGAGTTGCAAACACTGTTTGCGGACATGAAAAAGTCCTTTCCCGACAACATGGATGTTGCGAAGAAAATCGCAGTGACGTACATCGATGAGGCTCCGGATAAGGCACGGGCGGAAGTCGACCGCATGCTGAAAATCAATTCGAAGAACCCGGATGCACTGGCGCTCCTCGGTCAGCTTCAATTCAATGCGGGGCAGGACGATGCCGCCGTCGCAACGTTTACGAGCCTTCCTCCAAACTTAGCGAATCCGCAGCCCGAATTCGTATTAGGGCAAATTGCAATGAAGAAGGGACAGGCGGATGCCGCACAGACTCACTTTCAAAAGTCGATTGCAATCAATGGCGGATACCTTCCTCCGCGGGTCGGGCTCGCTGAAACTCTTTTGAACAAAGGAGACAGTGCAGGCGCCCTTTCCGAAATCCGCAAAGTTCTGGCGGGACAGCCTGGATATATCCCTGCGCGAATTCTGCTCACCCGCATTGAGCTGGTTCAGAAAAACTTTACGGACGCCGAGAAAGACCTCCTTGCGCTGCAGAAGGACGCCCCGGACAATGCGATCGTTTTACGTCAGGTCGCTACGCTCTACGATATGCGCAGCAAACCTGCAGAGGCTGAAAAGAATTACCTGCGCGCCTACGAAATTGTTCCCAATTCCCAGGTGGCGCTCCAGGATATCGTTCAGTTTTACGTTCGGGCAAAACAGTTCGATCGAGCGATTCAGAAAATCAATTCTGTACCTGACGATAAGAAGCAGATCTATCACTACGAACTGATGGGCCTTGTCTACAATCAGGCCGGCAAGTACAAGGAAGCCGAAGCCGCGTATAAGATGGCGGTGGAAAAGGATCCATCAAAGGCCGCTCTCACTCTTCTGGCGTCCCTCTATATCGAACGCGGACAGTTGGATGACGGACTGAAGTCCCTGGACGAATTGATCAAGCAGAGTCCAAACCATGCCGGCGCCATGGCATTCAAGGGAATGATCTATGAAAAGCAGGGAAAGATGGACGACGCCATGCGCAGTTACAAAGAGGCGATCAAGATTGATCCGAACAACTTTGTCGCGGGAAACAATCTGGCTTATATGCTCGCAGAGCAGGGATCGGATCTGAACACCGCACTCAGTCTCGCGCAGATGGCTCGAAAATCCCAGCCCGAGAATCCAAGCACAGCCGATACTCTTGGCTGGGTTTACTACAAACTCGGGAACTACCTGCTTGCCCGGGATCAGGCTCTGTTTGCAGTATCCAAACAGCCGAACGATATGGTGGGGCAATTCCATCTCGGAATGATTTACAAAGCGAATAAGCAGCTGCCTGAGGCGCAGACTGCATTGAAGAAGGTTGCTGCCAGTACCACAGACTTCAAGGAAAAACCTCTCGCCCAGGCTGCGCTAAAGGAAATCTCCGCAAAATAAGACCGCATGTCGATTCCTGCAGTCCTATCATTTGCTGCGGCATATCTGAGTCTGATTCTGACCGCAGCCGTTCTGCTGCGCGACCGGCACTCGTTTGTTCATCGGGTGTTTGCGGCCGGCGTGTTTCTTTTGGCTCTCGAGGAGATATTCCGCGCCATCAGTTACAGTGCAGTTCTGCCTTTGGATGTTCTGTACTGGAACAACCGGGTGATGGCGATCTCGGCAGCCATTCCGGCAGCGTGGCTCCTTTTCAGCGTTTGCTACGCGCGCAAAGACTCGCGTAGTCATTCCAGCCGATGGCGATGGGGACTACTGGCTATCGGCATGGCGCCAATTCCACTGGTGCTGATCTTTCGCAAATCGATGTTCGCAGTAGTGGAAAGGTCAGGAGCCGGGAATTGGTCGCTGCGGCTTGGATCCACAGGCTGGCTCCTCGAATTGTATTTGCTGATCGTTTCAATTTTGATTCTTTTCAATTTGGAACGCACGATTCGGTCTTCTACGGGGCGAGTTCGATGGCAAATCAAGTTCATGGCTCTGGGTGTCGCTGTATTGTTTGGCCTTCGGCTTTACCTGGCAAGCCAGGCCATGCTGTTTTCCAACATCGACACCAAACTCGGAGCCACCAACGCCGCTGCGCTTCTGGTGGCCAACATTCTCTTTGCGTTTTCTCTGGCGCGGGGCCGCACGCTGAACGTGGATGTTTATCTCTCCACGACAACCATTCAGAACTCGTTCACCATAATTCTGGCGGGATTTTACCTGTTGACCGTCGGCGTTTTGGCCAGGCTGGTCAGTTATCTGAACCCGGCACTGTCGCTGCCGCTTGGCGCATTTATCGTTTTTGCTTCGCTCACGGCGCTTGCAGTTCTTCTGCTCTCGAATCGCATTCGCCGAAAACTTCGGCTTTTTGTCACCAGCCATTTCAAAAGACCTGCGTATGATTATCGCCGCGTCTGGATGGACCTGACCAAACGGACGACTTCGCTGGTTGGCGCCGCCGAGCTGAGCACCGCGGTCTGCAGAACGGTGTCGGATTCTCTGGAAATCCTCTCGGTGAATGTCTGGCTCGTTGACGAGTCCCAGCGCCGCCTGACGCTGGCAGGATCCACGTCCATTCCGGAAACGTTTTCAAAACCCCTGGAAAGAGCCGGGAAAAGCGCGCCGGAACTCATTCGATATCTGCGCGAGAATCCCGATACTTTGGACCTGGATGAGAAAGCGTTCGCATGGGCAACTGAAGTCGAGAACGCAGCGGCAGATAGTTTTCGCGGCGCACGCATCCGCTACGCAATCGGTTTGCATGCGGCAGGAGAACTTGTCGGTGTGATGACGTTGAACGACGATCGAGTCGGCAGCGGCGGGGAGGAGCCGCTATCCACCGAAGATACGATTCTTGTTCAGACGCTGGCCTCGCAGCTGGCCGCAAGCCTTCTTAACCTCAAACTGTCTGCGCGGCTCCGCAACGCGAAGGAGATGGAAGCCTTTCATGCGGTCTCCACCTTTTTCGTACACGACCTCAAAAACCTTGCTTCGAGACTGTCGCTCACCATGCAGAACCTTCCGATAAACTTCGATAATCCGGAATTTCGCGCCGACGCGCTGCGCGTCATTTCGAACAGTCTGACCAGCATCGATGCCATGTGCAATCGCCTTTCAATGCTGAAGCAGAACATTGAACTCCGCCTTGCGGAATCCGACTTGTGCCAGCTGGTAAACGCGACGCTGGACGAATTCAGGGTCAATCTTCGGGGAGAGCTCGAACGCGATCTCCATCCGGTTCCGAAAACAATCATGGACAGTGAACAGATTCACAAGGTTTTGACCAATCTCGTCATGAACGCCAATGAGGCCCTCAACGGCAATGGCGTCATTCGGGTGGGAACTTTACACGAAGGAGATACCGTTTCCGTGTCCGTTCGGGATAATGGGTGTGGAATGTCGGAAGAATTCATCGAAAACTCGCTGTTTCGGCCGTTTCAGACCACAAAGAAGAAAGGGCTCGGTATCGGGCTGTTCCACTGCAAGATGACTGTTGAGGCCCATCGCGGCAAGATTGAAGTCAACAGCATCGTCGGCAAAGGAACGGAATTCCGAGTAATTTTGCCGGTATCATGAGCGAAATCAACAAGCCTGTCATTCTGATCGTCGATGATGACGATGAAGTGAGAACCCAGATGAAATGGGCTCTGGCACAGCAGTACAACGTCCTGCTGGCGGAGGACCGCAAGAGCGCGATCGATAATCTGAAACACCATCGCCCTTGTGTCGTGACTCTGGATCTCGGGCTTCCACCATCCCCGGGAGATACACGGGAAGGGTTTGCGACTCTTTCGGATCTTCTTCACGCCGATCCGTCCCTCAAGGTAATCGTGATCACCGGACAGGACGAGAAGATCAATGGCATGCAGGCCATCGGCCAGGGTGCTTATGATTTCTTTTGCAAGCCCGTAAAAATTGATGAACTCAGCATCGTGTTGACGCGTGCCTTGAAGGTGAGTCAACTGGAACGGGAACATCGCGAGCACCTTTCCACCGACCAGTCCGGTTCATTTGAAGGAATACTCGGCAATAGCCGGCAGATCCAGTCCGTATTCGCAAACATCCGAAAGATGGCGGCTTCCGACGCCTCCGTTTTGATCACCGGTGAAAGTGGAACCGGAAAAGAACTGGTTGCACGGGCGATTCATCGGCTGAGCGTGAGAAAGGACGGACCGTTCATTGCGATCAACTGTGGAGCGATTCCGGAGAATCTGCTCGAAAGCGAACTTTTCGGACACGAAAAGGGATCGTTCACCGGCGCTCACATTCAACGGCAGGGACGCATCGAAACGGCAGAAGCCGGAACGTTGTTTCTGGACGAAATCGGAGAGTTGTCCGGATCGCTGCAGGTAAAACTGCTTCGATTCCTCCAACAACACGAAGTGGAGCGCGTTGGCGGACGCTCACTGATCAAAGTGGACACGCGCGTCATTGCCGCCACGAACGTGGATTTAATCAAGGCGATGGCAGAAGGACGCTTTCGCGAGGACCTTTATTACCGCCTTGCGGTCGTTGTGTCCTTACCCCCGCTGCGGCAGCGCGAAGGAGATGTTGTACTTCTGGCAAATGCCTTCCTTCAACATCAGGCAAAAGAATTGCAAAAGAAGCTGGTCTTTACCTCGAAGTCCGTAAAAGTGATTGAGTCGCACGGATGGCCAGGCAATGTCCGGGAACTGGAAAACCGCATCCAGCGGGCTGCAATCATGGCTGAAAATGGCAGGGTGACACCGGAAGACCTCGGGTTAAGCTCGGCTTATGCGGAGTATGAAGGACAGGCTTTGTTTTCGGCCCGCGATGCTCTCGATCGGCAGATGATCGAGGCCGCGCTGACCCGAACCAAAGGCAATCTGACTCGCGCCGCTTCGGAGTTGGCGATCAGCCGGCCGACACTTTACGAATTGATGGAGAAACTCGGAATGTCTCGAAAAAAGGAGAACGTTTGATGGATGAATTTCTGTCCATCGCCCCCGATGTCCGTTTAGGCCAAAACGTCAAACTTTCAAAATTTATTAATCTTTATGGCTGTTCAGTCGGCGATAACACCAAAATCGGCGCTTTCGTGGAAATCCAGAAGAATGCGTCGATTGGAAAGAACTGCAAGGTTTCGAGTCACTCCTTTATATGCGAAGGAGTCACCATCGAAGACGACGTCTTTATCGGTCACGGCGTGATGTTCATCAATGATTCCTTTCCGAGGGCGACGACTACAGGTGGCTCAATGCAGACCGAAGCCGACTGGAAAGTGGAACGCACGGTTGTAAGCGACGGAGCATCGATCGGATCAGGAGCGACTATCCTTTCAAAAGTTACCATCGGAAAACGGGCACTCGTCGGAGCGGGCAGTGTAGTGACCCGCGATGTACCAGCCAATGCAGTCGTGGCGGGGAATCCTGCACGAGTGTTGAGATATCTGGATGCCAAGGAGGGCAGATGAAAAGCGAAGCGGGAGTACCTTTTGTCGATCTTGTAACACCGCATCAGGAACTGGAAGATGAACTGGTCGGTGTCGTCAAAAATGTATTGAAGACCGGAATGTTTGCCGGCGGTCCGGTGGTCGAGAGTTTTGAAAAAGACTTCGCTCGATTCTGTGGCACCGAACATTGTGTTGCCGTCAGCAACGGTACCGATGCCCTGCGGTTTGCATTGATTGCGGCCGGCGTTGAACCCGGCGACTGCGTGATCACGGTGTCCAATACGTTTGTGGCCACCGTTGAAGCCATTCTTCAGGTTGGCGCGCAGCCACAGTTCGTGGATATCGATCCTCGAACCTTCAATATGAGCGCCCCGGCACTGGGCGAGTTCCTCGAGGTCCATTGCGTTCGCTGCGAAAGAACCGGATTGCCCCTGCATCGAAAATCGCGCCGCAGGATATCCGCGATTCTTCCCGTTCACTTGTATGGCCAGATCTGCGACATGGATGCGATCCGATGCATTGCGGATCGGTACGGCCTGATCATCCTTGAAGACTCTTGCCAGGCGCACGGCGCAGAGTACTTTTCGACACGAGACGGGGCATGGCAGCGCGCCGGTTCCATCGGTAAAGCCGGTGCGTTCAGTTTTTACCCCACCAAGAATCTGGGCGCTTGTGGCGAAGCAGGGGCGGTAACAACCAACGACGATGAACTCGCCGAGAAGCTTCGCATGATTCGCAATCACGGCCAGGGAGCGAAATACCATCACCTGATTGAGGGTTATAACGGACGCATGGATGCATTTCAGGCCGGGATGCTGCAGATCAAACTGCGGCGCCTCGAAGACTGGAATGCGCAACGGCGATCTGTCGCGGCAACCTACAATCGCCTGCTCGAGGACGCCGACTGGATCACCACTCCCTATGAGCCGACCTGGAGTCGCGCCGTGTACCATTTGTATGTCGTTCAGGTCGGACGCCGCGATGAATTGCAGGCTTTTCTGAGCAAACGAAAAATCGAAACGGCTCTTCATTACCCGATTCCGCTGCACCTGCAGCCGGCTTATGTGCAGCTCGGTTTCCGGAAGGGCGACCTGCCGGTCACTGAAGCCGTCACCGCGGAGATCCTTTCGCTTCCAATGTTTCCTGGTCTGAAAATGGAACAGCAAGAACTGGTGAACGAAGCATTGCAGCAATTTGCGCCTGCCCAGGCGCTGAGATAAATCAAGGGCGAGGCGGGGCAGCGCCGACTGTAGGCGCGGGGGTTTTTTGTGTGTGGTAATTTGGGGGCGGGGGGGAATTGGAGCGCATCCCCAGTGTTTTTGAAACGCGGTTTAAATAAAAATGTGGATTGGCCGCAAT
>JBGPBY010000138.1:0-14812 GCA_041481485.1 Terriglobia bacterium
AAGAGCTTCGGCTTGCCGTACCGAGAGACCTCCCTGAATGATTTTGCGGGCGGCTTCCACAACAGTGCCGAGTTCCGACAGTGCGAGAAGGGCTTTCGCGTGGCCCGTACTTAACTTGGTTTCGCTGATCCATTGCTGAACTTCCGCGGGAAGACGCAGTAAACGCAACATATTGGCGATCGTTGCGCGGCCTTTGCCAACTCTCCGGGCCACATCATCCTGGGTGAGGCCATAATCAACGATCAATTTCTCATAGGCCAGGGCTTCCTCGATGGGGTTCAGATCTTCACGTTGCAGGTTTTCGATCAATGCGATTTCGAGCGAAGATTCTGTTCCGATTTCGCGTATCACTACAGGAATGCGCACCAGGCCGGCTCGCTGCGCGGCTCTCCATCGGCGCTCTCCGGCAATGATCTGAAAAAAATTTTCCGGCAAAGGCTGTACCACGATCGGCTGGATGATTCCATGGGTTCGAATGGAGTCCGCTAGTTCATTCAGGCTCTCCTCGTCGAAGTTTTTCCGAGGCTGTTGCCCATTCGGCAGAATGCGGTCGATGTCGACCTCGCGCCCTTGCTCGATTTCGGATTCAGTGGTTCCCAGCAGGGCGCTCAATCCCCGCCCCAGTGCCTTTCGCTGTGCCATGGATAATCTCCTTTGCGAGGCGAATGTACGCCTCAGCCCCTTTGGATTTCGTGTCGTAGAGCAAAATTGGCCGGCCGTGGCTCGGTGCTTCGCCGAGCCGGATGTTTCTAGGGATTATTGTGGAGAAGACTTTGTCTCCAAAGTGTCCTTTCAAATCCTGCATTACCTGGTTGGACAGGTTTGTTCTTTCGTCAAACATCGTCAACAAGACACCTTCGAGCTCAAGAGTCGGATTTCGAGACCGGCGAATCTGCTGAACTGTTTCCATGAGCTCGGAAACCCCTTCAAGCGCAAAATATTCGCACTGAATCGGAATAAGCAGACTCTGAGCTGCAATTAGTGCATTCACCGTCAGAATGTCCAGAGACGGAGGACAGTCCAGGATCACAAAGTCAAAGTGGGATTCCAGTGGTGCCAATGCATTGGTGAGTCGCCGATGGCGATCGTCTTCCGGAGCCAACTCCATGGTCGTACCGACGAGGTCGCGGCTCGCAGGAGCGACCTTAAGAGACTCCATCTCTGTGGATTGAAGAATCGATTCCAGCGGCGCATGTTGAACTAAAACATGGTACGTCGACTTCGGAAACGATCCCTTGCGGATCCCCAAACCGGATGTCGAGTTTCCCTGCGGATCGAGATCCACGAGCAGGGTTCGCATATCTGCAGCGGCAAGTGACGCGGCAAGATTGATGGCAGTGGTTGTCTTCCCGACGCCGCCCTTTTGATTGGCTATTGCAATGATCCGTCCCATAGTTCCATGTGGAACAGTAAACTACACGGCCTTCAAATCGCGCTTAACTGTTCCACGTGGAACATTCTGGCAAATACACTGGTCAGGTCTGGTCCAATTGGAAGAGCCAAACTTTGCTTGTACTCTGGGGCACACGAATCATTTCTGCCGATGATACAGGAGGGGTTTCTTTCGAAGTAATCCACACTACATGCGTCGTTTTGGTCGCGACCTCCTTCAGGGCATGCAGTATATCTTCTTTTGGTTCAATAGCTTGCAGGGTAATCCAGTCGGCACAAATGCGGCCACCTGGAACATCTTCGATTCGCTCTCGAACCACCTCCACATTGCGAAGCGCCAGTTTTGCGATTAGATGTCGAAGAAATACAGCGCGCTTCAGTCGCGGCTCCATCAAAAATACCTCTTTAAATTCTCTCGTTAGCGCCAATGGAATTCCCGGGGATCCATTACCGGAGCCGACGTCCACCAACGTTCCTGTCATTTGGAGCTGGAATCCAATCCAGATCGGTTCAGCAATCAAACGGCGAACTAGCATTTCCCCATTCAGCGCTGTCAGGTTGACCGCTCTATTCCAATGCTGAATTTCGCCTGCATAGTCCAGTAGTTGATGGCGTGCTGCCGCGGGTAAATCCAGTTCACAACGATGCAGTTCTGTATTCAAAACATCAGCAAGATTCACTGCCGCAAACTTTCGCTCCGTACCCGATTCTTTTGCACCTCGATATGAAACAAAACAATGGACATCGATGCCGGTGTAATTCCTGGAATTCGGCTGGCTTGAGCAATCGATTCCGGACGAATTCGGGAGAGCTTTTCGACAATTTCTCTGGATAGCCCGGACATCGATGAGTAATCCAGGTCTGACGGTATAGACCTCTCTTCGGCTTTTCGAATTCGAGCCACTTCGCGATCCTGCTGCTTCATGTAGCCTTCATATTTGATTTCTGTTTCGATGGCACTCAGGTCTTCTCGCCGCATTTCGGCAGAATCCACCAGGCCTTCCCGAATGAGTTCTTCCAGCCGAATCTCCGGCCTGCGAAGAAGTGATGCCACCGTCGGATGCCGATGCAACGTTACTCCCCGACCGATGTAGTAATCGTGACCTGCATCCCGGCGAGGAGCCTGCAGGCTTTGCCTGAAGCGCTCAATGCGAGCAGCTCGCAACTCATACCGTCCCCAATCCTCGTCCGAGATCAATCCTGCGGCACGCCCAACAGGCGTCAGCCGCCGGTCCGCGTTGTCGATTCGAAGATTCAGCCGAAATTCGGCACGGGAAGTGAACATCCGGTATGGTTCGTTCGTACCCTTGGTGACCAGATCATCAATCATGATCCCGATATAGGCTTCGGCGCGTTTCAATATCAGCGGCGGACTCCTACGAACGTAGCACGCGGCATTAATGCCCGCCATGATCCCTTGTCCCGCGGCTTCTTCATATCCTGTGGTGCCATTGATCTGCCCTGCCAGGAATAACCCTCGAAATCTCTTTGTCTCCAACGAATTACGCATTTCTGTGGGTTGTACAAAGTCATACTCAATGGCGTATCCCGGTCGGATCATTTGCGCCGATTCCAAACCTGAAATTCCGGATATTATCTCTCTCTGCACATCGATCGGAAGGCTGGTAGACATCCCATTCACATAGACTTCATGGGTGTCTACGCCTTCTGGTTCCAGAATGATCTGGTGCCGCTCTCTATCTGCAAATTTGACGACTTTGTCCTCAAGGGATGGACAATATCGCGGTCCTAATCCCTGAATCCTTCCGCTGTATAGGGGAGAACGCGCCATATTGCGCCGGATGGTGTCGTGGATTTCCCTGTTGGTGTATGCAATATGGCAACACACTTTGTTCTGCAGCTCACGCCGCGTACTGAAAGAAAATGGAGTCGGCTCACCATCACCGGGCTGTTCTTCAAATTTCGAATAATCGATACTTCTCTTATCCAATCGAGGTGGTGTTCCCGTCTTGAGGCGGCCCCACTCGAATCCCAAATTTCGAATGCAATTCGCCAAGCTGATCGACGCCGGCTCTCCATTCCTCCCCGATGTGAATTGCCTTTCACCAATGTGAATGAGACCATTCAGAAACGTACCCGTGGTCAATACAACAGCTCGAGACGACACTCGCCGGCCATCGAGCAATTCCACGCCGATAATCTCATTTCCATCGAACAGAATTTCAATCACCTCGGCCTGTTTGATGTAAAGATTCGGTGTCTGCTCCAATGCGCGGCGCATCACAATTCGATATTGGGTTTTATCTTCCTGTGCTCGCGGAGACCAGACTGCTGGACCGCGACCGGTGTTCAACAACCGAAACTGAATGCCGGCCTCATCTGCAACTTTTCCCATGAGCCCGCCCAAAGCATCAATTTCCCGGACAATATGGCCCTTCGCAATTCCACCGACGGCCGGATTACACGACATTTGTGCAATCAAATCGGCATTCATGGTGTAAAGAGCTGTACATAATCCAATCCGGGCCGCAGCATGAGCCGCCTCGCAGCCGGCATGCCCGGCACCGACTACAACCACCTCGTAGAACTCGTCAAACATGGTTACTTACCTATACAAAATGTCGAGAATATCCGACCAAGAATATCGTCCGTCAAGACCTCCCCCGTCAACACATTCAACTGCTCAAGGCCTTCGTAAATGTCCAGCAAGACCATCTCGTGGGGAACACCTTGATTCAATGCGGCCACCGCATTCTTCAGTGCATCAACGGCTCTCGTAACATTTTCCGCCTGTCGTGCGGTCGTTAATATGCCTGACGATGAATCCTGACCATTGGAAATCACTTTTTCGCGAATTGCATTTCGAAGCTCCTCCATGCCGCTGCCGGTCACCGCACTGACTTTGATGGCTGCCGCAACGTCGCTTCCAGGCTCACAAATCACACCTAAATCACATTTGTTGAGAACAGTGACGTATGTCGTAGCCGCTATTCGCGACAGAATTTCCCTGTCCGCCGCGTCGAGCGGACTGGAGGCATCCAACACAACCAGAACAAGATCCGCCTCACTGAGTTCCTCCATCGTCTTTTGGATTCCGATACACTCGATCGGATCCGCCGACTGACGGACTCCGGCGGTGTCCGAGAAGCGAAGCGGAATGCCGTCCAGGCTGATGGACTCACTGAGGACATCCCGCGTAGTGCCGGGAATCTCCGTTACTATTGCGCGCTCCGCGCCAACAAATCGGTTAAAGAGACTCGATTTCCCGACATTGGGTTTTCCAACTATCGCAAGGCGAATTCCCTGAAACAAAATCTTCCCAAATGTATACGTCGCGCGAATCTCGACGAGCTTTTCCTGGATTCGCGTAAGTTCAACTGCCACAACGTGGTTATCCGGCACTGAAACATCGTCTTCGGCGAAATCGATTCCGGCTTCCAGCCGGGCCAGGATATCGATCAATTGATTCTTTTCCGGGGCCAGACGGCGCGATAATGTCCCTCCCATTTGAAGCATGGCCGTACGCGCCTGGGCTAAGGTTTGAGCTTCCACAAAACCCCGGACGGCTTCAGCCTGAATCAAATCCATTTTCCCATTGAGCACTGCCCGCATTGTGAATTCCCCAGGCGCTGCAATCCGGGCGCCCGCAAAACAAATGGAGTGCACAATGCGTTGGAGAATTAGCGGATTTCCGTGCGCGCTCAACTCCAGCGTGTCTTCACCCGTGTATGAACCGGGAGATTTGAAAAGCGTCGCAACGACCTCGTCGATCGGAGTGCCCTCTTCATCATGCCACTTTCCCAGTGAAGCCCGTTTGGAGGTCAGAGGGGTTGAAAGCCTAAGGAATCGACCGGCAATGCGTTCCACGAGGCACCCCGAAATCCGAATCACGCCAATGCCACTTCTTCCGGGCGGAGTCGAAATAGCCACAATTGTGTCGTCCGTGGGGATTAACTTATGCAACCCCTCCTGCACGGACTTAACTTCCCGGAAGAGACTTCTTTTTGTTCGGTCGGGCTTGCTTTGAATCGGATGTGTCAGTCCAATATTTCCGGATAAACCATTGCTGTCCGATACCCACCAGGTTACTTGTCAGCCAGTAAAGGGTCAGACCGGCTTGAACCCACAGGAAGAAGAAAGTCATGACAAGCGGCATGATGGCCATCATTTTCGCCTGAGCGGGATCGACAGTTGTAGGAGTCATCTTCTGTCCGATGAACATGGCGATTGCCATGAATATTGGAATGATGTAATAGGGATCTGGCCGGGATAAATCGTGGATCCAAAGGATCCAGGGAGCATGCCGCAACTCAATGGAAACAGTTAACATTCTATAGAATGCCAACAACACCGGCATTTGTAGTACAAGAGGCAGACAGCCACCGAGCGGACTTCCGTGCTCCGAATAAAGCTTCATCATTTCGGCCTGAACTTCCGCTCGCCGGGGATCATTTGCTTTCAGCTTTTTATATTTATCCTGGAGAGTATTGATTTGGGGCTGGATCTTCTGCATCTTCTGCATTGAAATCTGAGACTTCAACCGGAGCGGGAACAGGAACAAGTTCACCAGGCAAGTAATTAGTACAATTGCCCACCCGTAATTCCCAACATACTTGTAAATCCACTTCAGGACAGGCAGGATCACAGGCTTGGAAATGAAGGCAAACCAGCCATAATCCAGTATCTCGCCAAGCCGGCCATCGGCTTTAACCAAGTGCCCGTTTTCCTTTGGACCAACGTAGATTTTTAGTGGAATACCACCTGGCACGCTTAGGCGAAGTGCTTGAGAAGTAGTGCCTTCCGCAGTATTGAAAACGCTTTGCCCATATCGGGCGGCAACCGGTTGCGGAGTGCGGAACATCGTCATGAAGTATGGGTCTTCCGCTCCAATCAGAGAAGTGGTCACCTCCTTGTTGTCTTTTATTCCTGAAAGAGCCTCGCGGACAAATTTCGAAGCTGCTTCGTATATAACAAACTTCTTTTTGGGTTCATCGGGAACAGACTGATCGCCAAATCCGGCTTGCCAATTGACTCGATGCGGTACCGCGGACCCGTTCTTTTCAACAGCAGTCTCCACGGTAAGCTGATAATTATCGGGATCGAATTCCAGAGTTTTTCGGGCATAGGCACCATCAGAAGCGAACTCCAAAGACCACTTGTATTCCCCGTCCTGTTTGGCCACATAGTTTCCATGAGCCAGCATTTCGTCGAGCTTGGGATCGTCGGTCGTAATCGCAAGAGGCCAGCCCACGGATGAACCGGAATGGGCGTTGATCAATTCCACTGGACGGCCGGCGTCATCGGAATAGAGGCCCTTCAATTGAAAGCTTCGAAGAACGCCCCCCTGATTTGAAAGTATCGCTTTGTACAGAGGTGTCTCGACGGGGTACTCTACGGCCTGTTCGGCGTGCACATCGCTCTGGATTGGCAGGTTCGATTCCGGCCTGGGCGCAGAATTCCCTGACTTCGGTGCCGGTGCGGTGGCCGCATTTGAAGAAGCTGCTGGTACCGTGGATGTAACCGGCGGCTCAGCCGGCGAAGGGAAAAGCATGCGGAATATGATCAAGACCGCGAAGGAAAGTACAAAAGCAAGCAGAACTCTTTTATTATCCATTCAATACCACTGCCTTCAGTTGACCGGATCGAAGCCACCGGAATGAAGCGGGTGGCAAGCGCAAAGTCGCCGCAAGGCTTTTAAAGAACCAACCAGAACACCGTATTTCTCAATGGCTTGCCGCGCATAGTCCGAACAAGTTGGAGTAAAGCGGCAGGCAGGGCGTAGCCAGGGAGAGGCAACTCTTTTGTAGAGAAAGAGGATTCCAATAATGAGCTTCTGCCCCCTGTTCACTTTCATTTTGAGGCATCGAGAAGAGATATCAGTTCCATCTTTAATTCGGCAAATCCTCGTTCCCCAGCGGATCGTCTTGGATTGAGCACGACATCCATTCCTGTTGGCAGCACGGACATCGACGTTCGCAGTATTTCTCGTATCCGCCGTCGAATTCGGTTCCTATCATGAGCCGCGCCAAGTTTCCGCGGTGTCGTTAAACCAAATCGGCTGTGCGGCAATCCATTCGCAACCATGAAAACGAGAAAGGAGCGCGATGCCCTCTTTGCGCCCCTTTCATAAACTGACTTAAATTCTACCGCTTTCCGAAGACGAAGGATTTTGGAAAATGAATTCTTGCGGACCAAGGGTATCGGTTAGTAGTGCTCAACAGATACGCGCTTGCGGCCTTTGTCGCGTCTGGCCTTCAGAACCAGCCGTCCGCCCGGAGTTTTCATTCGTTGACGAAAGCCATGGGTCTTTGCCCGATGCCGGTTATTCGGCTGGTATGTTCTCTGTGGCATGATCAGGAGCTCCTTGAAAACCTAAAACTGTAGCATTCCGCAAAGAACCTCGTCAAGGAAGGCTCTGTTTTTGCCTGCGAATCGCCGCATCGATACCGAACGGAATAGATATGAGGAACATGAATAGCATGAACGGTTCGGAGTCTCCAAAGTTGTATTCAAAGAGGCCCATCACGAGAAATCCTGTAAGCGCTGCCAGGGCGGAAATCGCCGTCAGCCGGAGCGTCTGATCCGAAGCTTTTGTGAAGCGGAACAACGAATGAAACAGCACCGCCAATAACCATAGAAAGGCCGCAAAACAGAGCAAACCGCGTTCGGCGGCGATTTGCATGAAATCATTCTGCATATGTCCGAAATAAAACTGGCTGGAATCTCCCGGGTAATAATGCGGAAACTCTATCGGAATACGTTCCAGGCCGACTCCAAACCAGGGATGCTCTTCAACCATCTGAAGACCTGCTTTGAGCAGCGCGGCGCGGCCATAATCAGGACCAAACTGTCCCTGTGCGCTTAGTGTGTACCGATGATAGATCAACGGTGTGGCGAGCAGCGCCACGATCACAATTGGAATAAGAATTGACACCAGTAGTTTCTTTGGTACCCACGGCGCCATCATCAAAAACCCAGCTCCTGCTCCGATCCAGGCACTTCGGGTATAACTGAAAATCAGAGCAACACCGACAAATGAAAGCGGAATCATCCATCGGCGTCCGATCAGGACCAACACCGGTATTGCCGCACACCAGACAAGAAGCTGTCCTCCGCTGAACGTCATCCAATGCCCCATGAATCCCTTGACCCGGTCCAGAGCCATCGGGTCATCGCGTAGCGCACCGGTACTGAGAAAATGCCGTTCCTTGAGAGCAAACTGGACGAATGACGTCATCGCTTCGACCGACGCAATTGCGATAAGCAGGCGATAGGCTGTCTTCGCTCGCGCAGCATCGTTAACAAAATTTGCAGCCAGTAGCCCAATCGCGACGAGAACGAATTTCCGGATGGGCGCCCATCCCCGTAAAGGTTCAGGTGACATAGCCAGCGAAATCAGAGTAGTCTGCAGGAACACAATCAACGGAAGAACATAGGCTGGAACGCAAAACGGGCGCGGCCGAATCACAAACAACATCAGACACCCGACGCCCAACAGAATCTGCGCCGCTGCAATGGAAACCAGAGTTGCGGCAGCGCAGAAAATGGTAACGATGTACGTCGCCGCACTGAGAACGGATACGATGTGAATCCATAATTCGCGGCGGCTGCGCATCGTCGTGGATCTTACTTGATTCAACCGGATATCCGGACACTTTTGCGCTGTTGAAATGGAAAATTGAAAGTGTTACCCTTGCGCCTCTTCTCAGGCCAGAAGACACCAAAAGCAGGTTAGCAAGCAGTCTGTAGGACATATGCTTTTTCCACACGTGTGGAAAAAGCCTGTGAATATCTCACCCTTTTTATTTTTTGAAATGGTCATACATGGATAGTTGGCAACAAGTTTTGGCTGTTCTCGAACACAAGGTTAATCAGCAAAGTTACAACACGTGGTTCAAGCCCACACAGCTCATCAAACATGAAGGCCGGGCACTTTACGTGCGCGTCCCGAACAGATTTTTCCAGGAGTGGCTCAACGAGCATATTGACGTTGTATTGGAAGCATCGAAGGTTGCCGGGATCGGAGAGATCGACGTCGTCTACATCACCGAAAAAGGTCCAGGGCCTCTTTCCGATTCGCCTACTCAGGGAAACCTCGATTTCGAGTCGATTGATAACACTCTGAACCTCAAATACACTTTCGACACCTTTGTCGTTGGCTCCTCCAATCAATTCGTTCACGCCGCGGCACTCGCGGTGGCTGAAAATCCGTCGACGGCCTACAACCCGCTATTCATGTACGGCGGAGTGGGGCTGGGCAAAACACATCTCATGCATGCGATTGGGCATGAGATCAAGCGGCGGAATCACAATCTGCGTTTGACTTATATATCGACTGAAAAATTCACGAATGAAACCATCAACGCCATCCGGTACGGAAAGATGGATAGCCTTCGTGAACGATACCGCAATAATGACGTTCTTTTAATCGATGATATTCAGTTTATCGCCGGCAAGGAAAGAACTCAGGAGGAGTTCTTTCATACATTCAATTCCCTTTACGACACCCATAAGCAGATCATCATTTCGGCAGATTGCCCACCCCGCGAAATTCCCACAATCGAAGAGCGCCTACATTCGAGATTTGAATGGGGACTCATCGCCGATATTCAACCCCCCGATCTCGAAACTAAAGTAGCCATCATTCGCAAGAAGGCCGAGCAACAGAAAATCGAAATCCCGGACAATGTTGCGCTCTACATCGCCAGCAAAATTAAATCAAACATTCGCGAACTTGAAGGTGCTCTTGTCCGGCTCATTGCGTACTGTTCTTTGAAAGGCTATGAAATCACGCTGCCAGTTGCACAGGAAACTCTCCGCGACATTCTCAGTCCTGACGAGCGTGCTGTCACAATAGAAATGATTCAAAAGGGTGTTGCGGATTTTTTTGGAATGCGCGTCCAGGATTTGAAATCCCGGAACAACTCGAAAGCAATCACAGGACCGAGACAGATCTGCATGTACGTTTGCAAGAAAATCACAGGATCTTCACTGCCTCAGCTTGGCCGTGAGTTCGGGAACAAGCACCATACAACCGTATTGCATTCCATAAATAAAGTTGAATTTATGCGCCAACACAACAGGGAATTCAATCGTCAGGTGCAGCAGTTCATGGATTCATTCAAGTAATAGGTTGTGAACGGAGTGTGGAAATTATTCACCTGAATAAAATTCACAGGTTTTTGACAACAATGAATCGGTATTATGCACAGGAGTGCAACGGTTCCGGCGAGCATTAACGGACACATTGAACGTTTCGCACAGAATTCACAGGTACTACGACTAGGGGTTAAATATTACTGTATGGAATTTACAGTTAGAAAATTCGATCTCTTACAGGAACTCACTCTCATTCAAGGTGTGGTCGAACGGAAAACCACAATCCCTATTCTTGCAAATGTTCTCGTTCGGGCCGAAAACAGCGAATTGGGAATTGCTGCAACGGATCTTGAAATCGGGTTGAAATCCGTCTGTAACGCAAAGGTAACCACTCCGGGTACGCTGACACTTCCAGCGAAACGGCTGTACGAAATCATTCGAGCGTTGCCAGACAAGGAAATCAAATTCAAACGTGGCGATGCGAATTGGGTCACATTAACTTGTGGTTCCAGCCGGTTTCGCATGGCTGGCTTGCCGCAGGAAGATTTTCCGCTGCTACCGGAACCGAAAGCAAAGTCAGTCCGGATTCCGGCAGAGGTCCTTTCGAAATTGATCACCCGGACTATCTTTGCAATCAGTACTGAAGATTCGAAATACACTTTGAGCGGAGCGCTCCTTGTGCTCAAGCCCGGATCGATCACCATGGTTGCCACCGACGGACATCGACTGGCGCACATCGAAAAGTCAGAAGTACTGGAGGATGTTGGTGACGAAACCCGCGTCCTCGTTCCTAAGAAAGCTATGGCAGAACTGGTTCGAATGATTTCAGAAAGCGCAGATACCGAGCGAGTCGCTTTCTCCCGTGATGACAATCATCTTTTCTTCGATCTCGGTAAGCGGCTTCTTGTTTCCAGAATGTTGACCGGACAATTTCCAAACTATGAGGCAGTACTTCCGCGCAACAATGATCGAACGTTTCCAACCGACCGCGAGGAAATGGCAGCGGCAATCCGGCGAGTTGCCATACTTTCCGATGAAAAATCCCGAACCATTAAGATTGCGGTTTCCAACGGCTCAATGGAAATTACTGCGAGTCATTCCGATCTGGGAGAGGCGCATGAAACGCTCGAAATTGATTACAATCGCGAGGAACTTCAGGTTGGATTTAACTACCAGTATCTGTTGGATTTCCTGACGACATCGGACGATCCGCAAGTCAATTTTGAATTCAAGGACAGCGAAAGCGCGGCCCAGCTCCGGGGAATTCCGGCAACAGACTACAGTTATCGCTACGTTGTTATGCCTATGCGGATATAATGACTAATTGTATACCATATATTGTGGGAACTAAGTCACTTAACCACCACTAATTTTTGTAGCTGCCAAAACTTTCTCCTCTAAAAACAAGCGGTCGATTTGCTACAATAAAGGACGCGCGAAAGGGACCACACTCTGTGAGTTTCCCTTTATTTCTCTGAATGTTACCGGCGAGATGGTCGGTCCTAAAAAGTCTCCTCTCCGGAACGGAATAGGCGAACCTGTAAATGGCGGAAAGACTCGACACGCAAGTCCCTGTTAAATCGAATCCGGTTTCCGGAACCAATGGTGAGTACGGGGCGAACCAAATCAAAGTTCTTGAAGGACTTGAAGCCGTTCGAAAGCGTCCGGCGATGTACATTGGATCAACCGGCATTGATGGGTTGCATCACCTGGTGTACGAAGTTGTCGACAATTCTATCGACGAGGCCCTGGCGGGGTATTGTACAGAGGTCCACGTTACTATCGACATCGCCGGGTCTGTCACAGTCATCGATAACGGGCGCGGTATTCCCACAGACATGCACAAGGATGGCGTATCCGCCGCGGAAATCGTCCTGACCAAGCTTCATGCCGGTGGCAAATTCGACAACGACGCCTACAAAGTCTCCGGTGGATTACACGGCGTGGGAATCTCGGTGGTAAATGCTTTGTCGGAACAGCTGGATCTGGAAATCTGGCGTGAAGGAAAAGTCTTCGTTCAAACGTTCAAACGTGGAACGCCAACCGGCCGTTTGGAGACCACGGGGCATACCGACCGTCGCGGCACCAAAGTCACTTTCAAACCGGATACGGAGATATTCGAAACCACGGATTTCAGTTTCGATACGTTGTCTCAGCGGCTCCGGGAACTCGCGTTTCTGAACAAGGGTCTGTTGATTACGATTGACGATGAGCGAATCGACAAAAAACATGAGTTCCATTACACCGGAGGCATCGTTTCATTTGTCGAGCATCTCAACAAGAACAAGGCGGCGCTGCATGACCGGGTGATCTATTTTCAGGGTGTGCGCGACAGTGTTGATCTGGAGATTGCTCTTCAATACAACGACGGATATCAGGAGCAGATTTTCGCATTTGCCAACAACATCAACACCCACGAGGGCGGCACGCATTTGATCGGATTCAAATCCGCTCTCACGCGGACCGTCAACAACTACGCCGTCGCGAACAATTTGTTCAAAGACGTCAAAGAGAATCTGTCCGGCGACGATGTTCGAGAAGGCCTTGTCTGTGTTATCAGTGTGAAACTTCCCAATCCCCAGTTTGAGGGTCAGACTAAAACCAAGCTTGGCAACAGTGAAGTGAAAGGTATCGTCGAAACTCTCGTGAACGAAAGTTTTGGCCGGTACCTGGAGGAATCTCCAGCTCTTGCCAAGAAGATTATCGGCAAGGCGCTGGAAGCCTCTCGTGCCAGAGAAGCCGCCAGGCGGGCACGTGAGCTCGTCAGGCGAAAGGGCGCGCTAGACAGCATGGCGTTGCCCGGAAAGCTGGCGGATTGTCAGGAGCGTTCGCCGGAGTTGGCTGAAATTTTCATTGTGGAAGGCGACTCCGCCGGAGGGTCTGCAAAACAGGGACGTGACCGCCGAACGCAGGCCATTCTTCCCATCAAGGGAAAGATTCTGAACGTCGAAAAAGCACGCTACGACAAGATGCTGGGCCACAACGAAATTGCCGCAATGATTACCGCTCTCGGTACAGGAATCGGCCAGGAGGATTTCGACGTCTCCAGGCTGCGCTATCACAAGATCATTATCATGACGGATGCAGACGTCGACGGCTCGCACATCCGGACTCTGCTCCTGACGTTTTTCTATCGCCAGATGATGGAGTTGATTGAACGAGGATATGTTTACATTGCGCAACCGCCGCTTTTCAATGTGAAAAAAGGCCGCTCGGAGCAATACATCAAAGACGAACGGCAATTGGCGCGTTTTCTTCTCAAGAAAGTTACCGAAAATCTTACGATCGGTACGGAGAGCGGCCACCATATCACCGGCCCTGAGCTTACGAGTTTCCTGGAGAAGCTCATTGAACTGAACGGTGTATTTGCCAAGGTAGATCGGCATGTTCATGACGCCAGGGTCTTGGATCTGTTATTGACGGAAGGGGCCAATGCGCGTGGTTATCTCGCAGACAAGGATAAAGTAAGAGTCCTGGCCGAGAAGATTGAAGGCTTCGGATACAAAACCGAAGTTTCCACCGACGAAGAACACAGCGTCCAGAAGATTGTCTATCGCGAGGGTAGTCAGACTCCCCGCACCATTGGATATCAGTTGCTGTCGGGCGCGGAATATCAGCGCCTTGTAGCCCTCCATGAATCCATCGGAGAGATGGACCATCCGCCTTTTGTGGCGACTACGGAGGCCGGCAGTAAAAAACTTTCCAGCCGTCAGGAACTGGTCAGCCATTTGATGGAGGTTGGAAAAAAGGATCTGACGATCAAGCGCTACAAGGGCCTCGGAGAAATGAATCCTTCGGAATTGTGGGAAACCACAATGGACCCTGAAAAGAGAACATTGCTTCAGGTTCAGATCAACGACAAGGTATTTACGGACAATATTTTCACAATCCTGATGGGTGACGCTGTGGAACCGCGCCGTCAGTTCATCGAAGAAAACGCACTCGACGTGAAAAACCTCGACATCTAGGGAATAGAATGGCTGATTCGGTTACACCCACTCCGCCCACACCGCCGTCCTCAAACCTCATCCCGGTAAATATCCAGGACGAAATGCGCCGGTCCTATGTGGATTACGCGATGAGCGTCATTATCGGACGTGCATTGCCCGATGTCCGCGACGGATTGAAACCGGTCCATCGCCGAATCCTCTACGGGATGCGCGATATGGGCCTGGCCTCAAATCGCACGTATCGTAAGTGCGCAAAAATTGTCGGTGAGGTGATGGGCAACTACCATCCCCACGGCGACAGTCCGATTTACGACGCATTGGTTCGAATGGCCCAGGATTTTTCATACCGTTACCCGCTGGTCGACGGCCAGGGTAATTTCGGTTCCGTCGATGGCGATCCCCCTGCCGCG
>JBGPBY010000139.1:0-14738 GCA_041481485.1 Terriglobia bacterium
CTAGCGCGGCTGGGAACGCGACTGGCCGGGCAGTCGGCTGTATTTCGAAAAGGCATTGCCGCTCCTAACTCGGCTGGGAACGCGGCTGGGAACCCCACCGATTCTTCACGTGATAGAATTTTTGGTGAAATGGTAATTGGATTATTCACAGCATCTCTCTTATCGATCCTTTGTTTTCTCTACACCGCCTGGCTGGGTTTCACGGTGCACGGTCCCGCCGGAATCGGACAGCACTTTCTGTACGGCTTTTTCACGACTTTTCTCGTTACCCTCGCGCAGAGCATGACCATGTTCTTCTTTATCGGCACCGGCAAGCAGGTAAAGGACCTGGTCGGCAAAGATGTGAAGGGGCCGGACTTCGTCAAGAGGACCAAACAGTTCAAAGCCAAAACTTTTCCTCCGATGCTTTGGGCCATGCTCCTGACGATGGCAACCATGATTGTCGGCGGCGGCGTCCACACCCGGGTTCTGCCGGCATTTCATCTGGCCATCGTTCATGGGGTGCTTGCCACTGCCGCGCTCTACTACAATCTTGTTGCGACCTGGCGAAATGCCCGGTACATGGTCGAACACAATATGCTTATGGCAGAAGTGGAGGCACGGCTGGTGGCTTCGGCTTCCAAATGATCCCGCGCGCGATTGCGAGCCTGTGCTATCCGCCACGCGCCGCATCGCCGGCTCAGGAATCCTCTGCTGACATCGCGGCATATATCGAATCGCGAGCCTTGGAATATCCGGCACAACTTGAAGACGATTTCGTCAACCGCGCCCTGAAACTCGGTGTGGAATCCGGAACAATTCTCGATGTCGGAACGCGTGTCGGGCTCATCGCTCTGAAACTTCTCTGGCAAAATGAGAACCTCATTTCGATCGGACTCGACCGGTCCGGAGCGATGATCGAACAGGCACGCGCAACCGCCGAGTCCTGGGAAATTGGCAGCCGCGCGGTGTTTCAGGTGGGAGATCCCCGGCATATGCGGTTCAAGTCCGGATACTTCGATATGGTCGTGTCCGACTCTTCCCTTCACCGATTTGACGATCCTTCCGCCGTGCTTCGCGAGATCGGGCGAGTGCTGAAACCTCGAGGCGCTTTGTTAATCCGGGACTTCCGGCGGCCAAACCGATTTAGAATGACGCAGCATGCGCTTGAGCATGCCGGACGATTTGGCGACGCCATGCGTCCTCAGATTGAAGCGGCGATTCGCTCGTCCTTTACCGAAGCGGAGCTGATACAGATGGCAGGCAGTGAAATTCCGGGCATACAAATAGTTCCGTCGGATCCGAATTACATCACCATTGAACGGCGTGGCGAGAACGATCCCAATTCATGGGTCGTCGTTCGCGATCAATATCGCTGAATGGAAAAGCTCGTCATTATTGGCGGCAATGCCGCAGGTCTTACCGCGGCAACGCGCGCCAAACGAATCGATCCCAGACTGAACATCACGGTTCTTGAAAAGCTCCCCCAGATTTCCTACAGCACTTGTGGAATTCCCTACTTTCTGTCGAACGTCGTCACGCACGAGAAACTGATTTCCTACACCCCGGAAACCTTTGAGAAGGAACGCGGCATCAAAGTCCATGCGCGGGTTTGTGTCGATGCGGTTGTCCCTTCGCGGCGCCGCGTTGAGACTTCGCGAGCCGACACGGGCGAGAAGGCGTCTTATTCATTCGACCGGCTTCTCATTGCCACCGGAGTGAAGACGAAGGTGCCGGACATTCCGGGAGTTCAACTTCAGAATGTGTTCACTGTCGTCAATATTGCAGACGCTTCACGAATTCGAGATCCGCTGCACGCAGCACGCAATGTGGCAATCATTGGTGCCGGATATTCCGGTCTGGAGCTTGCAGAGAGTTTTCATTCTTTGGGAAAGTCCGTTCACATTTTCGAACGGGAGCCACAGGTTCTTTCCAGCGTCGATGCGGATATGGCCAGGATTATTGAATACGAACTGCGGCGTTTTCACATCGGCGTTTCACTGAACGCAAAGGTTCTGGCATTAACCGGCGCGGAAGACAGGGTCAACGGCGTGAAAACAGCTTCCGGGCTCGGTGTCACTCCGGCAGATCTGGTATTGCTCGATACAGGAGTCGAACCCAATACGGACCTCACCTCAGGTACGGACATCCGGCTCGGGATGACTGGTGGGATTTCGGTAAATACCAGTATGGAAACCACCGTTCCCGGAATTTATGCTGCAGGTAACTGTGCTGAAGCGTGGTGTCCCATCCGGCGGCGCCCGGTGTTGAGCTTCATCGGCACCGTTGCCGCAAAACAGGGACGCATTGCAGGAGAGAACATGGCAATGCATCGCTCAAAGTTCCTGGGTTCAATTGGAACAACGGTGTTGAAGGTTTTCGACCTGACAGCGGCGAGAACCGGACTGAATTCCCGTGAAGCGGCCGCTGAAAGCATGCCTGTGGTTTCTGCACGTATCGAAGCCGAAGATCACACGTCTTACTACCCAAACTCGCGAAAGATCTGGATCAAGCTGATTGTGGACCAGCAGAACCGCCGGCTGATTGGGGCTCAGGCGGTCGGTTATGGGGACTGCTCCAAACGGATCGATACGGCGGCCGCCGCGATCACTATGGGAATGCGAATCGATGAACTCGCACAGCTGGATTTGGCATATGCGCCTCCTTACGGAAGCTTGTGGGATCCATTACTTCTTGCGGCACAGGCCGTGATGAGAAAGTTATGATGGCAAAGCGCTTGAACCTTCGTGTTAAACTATTGTCAATTTTTTGGCTGACAATTTTGCCCGAAAGGAATGCAATGAAATTCCGAACATTATCATTTTTAATTCTATCGTCCTTATTTACCGCCGTCCCCGCGTTTGCAACCAACACGGATCTTCTCCCTTCTCAGGGACTAGAACAGCGCGTCGATTTCTGGAAGAAGATTTACACGCAATATGGCGCGGACGACATCGTCATTCACGATCGAATCTACGTCAATCTCATCTACGACGTCGTGGGGTCCGGCGATGAAAACGCGGCAATTACGGGGATTCAAGCGGCGCTCCAGGAGATCAAAGCAAACCTGGCAACGCCTGAAAATTTGAGTGCCACTTCGGCGCCCATTTTCGACGCGATCGTGGCGCAGGGCGTACCACTTTCCAATGGGCTGATTGATGATCTTCTCGACAATATTCACACCCAAATTGGAATTAAAGAGCGGTTTCGGGACGGCGTCATCCGGTCCGGAAGATACCTTGAAAGATTTCGTCAAATCATGGCGATTCAGGGAGTCCCTCAGGAACTCGCGCTGCTTCCTCTTGTGGAATCGTCATTTGTGAACGCCAAATCCAAAGCCGGCGCCGTCGGCGTCTGGCAGTTCACCTCGGGCACCGGCAGAATGTACATGACGGTCAACAGCAGGGTTGACGATCGCCTCGATCCAGTAAAGTCTTCGGAAGCGGCGGCCCGCCTGTTGCGGGACAATTTCGCGGCACTTGGAACGTGGCCTCTGGCCATCACCGCGTACAACCATGGCCGCGGTGGAATGCTTCAGGCTCAGAGGGAAGTGAGTTCGGATCTGACAGAGATCATCGATGAATATCGCGGACCCGTGTTTGGCTACGCATCCATGAATTTCTATTCGGAATTTCTCGCTGCGGTGGAAGTTTACGAAAACTATCCGCAATACTTTGGCGAACTCGTACTCGACACACCGGATTCGCTGCCGAGTGAGCGTCCACTCCAGATTGCTTCAGCAAAACCGGCGAAAGCGCCAGCGAAAGCTGCGGCGACTTCAAAGAGCGCGGCGGCAAAAAAGTCGGCTCCTGCGCCGGCTGTGGCCTCCAAATATAAGGTTCAGAACGGCGACACACTGTTTGAAATCGCGAAGCGGTTCGGCACTTCAATCCGGGATTTGATGGATAAGAATAAGCTGAACAACGCCGCCATTTACGCAGGACAGGTCCTTCTGGTGAAATAGTGCTCCACTGACGGCCGCCTTCTCCTTGGGAGAAGGCGGGCCCGCCCGGATCCAGCGCCAGAATTCGAATCAACTTCCCCGGTACTTATTGCAGCGTTTTCATCAATCCAGGATTTGTCCCTTTATCTCCCTGCGGCCTCCAAGTCCCTTAGTAGGCTGTTTCATCACGTTGGAGAAGGCAGTGCTATACTCGCGCCAATTTTCGGCACGGGGTTGCAGAGTCTCACTTGATGTTGATTGAGCCGCATTTCCGGGCAACGGAGATCCGAATGACACTTCGTTTGTTACGCAATTTCGTCTATAGCTTCACGGTGCTTCTGCTGATGGAATTACCGTCCCTGGCCCATCATTCTTTTGCCGCGGAATACGATGCGAGCAAGCCGGTAACCCTGAAAGGAGTCATTGCGAGGGTGGAGTGGACGAATCCCCATATTCGCTTCTACATGGATGTGAAGAGTCCTGACGGTAAGACGGCGAGGTGGGAAATCTCAGGGCCGTCGGTAAACGCTCTGACGCGGAATGGTGCGAAGAAAGATTCACTGAAGATTGGTGAAGCGATAACGGTCGAGGGATTCCTCGCCAGAGACGTTAAGAATCTTGCAAACATGAAGATCGTGAAGTCTGCAGACGGAAGAATTCTGCTGGATCGGATTGGAGACCAACAATGACCGCACGGCTTCGGACTTCGATCCGCTCCTTCAAGTTCGCGGTAATCCTTATGCTTCTGCCGTTGCTTCAGGCGTGTTCTACCAAATCTCCCGCCGCTGCAACGAACGTGGGTGCGGGCGTGAGCCGAACTGCAGAAGGGAAGCCGGATTTTTCCGGCATCTGGGAAATGAAGAAAGATCGGCCATGTCCTCAGGGAGGCTGCACCGACAACCAGGTGGTGAACCAGTTCTTCGATATCGGTGCGGGCCTCTCAGGCGGGTTGCCATATCAACCATGGGCAAAGGAACTGGTCAAGCAGCGCATGGAACAGAACGGGAAAGACGATCCGTCGTCTCGTTGTATTCCGGGAGGGCTCGTGAAGCTGCACACCAACCCATTTCGAAGGAAGATCATCCAGAATTCCGGACTCCTCGTCATTCTGTTTGAACGCGACGCAACGTACCGTCAAATCTACACCGATGGCCGACTTTTGCCGTCCGAAGTGGACCTGCCCTCATTCAACGGTGTTTCTGTCGGCGCCTGGGACGGGGATACGCTGGTAGTTCAGTCTATCGGTTTCAAGCAGGGCGATACGGAAAAGGATGGAGCCTGGCTCGATCGCAACGGCAGTCCATTGACTGGCGCCGCAAAGATAACCGAGAGATTTCGCCGCGTGGATCACGGGAACCTGGAAGTGATGCTCACCGTCAATGATCCCAAGGCGTATACCGCGCCCTGGACGATCAAATTGAATCAGGTACTGGCGACCGACGGCCAGGACTTACTCGACTACAACTGTACGGAGAACGAACGGGATGCCGTTCATCTCGTCGGCAAATGATTCATGCGGCGGATGACGCGAATTCGGATGGGTTCCATAAATCATGCACGAAACCGTATGAACCGCCGCGAACATCTCAAAAGCCTTGTCGGTCTGGCAGCGCTGACCGGTCTTCCTCAGGCAACGCGCCCGGCTGTAGAAAGTCCGATACCGTTGCAGGGCATTGGCCGACGGATCCATCACGTATCGTACAGCGACATTGGTGGTCGTCCCGACAGCGTCCAGGTGATGGTCAATCGGCGCCATGTGTATGTCGGTCACATGTTCAGCAACGGCGTAACCATTCTCGACGCCACGGATCCACGACGCTTGAAGCCGGTGGGCTTTTTCACCGGAGGCGATTACACGAGAACGCATCACCTGCAGGTGGCAGAGGATCATCTGCTCCTCGCCAACGGCGCGAATATCGTGGCAATGCAGTCCTACGACAACCAGCGAGGCTATTTTGAAAATGCGCTTGTGGACAGCATCACCAACCGAAAGAAGTTCCGTTCGGGCCTGAGTATTCACGACATTTCCAGCCCTGGTGAAATGAAGGAGATTGCCTTCCTCGAGATGCCGGGCTTCGGCATCAATCGACTGTGGTGGCCGGGTGGCCGATATGCCTATGTTGCAGCGCATTTCGATGGTTTCATCGATCACATTCTGTGCATCGTGGACCTCAGGAACGTCACGAAGCCGGAAATCGTCTCGCGATGGTGGCTGCCGGGAATGAATCGAGCAGCCGGAGAAACGCCGACATTCGGTGCAGGCCGTCGAATCGCCCTGCATCACATGATCACGTCCGGCGATCGGGGCTATGGCGCCTGGCGCGATGGCGGTCTGACGGTCCACGACATCAGCGACCCGGTCCATCCAAAGCTGCTCTCGCACATCAACTGGTCTCCGCCGTTTCCCGGCGGGACGCACACCGCCCTGCCGCTTCCTGGCCGTGGCCTGGCCGTTGTTGCAGATGAGGCGAACGCGGAGCGGTGTGAGAAGGGAACATTTCACACCTTCGTTGTGGATGTGCGCGCTCCGGAAAACCCGGTGCCGATATCGACATTGCCGACTCCGAAGGAAAGAAACTTTTGTGCGATGGGTACCTTCGGTCCACACAATCTGCACGAGAATCGGCCCGGCAGCTTTCACAGCGAAGAGACGATTTTCTCGACCTACAACAACGCGGGAGTGCGGGTGTTCGATATCCGGGATGCATTCGCGCCGAAAGAGATCGCCTATTGGGTTCCACCCACTCCAAAAAAGCTGATCGATCCGCGGCCGAATGTCGCACTGGCTGCGAAGGCTGCGGATATTTATGTCATGACGGACGGGCTGATGTTTGTCAGCGACTGGAATGCCGGCCTGAATGTTCTGCAATACGAAGGGTGATGAAGTGGCGCCGGCGAGGGGCAGCCATCAGCACGAATGGCAAGTCTTCGGACTCGATCATTGCTGGACGCGTCACGCCTCTTTGGAAGCGAGCAAAGAAAAATGCCGCAAACGTGAGGAACAAAACACCCTGACCGATGCGATTCTCGCCTTCTTGCGAGAAAAATGATCTCAGGGGCCACCCTTCGGTTGGAATCTGTTGACATCCAATCCCTTCATAGATAATGTCGGCAAAACTTCGAAAACTATAAATATTGGGGGTATTGGGTATTCTCAAATTGTCGGCTTAGGGGGGGACAATGAGGATACGGAATTTTCTGGTGGCGCTGGTGGCCTGTTCGGTTTTCATCAGCGCCGGTCAAGTGTTTGGTCAAACAGGCAACGCTTCGTTGGGCGGCATCGTCGCGGATGCGACGAAGGCCTTGATTCCGGGCGTGACGATTACGGCGACGAACACCGCAACGGGCGTCACAACGACTCAGCTTACCAATGACTCGGGAGCGTACAGCTTCCCCGTTCTGCAGCCGGGAACCTATAAGGTTTCTGCGGAGCTGCAGGGTTTCAAGAAAACTGTACACGACAACATCCAGCTCGGTTACGCCACACAGATACGCGACGATTTCAGGCTCGAGATCGGCGCCGCAAATCAGGTGGTGGAAGTCGCTGCTTCGGCGGAAGCCGCATTGAAGGAATCATCCGCTTCAATCGGCCAGGTTCTTACCGAATCCCGTGTCATGAATCTTCCCCTCGTCGGCAACAATGTATTGAGCCTGCTCACCACACTGCCAGGCGTCAACCTCGGCGCCAACTTCGATCCTGGATCGAACACGACCGGCGGCGAGGGAGGCAATACCATTGCCGGCCTGAGCATGGATTCGGTCAATGTGACCCGCGATGGGTTATCCACGAACGACACGCGGTTTAGCGCCACGGTTTATGGCTCGCTGGCGTTCTCATCGACCCAGTTAAATCCCGATCTGATTGGCGAAATCCGCCTGATCGTGTCTCCCGTAGACGCGGAACTGGGACGCGGGAACGGCCAGATTCAGATCCGCACGCGTTCCGGCACCAACAAGTTCACCGGATCCGCGACCTGGAATGTACGCAATAGCGCGTTGGACGCCAATACCTGGACCAACAATCACACCCCGTTTACAGACCCGAACACGAACGTCGTCACTAACAAGACGCTGCCTGCCTGGAACAACGACCACCAGTACTCGGTCGCCTATGGTGGGCCTGTCGTGATTCCGCACGTGTACAACGGACGGAACAAGACGTTTTTTTACGGGTTGTACGAACAGAACATCCGCAACACGCGCGAGACGACGAACGTCAACGTCATCACCGATACCGCGCGAATGGGGATTTTCCGTTACTACACGGGATATAATCCTGCGGGGTGGAATCCTAACTCGGGGATTCTGAACCCGCAGTTTCCACTGACGGCGACTTCGGCTACAGCGGTGGCCGTCGATTTTGCTGGGAATCCGGTCGCACCGCTGTTCAATCCGGATGGCTCACAACCCTACACCGGCAAGCTGATCTGCCTGAGCGTGTTTGGCAACAGGCGGCTTGACACCGATTTCAACCTGGTACCCTTCACCCCAGCCGATTGTCCCGGTGGCTCCATCAGCCTGCCGCCGGCTGCAAACAACGGGCTGTGGGACGTGAATCGCCCGACGCAGGACACGACGGGCTACATCAAGAAAATCCTGTCGCTGACTCCCCACCCGAATTATTACGGGGCCGGTGACGGCCTGAATGTCGCGCAATACCGCTATCAGCGCCGGCGCGGCGGCAACAACAGCAACAACGCGCAAGTTGGCGGGGACCTCTACGCCAACAACAAGCAGTACAACATTAAGATTGACCACAATTTTACGAACAACCACAAGGCAGCTTTCAACTACACGTACCAAATCAATGACAGCGCCGACAACGTCGCTCAATATCCGGATGGCATCAGCGGCGCGATCACCCGGCGGCCGATGGTGTTCACCTTGAATGTGACATCGACGTTGTCGTCACGCATGATCAACGAGGCCCGGTTCGGTGTGAACCGCAATAACGAATATGATGTCCCGGCGTGGTTCAGCAACGATCCAGAGACCCGAAGGAAAGCCGAGGACCTCTTACTCCGAGGCTCACCCAGCACATTGAATCCCAGTTACACGTACCTCACCGTCATAAACAATGGAGTTGGAATCGTCAACAACTCTTCTGGCTACATGGACACGACGGTCAACAACTTCATTGCCGAAAACCCGCTCTGGAACTATGCCGACACGCTCAGTTGGAGCACGGGCAAACACGCCTTTAAGTTTGGCGCCGAAGTGCGCCTGCCGCGGACGGGCGGAACGGGGGAATTGCAGCCGTATCCATCGATTGCACTGGGGAATAACACTAACGCCAACACAACAGTGAGCCCATTCAGCACCGTCACGAATTTCGCCACGGAATTGCCGGGCTTGCTCAATGCGACCGTCACGGGAGGAAACACCGCACGAAGCGATGTGAGGGACCTCAGCTACTACTTGACGGGGTCGGTCAATAACGCCACCCAGCCGTACTGGGTGAACAGTTTCACGAATGTGGACAAAGGCCTGTGGTCCGATTACTCAACTTCCGGGAATCGCCTGCGCAAGCAGGTCTGGCAAGAATGGGACGCCTTTGTGAAGGACGATTACAAGATCACGCGGCGCCTGACCCTGAACCTCGGAGTCCGTTGGGAATTCGCCTCGGCGCCGTTCATCGATGGCGGCTTCACGGCCGCGGTAAAAGATTACGGCTACGGAGCGTTCGGCGCCACCCGCGTGGCGCAAACGACGATCGACAAGTTCAACAACGATCCCTTCAGCATTTTCATACACCCGGGCAATCTCTTCCTGACCGGCTATGGAACGACCCCGACCGGGACTCCGTTGAGCTGTCAGACTGGAGTGCAGCAGAATGCACTGCTTCCCGTCTCGACATGCGACCCCAATTACGTGGCGGCGATCAGGTTTGTCGGACCCGGCAGCCCGAATCCGAGCCTCAAATCCGAACCGGTCAGCTATTACAACATCGGTCCCGCCGTTGGTTTCGCCTACCAGCTTCCCTGGTTTGGCGAGGGAAAGACGAGCATCCGCGGCGGCTACCAGCAGACGTTCGGCGGGGCGCAAGCGGTCCGGAACAACGTACCGGGCGGTACGGAAGCCGAAATCGCCAATGCACCCGGGGCCTTTATATCCCAAACAACTACCATCGGCGATCCTACCTTCGCGAGCATCCTGAACACGCGTGCCATTACTCTGGCCGACGTAACAGCCCTCGTTCCGGTGCGGCCGAACTCCTTGCCGGGCGGCGCCGTCCCGATTTATGGACGCTTCGCTGGCGGGGCTGGGGGAGTGAATGTCTACGATCCAAACTACAAGACGCCCTACACCCAGAACCTCAATTTCTCGATCACCCGTCAGGTCACGCGCACGACGAGTTTGAATATTCAGTACATCGGCACTTTTGCCCGCCGGCAAAAGGGCAGCATCAACATGAATACCCCAAACGTCTATAACAACCCCGAACTGTTTCAAGCACTGACGGACGCGCGGGCCGGAACATGCACGGCCAATGCGACGGGTTACGCGGCCAACTATACTTCGAAAGGAATCAATCCCTGCGACGCCAATGGCGATCCGGTTTTGTTCGACCAGCTTTTGGCGGGCTTGAACCTGAACGTCGGTGTTTCTGGAGCAACTGGAACGGGATCATTCGGCTTTGTTGGAACAAACAACACCGCCAGCATTTACCAGACGGGCGCTGAACAGTTGCGGCGAAGCGGCACGTTCCAGGCCAACCTGGCGAATGGTGACTTCCTGGCCGTCACAAATAGCTTGCTTGGGCTGACTCCGACGGCGGCGCAAGGCCGTCAGACCGCGCCAATCGATCCGGCAACTGGCGGAACGATCGGGGGCGTTGCGCTGGTCGGGCTTCGAAACGGCTGCGACCGTATAGCAAATGGCGCGTCGTTCGTACAGCAAACGATAACTTTGAATTCGAGCGGAATCCCCACAGGAGTCGCGTTCAATTCCGGCTTCAACGCTTCCAACGCCACACCGCTGCGATGCTTCTCAGAGGACTGGCTCATCAGCAATCCTCAGTTCGGTACAACCAACTACATCGCCAATTTGGGCCATAACAATTACCACTCCCTTCAAGTTGGGGTATCCACACGGCCGATCAACGGAATCACCATGGATGCAACCTGGGTTTGGGCGAAGGCGATGAATCAACCCACAACCAACTACTTCGATCCCTCGAGGCAGTCCCTCAACTTTGGGGCGCAGGCCAACAATTTGCACTCTCTGCGCACGAACGGAACCATTGAGCTGCCGATCGGCCCGAACAAGCTCCTCTTCGGCAACACATCCGGTATTGTGGCGCGGCTTCTTGAACGGTGGCAGACCAGCTTCATCGCCAACTTTGCTACTGGAACTCCAGCGAGTATTTCGCCGGGAACAAGCCATTGCTACAGGGCAACACCCAGCTCCTGCCGGTACAACGTCACTGCGGACTGGGTCCAGCCAACTGGCCAGGTGGAATGGAACACGGTGAACGCCAATACCGGCGCCATCACGGGCTCGTTCTATGGCAATCCCGCCCCGTTCACAGGCGTCACCGATCCGCAATGTCTGGATCCCAAGATCACCACTCCCGGCGATAAGATGGGCACCAGCCTGGTCACCAGTTCGACCGGCACAGCCGTCTGCAATATCACCGCCCTGGCCCAGAGAAATCCCGACGGCAGCACCGGGAAGTTGTTGCTCGTCTACTCCCAGCCGGGTCAGATCGGCAACTCCGGCAATAACAATGTCGTTCTGTTCGGTCGGTGGAGCCTGGATATGAACCTCAGCAAATCGTTCCGCGTGAGCGAATCCAAGAGCGTCCAGCTCCGGTTCGACGCCACGGACGTCCTGAACCACCCGAATCTCAACAACCCGACTCTCAGCGCAGGTGGAGGTCTCGGATCCATTACGGGCAAGGGAACCCAAACCCGTAAGTTGCAGGGTACGCTTCGCCTCCAGTTCTAGCTGAACGGACCTCTCAGCAAAGACCTCTGCCGGAAACGGCAGAGGTCTTTTTTTGTTTGTCTCTGAGAAAGAGCAGCCACCACCTGCCTGTTTGAGCAGTTCACTACTGCATCGATTTATGTCACACAGAAGAACGGCTCCAATACGGTGATTGGCAGGAGGCTCCATGTTTCGGCAACTGACGCGGGTGTTGTTGTTCATTCCCGTGCTGATCGGCACAGTTCAGGCTGCGAGCGTGACTTTGGATCCGCCAAACCCACCGCCGGTTTTTACCTCAGCATCGATCTCCAGTGACGGAACGGCGTTGAACTTTCTGCTGCAATTTGCCAACGGATTCGACTACAACGATCACGACTCATTCGGACGCCAGGCGGAGTCCTTTCAGTGGTACCTGACATTGGATATCGAGGCGATGCGGCCGTCCAATATCCATGACGTGGAATACATTATTCGCGGAGATGGCTTCGGAGCGAACCACAAGGTGGAACTCTGCACGGCCAAACCTTTCGGTGCGGGATGCGCCGGCGGGTGGGGAATAGACATCGGAGGGTTTGCAGCTGCCCTCGATCAAAGCGGCTTGCTGGCATTCGAAATTCCAGTTGCACTTTTTGGTACTGATGCGCTTCAGTACGATGTGCTCGGATTCCGATACGGCACCGAGAATGACGGACTGAACGGTTTCGTGAACAGCGGAGGCGCTAACCGATGGTTTCCGTTCCCCAGGGATATCTTGCCACCACCAAATGATGGAGATCCAATCGGGACTCCGGAGCCCTCCTCGGTCACACTGATACTGCTCCTGCTTGGCTGGTTTTTTGTTACAAGATCCCGCTTTGGATTATCGCGCTTGCGACGAATCTGAGGTGATTGCGGCCGGGCGGGGGCCAATTAGGTCGTCTTAGTCTTCGCCGCGGTTTTCATCATCCAGAGATTTCGCCGTCTTCGCAGAAATTGGCTTGGCCTGGGGGCGGCACAGTCGGGCCATATAATCTTTGGAGGCACCAGTCTTCCTGGAAGGGGCCCCCGGGAGGTAGTGGAAACGGACCAGATAAATATTCTCGCCTTTGCCGTGTTTAGCAACCTTGAGAAGATCAAGCACGCCCAAAAAGCCGGAAGCCTGTGCGAGCGCGGGCGTGATGTCGAGGAAACCGATCTGTTCGATGGAATCGACTTCGATCTCTCCGTAGTCATCAACGCGGTAACGTCCCCCAACCTTTACATGAGGCCGCTGCCAGATGCGAACGCTGCACGTGATATTGCCGCGGCGGACACCCTCGCGTAGTCGTTTCGTGAACACCATGCTTTAGTTGGTTTCGCGTTGTCTAGCCGACGAAATATTTGCGCCGTTTCGATTTGTAACTCTTCGTATCGAAATGTGGCGGCACCCACTCCTCCGACTTTTCCTTGAGATAGCCGGCGTTCGGATCTCCGGATCCTGCCGCCACAAGTTTGCGCACGATATAGCGCGCGTAGTGATGATCGAAGATCCGCATGTACTCTCCGAGATAGATGTCCGCCACGCGTTTGTCACCGCGAATCACGAGCATGTTTTCATCGTTGATGCGTTGTGAGGGCCTGCTGAAATTGGCCGATCCGGTCACGACCAGCGGGTCGGTGCTGAGCGGATCCACCAGCATGAATTTGGTGTGGATGTAATCGTTCGTGTTCAAGGGATTGCTCCGCTCCCGGAGGAAATTCGCGAGGACGCCCTCTTCCAGATACCCTCCGGCGGCGAAGATTACATCCCGGTCGTGACCGACGCTCTCCCCTACTCCGAGATCGTCGTCTTTTACGATGTAACGGAGGACGTCATTTTCCTGGGTGATGAATGGCTCAAACACATCGTCCAGATTGAACGCCAATGTAATACAGACAATTTTCGTTGCCTCGGCCATTCGATCGGCATACCACTGCAGTGTCGCGATGCTGTTATCGTCATCGCGCGCGCTGAACAAGGGCGTGACGCTGTTCTTCGCCGGTTTTCCTGGAGGTGTAGGCGTGGCAGCGCGATTCAGCGGCCGCAATTTCGTCGATGTCAGATTCTGGGAGAGCCGGACCCAGTACTCCAGATACGTTTTGGCGACTGCCTTGTCCCACACCATGTGTCCGACATTGGAATGGCCGAAGATTCCGCCGGCCGAAATGTTGGTCGAGCCGGTCCAGACGGCAATCGGTTCATTGTTCTTCAGCAGGACGACGAATTTGTTGTGCCGAATCCCTTCGGTCACGGTTCGCGGAATGACGCTGCCGCTCGCATCCAATCCGGCGCGGCCGATGGTCTCCTCGTTTTCGGTCTTGTAGCTGCTCTCCGCGTCGTAAACAATCTTCACATCCACGCCGGCCTCGACGGCTTTAGCGAAGGCATTGGCGACCGGCTGATAGCGAAACTCGTAAAACGCTGCCCGCAACGCGAACTTCTCATCTTTGGCGAAAGCGATCATCCGCAAAAGCGCTTCGAACAGACCGCGAGAAAGCCACACCATCGGCGCGGATGTCGGCTCGTTCGGGTTCGGGTCCACGTTGCCGAACGGTTCACGTGCGTAAGCCTGCGAACCGATCACACCTCGATTGAAAAAGATGTCATGCCGGACGGGACCGGCCGAGGCGGCATCGGCGAGATCCCCAAGCTCGGGTTCCGTTGTGATATCGAGCGTCACTCCCGATGCGTTTTCAAGATTCAGCAACTTCGGCGTGCCATACGCTGGAACGATTTTGTATTTGTAGCGGGTGCCCGAGTGGGCCGTGTAGTCCCCCCACTGGAAGGATTGAATGGGATGGTCCGCGGTTGTAACCGGCGTCCCGGGAGGAAGGCCCTTGTCCTTGTCGCGAAACCTTTTGATTCCGCGCAGGAAGTAAGACTCCACGA